>JBGAIL010000009.1:0-49917 GCA_044225565.1 Steroidobacteraceae bacterium | reverse complement strand
CGCAGCGTTGCCGCCGCGTCCAGCGGCGAGAGCGTCGCCACCTGTGCGGCGAGCTGCGGATTGCCGTCCAGGAACCACGCCGAGTACACGGGGATGCCGACGTCCCACGCGATGAGGCCACCGAGCAGCATCACCGTACCGATATTGAGGCCGACGATGTAGCCCACGCCGAGCAGTGCGGGCGAGAGATTCGTGCCCACGTAGAAGATGCTCTTGCCGACGTAGCCTGCGGATTGCGCCACGTCCGGGATCAGGCGCAGCCCGCTCCCTGCGAGGAACTTCACCACGCCGCCGGCGGTCGCGGCCGTGGCCAGCAGCTTCACGCCGAGCGACGGGTTCTCGCCGGCCCTGAGCACTTCGGCCGCAGCCTGGCCTTCGGGAAAGCCCATCTGCTGCTCCACGATGAGCGAGCGGCGCAGCGGCACGGAGAAGAGCAGGCCGAGCAGACCGCCCAGGCCGGCGATGGCGAGCACCCAGCCGTACTGGAATTCCTTCCATGCTCCCATGAACACGAGCGCCGGCAACGTGAAGATGACTCCCGAGGCGATGGACGTGCCCGCCGAGGCGCCCGTCGAGACGATGTTGTTCTCGAGGATGCCGCCGCCACCGAGCACGCGGAGCAGCGCCATGGAGACCACTGCGGCGGGAATGGCGGAGGCGATGGTGAGGCCGGCGAAGAGCCCTAGATAGGCATTCGCCGCCGCCAGGATCATGGCGAGCACGATGGCGAGGAGGATGGCGCGAACCGTCAGCTGCGGTGCCGCGGAGGAGGAGTGGGCCATGGTCGCCTCGCACGCCGTTGAGTTGCGAGGGACTGTAGCTCAACCCGCGGACATTAAGAATCACCGCGCGCCGCTGCCGCATCCGGCTGTCATGCCGGAAAGGTGGCGATGACCCGCAGCCCCGGAGCGTTGTCCTCGAGTGCCAACTGCCCGGCGTGCAGCCGTACGATCGCGGCGACGAGGCTCAATCCGAGTCCGCTGCCTCGGGAGGGCGCTTGCCGGAGGCGTACGAACGGGCGCAGCGCGCGCTCGCGATCCTGCGGTGGAATGCCCTTTCCCCGATCCGCCAGGATCAACTCGGTATGAGAGTGCGCGCCGCGCACGGTCAGCTCGATTCGCCGTCCGTCCGCCGCATGCTCGAGCGCGTTCTCGATCAGATTCGAGACCAGTTGCGCGAGCAGCTGCCGGCTTCCTTTCACGAACGCAGCTTGCGCGTCGATGCTCAGTGCCATGCCCCGTTCCCGCGCCACGGGCTCGTAGAGCGTGCCGATTTCCTGCGCCAGTGCGCCCAGATCGATTCTGCTCTCGTCGTGCAAAGGAGCTCGCGCTTCGGCTTGCGCGATCTGCAGCAACGTGGCCAGCGTCTTCTGCACTGCATCGATGTCCTGCAGTGCTTTCTCGAGGCTCAGGCCGCCCGCTTCATCGAGCTTTGCCGCCCGCAGCAATTCTTCGAGCCGCCCGCGCAGACGTGAAAGCGGCCCCCGCAGGTCGTGCGCAGCGCTGTCGAAGGTGGCACGCAGCACCCCGGTTTGCTCGTCGAGACGTGCGAGCATGCGGTTCACCGCTTCGGACAGCGCATCGAGCTCGTCCCGCGCGGGCGAGAGCGGCAGGCGGCGCGAGAGATCGCCCGCCATGATGCGTTCGCATTCGAGCGAGATCGCGCGTACGCGGGACATCAATCGCCCGCTCAACCACAGCCCCAGCAGGATCCCCAGCAGGGCGGTGGAGCCGATTCCCCAGAGCGTGGCGAGGCGAAAGGTGCGCTGGAATCGTCGCCACTGGGTGATGTCGGTGCCGACGAGCAGATAACCGTCGGCCAGCTTCACGATGTGGGCTCGAATCGGGTGACGTGACGACTGTCCGGTGCGGCTCGCGGTGAACTCCACCCAGGATTTCTCCGGCACGCCCGTGAACGGCCAGGCGTCCAGGTTCCCGGCGCGTCGGGTGAAGCCGCGATCCACGAGGAGGTATATCGCGCCGGTGCGGTCCCAGCCCGCGCGCAGCCGATCGATGGAGGCGACCACGCCGGGGTCGCCCGCTTGCACGTGCTGACCGGACAGTGCGCCGAGCTCCAGGAGGATCGCCGTATCGGACTGGCTCTGCAGCACGCGCGCGGCGACGAGATAGATCGCTCCAAGCAGGATGCCGACGCCGACGGTGAACAGCAGGCTGTAGGCGAGCGAAAGCCGGAACGTGCTGGTGCGCAGCGGGTCCGACAGTCTCCGCGGGTTGCTCACACCGGCTCGCGGACGACGTAACCTGCGCCGCGCTCGGTGTGGTTGAGCGGCTTGCCGAAGTCCCTGTCCAACGCGCGCCGCAACCGGCTGATGTGCACCTCGACGAGATTGGTTTGCGGGTCGAATTGCAGATCCCACACGCCTTCGAGGAGCATCGTGCGCGTGACCACCTGGCCGGCGCGCCGCACCAGGAACTCGAGCAGATTGAATTCGCGCGCCGTGAGATCGATGGCCTGGCCGCCTCGGGTCACTTTCCGCGACAGGAGGTCGAGCTCGAGATCCACGCGCGCAGTCGTGGCGCTCGGCGTTCCTGCGCATGGCGTCGTGCGAGCGCTTCCACTCTGGCGAGCAGCTCGGCGAAGCGCGAACGGTTTGGCGAGATAGTCGTCTCCACCAGCCTTCAGGCCGTGCACGCGATCCTCCACGGTGCCCAGTGCGCTCAACACCAGGATCGGCGTTCGATTCCCCTGCTGGCGCAGCGACTGCACGATGGCGAGCCCGTCGAGCTGTGGGAGCATGCGATCCGTGATGATGACGTCGTAGCCGCCCTCGGTGGCGCGCGCCAGACCTTCACATCCTTCTGCGGCGTGCTGCACCTGGCCACTTTCGCGCAGGCTCCTGCAAAGCAGCGTGGCCGCTTCCGGATCGTCCTCGATGAGCAGCAGGCGCAAGCTCCTACCTCATGCCGCGCCGACTATTCCCACCCGCAGGTCCTGCCCTGGTTCTGCTGCTGCAGCCAGCCCATGAGCGGCTGGAAATACTCGATGATCGCCGAGGCGTCGATCTGTCGCGTGCCCGCGAGCTTCTCCAGGGTGTCCTGCCACGGCCGGTGCCCGCGCCCGCGGCCAGCATCTCGGCGAAGCGCCGGCCGGCCTCCGCGTTGCCGTACACCGAGCACTCGTGCAGCGGACCTTTGAAGCCGGCGGCCTCGCACAGCGCCTTGTGGAACTGGAACTGCAGGATGAAGGACAGGAAGTACCGGGTGTAAGGCGTGTTGCCCGGGATGTGGTACTTCGCGCCCGGGTCGAAATCCGCCTCGCTGCGCGGCACCGGCGGCGCGATGCCCTGATAGCGCCGCCGCAGCTCCCACCACGAGGTGTTGTAGCGATCGGGCGTGATCTCGCCGGAGAACACCCGCCAGCGCCACTGGTCGATGAGCCGGCCGAAAGGCAGGAAGGCGATCTTCTCGAGCGCCACCTTCATCTGCTGGTTGATCACCGCCTCCCGGCTCGGCTTCACGCTGCCTACGAGGCCGATGCCCGCCAGGTATGCGGGCGTTACCGAAAGGTTCACGGTGTCGCCGATGGCCTCATGGAACCCGTCGTTCGCGCCAGTCTGGAAGAGATACGGCTGGCGCGTGTACATGAGGTAGTAATAGACGTGCCCGAGCTCGTGGTAGATCGTGAAGAGATCCTCCTCGGCCGGCCGCATGCACATCTTGATGCGTACGTCGTCGTCGCCGGGCCGTGCATTCATGTCCCAGGCGCTCGCGTGGCACACGACTTCGCGGTCGCGCGGGCGCGTCAGCATGGAGCGCTCCCAGAAGCTCTCCGGCAGCTTCGGGAAGCCGAGCGAGGTGTAGAAGCTCTCGGCCGAGCGCGTCATCCGCCCGGCGTCCCATTTTTGGGACTGGAGGCGCCGGTCGGCGCTCTCGATGCTGGCGGCCGGATACGGCTTCAGCACGTCGTCGTAGATCCTGTTCCACTGCTGCGCCCACATGTTGCCGAAGAGCTGGGCGGGGATCGGCTTGCCGGCCGGCACGCGCTGCCCTCCGTATCGCTTCGCGAGCTGGGCGCGCGCGTGGCAGTGCAGCTGGTCATAGAGCGGCTTCACCTGCTGCCACAGGCGCTCGGACTCCTGGTCGAACTGCGCGGGCGACATGTCGTAGCCGGCCCGCCACATGACGCCGAGGTCCTTGAAGCCGAGCTCGCGTGCGCCTTCGTTGGCGAGCGCCGCGAACTCCGTGTAAGGCTCGCGCATCGGCGCACCGATGTCGTGCCAGCCTTTCCAGGCTTCGGTGAGCTCGTCGTAGTTGCGGCTGCTCGCGAGCGTCTCGGAGAGCTGGTCGAGATTGCGGCAGGCCTCCGGCCCTTTCCCGGCCGGGCAGTATTTCGCCTCGCCGTACGCTGCTTCGAGCCGGGCGCCGAGCTCGGTGAGCCGGGCGCGCTTGGCCGGGTCCCGCGGCGCCGGCGCGGACACGCTCACCTTCAGCAGTGCGATGGATCGCGCCGTCGCCGGCGAAAGCTGCTGACCTTCGTAGCGCTTGGCTTCCTCGGCGGCCTCGCTGACGAAAGCGAGATACCGGTCGTTGGCGCGGGCGCTGAGGATTTGCGTGTCCGGCGTGATGTACGTGGCCTGCGTCCACCCTGCGGCGTTCGCCTCGATGGCGAGATCGATCAGGCGCCGGTCGACGCGCGCGACGAACTCGTCCGCGCTCTCCGTCTTCGCGGTCTGTGGTGCGGGCGGATTCGAGCAACCCGGGAGTGTGATGGCGAGCGCGCAGGCGACGAAGGACGCGAGCGCGCGCATCTATTTCACTCCGTGCATGAGCCGATTGATCAAAGGCGCGAGCAGCAGCAGCAGTATGCCCGCGCCGATCAGCGACCAGAAACCGAAGGTGTAGCCGCTCAACGCGGACTGGGTGGTCATGCCGGTCTCGCCGCTCACCCAGCCGGCGAAGATGCCCGAGAGGTTGTTGCCGATGCCGATGGAGAGGAACCAGCCGCCCATGCCGAAGCCCACGAGCCGCGTGGGCGCGAGCTTGGTCACCATGGAGAGGCCGATGGGCGAGAGGCACAGCTCGCCGATCGACTGCAGGACGTACACGCAGAACAGCGTCCAGAACGGGATCCTGCCCAGCTCGTCGACCAGGCTCGACAGCGCATACATGAGCACCAGGAACGCGAAGCCGTTGAACACCAGGCCCAGGCCGAACTTGCGCGGGATGGAGGGATTGGCGCGGCCCATGAGCAGCCAGACCCAGGCGACCACCGGCGCGAGCGTGATGATGGCGAGCGAGTTGACCGTCTGGAACCATGCGGTGGGGAACACGAAGCCCCCGGGGCCGAAGAGGTCGCGGTCGACGATCTGGTCGGCGAGGAAGTTGAACGAGCTGCCCGCCTGCTCGAAGAACATCCAGAACATCACGTTGAAGGCGAAGATGATGAGCATCGCCACGGTCTTGTCGCGCGATACCTTGCCTTCGCGGATGCCTTCGGCGAGCAGGACCACGGCGAGCCCCACGAACAGTACGCTGAGCGTCCACTGGAGCGTCGCGGCGCCCAGTGTGAAGAGCAGATACACCACCGGAATGGCGAGCAGCGAGCCGACGACGACGTAACCGACGCGCTGCATGCCGGGGGCTTCCGGCAGCGGCGCGCCGATGCCGCGCAGCTGGCGGCGGCCGAAATGGAACCAGAGCAGGCTGAGCAGCATGCCGACGCCCGAGGCGATGAAGACGTACTGGTAGCTCGGCATCGCCTGCGTGCCGAAGATCCGCTCCGCCAGCCATTGCGTCACGATGGGCGACACGAAGGCGCCGAGGTTGATGCCCATGTAGAAGATGGTGAAGCCGCTGTCGCGGCGCGGATCGGCCGCCGTGTAGAGCTTGCCGACCATCGTCGAGATGTTGGGCTTGAACATCCCGTTGCCCACGATGACGGTCGACAGCCCGAGCTTGAAGACCTCGGGCGAGGGGACGGCGATCATGAACAGGCCCGCGGCCATGAACGCCGCGCCCACCAGGATGGTGCGCTGATAGCCGAGCACGCGGTCCGCGATGTAGCCGCCGAATATCGCGGCGCCGTACACCAGGGCGAGATACGAGCCGTAGGTGAAGTTCGCGGGCGCCTGGCCCGCAGCGTCGCCGCCATGGAATTGCGCGACGATGTAGAGCACCAGCGCCCAGCGGATGCCGTAGAACGCGAAGCGCTCCCAGAATTCGGACATGAAGAGCATCCACAGCGGCCGCGGATGCCCGAGCAGCGTAGGGAAGGAGTCCGGGGATGCGGCTGCGGTGCTCGTGGAATTCGCCATCGAGGGAGGCCCCACTTGTTGTTGCACCGTGCCGGTGCGGTGACTCATCTTATCGGCGAGCCAGGATGCGCGCCATCAGCAGGCCGCCCTCGTAGAGCAGGTACATCGGGATGGCCATGATGCACTGGGAGACGGCATCTGGCGGGGTGAGGATGGCCGCTATCACGAACACGCCGATGAGCACGTAGCCGCGGCTCGCTTTGAGCTTCTCGACGCTCACGAGCCCCGTGACAACCAGCAGCACCACCGCCACCGGCACCTCGAACGCGGCGCCGAACGCGAGGAACATCGCGAGCACGAAGTCCATGTAATTGGTGATGTCCGTCATCAGCGAGACGCCTTTCGGCGTGGTGTGCGCGAAGAAAGAGAACATCACCGGGAACACCGCGAAGTAGGCGAAGGCCACGCCGGCGTAGAACAGCAGCACCGAGGAGACCACCAGCGGCACGGCGAAGCGCTTCTCCTTGCGGTACAGCCCGGGAGCGACGAAGGCCCACACCTGGTAGAGGATGTAGGGCATGGCGAGGAACACCGCCATGAAGAAGGCGAGCTTGAAGGGCGTCATGAACGGTGAGATGACGCCGGTGGCGATGAGCGTGCCGCCCTTCGGCAGCTTGTCGAGCAGCGGCTGCGCGACGGTCGTGAAGATCTCGTTCTTGTAGAACGCACACGGCAGGAACACCACGATCACCGCGATGAGCGAACGGATCAGCCGGTCCCGCAGCTCGAGCAGATGCGAGATCAGCGTGCCGGATGCGAGTGTCTCACCCTCCTCGCTGCTCACGGGACGGCTCGGGTTGTGAAGGCTCGGAGGGCATGCTCACGGTACTGGAGGTGGTCTCTTGCTCGGTGGCAGTGTCCGCCGGATCGGCAGGGCTGGCGGCAGGCGAGGACTCGCCGCCTGAAGCGGCGTCGGCCGCGGCATACGACGGCGGCGGCTGAGGGGATTCGGTGGAATTCCGCTGAGGCTGGGCATTGGCGGCAGCGTCGATGGCGCTCGCCTCGGCCTCGAGCTGCTCGCGGAACTGGCGGGCCATGGCCCGCGCCCGGCCGATCCAGCGGCCGACCTGCGCAGCGAGCTTCGGCAGCCGTTCGGGCCCCAGGACGACCAGGGCCAGCGCGAAGATGACCAGCAGCTCGCTGAAGCCGACCTCGAACATGGCGGGGCCGGATCAGGCCTTGCGGTCGTGCTCGCCGGCCTCCCGCTTGCGCGCCGTATCGGAGAAATCCGCGTCGTTCGCGTCGTGCCGCAGCTGCTGGCGGAGCTTCTCCTCCTCCTTGTCGCCCTCGTTCATGGCCTTCTTGAAGCCGCGGATGGCCGAGCCGAGGTCCGACCCGATGCTGCCGAGCTTCTTGGTGCCGAAGACGAGCGCCACGATGGCGAGCACGATCAGCCAGTGCCAGATACTGAAAGAACCCATCGTCTACTCCACGGCCCGGGACTTGGGGCCCGTCATAATACGCCGAAGAGCGGGCCGGCACCCCTGCGCGTCGGGGATTTCGAGCGGGAACGTGACCGGTCCGTCATTGTGGCAATTGCGGGAGCGAGTCCGTAAGATTCGGCCCCGTTTTGCAAGGGGTTTGGAGCGGAAATCATGAGGTCTCACCGGCAGTTGGGCGTGCACAAGGCCACGCTGAGCACGTTCGCGGCACTGGCGCTGCTCTCGAGCCCCGGGCTCTTCGCCCAGGAGCAGGGGGATGCGGCCCGCGGCAAGGCCCTCTCCAACACCTGCCTGGGCTGCCACGGCATCCCCAACTACAAGAATGCCTACCCCAACTACAGCGTTCCGAAGCTCGAGGGGCAGCATCCCGAGTACATCGTGAGCGCCCTGCAGGGTTACCGCAGCGGCGACCGCTCGCACCTCACCATGCACTCCCAGGCCTCGTCCCTCTCGGACCAGGACATGAAAGACATCGCCGCCTATTTCTCCGCCGAGCCGCTGAAGCCGGGCGCGACGCCGGTCGGCAAGGCGCCCGAGGCGGCGCAGGTTTGCGTGGCCTGCCACGGGCAGGATGGCGTGGGCATCACCGGGATGTATCCCTCGCTGTCCGGCCAGCACGCGGACTACCTCGCGCGCGCGCTCACGGAATACAAGAAGGGCGGGCGCAAGAACCCGATCATGAAGACCTTCGCGGAGCAGTTGAGCGACCAGCAGATCCACGAGCTCTCGCAGTATTACTCGCAGCAGCAGCCGGCGTTGAAGACGGAAGAGCGGCCCAGCACTCGGCTTGGGGTCAAAGCCGGGCACTGAAACCCGTTGGGGTTTGGCGTTCGCCGAAGTGTGGGAAGGCCTGCGGTGTAAAACCCTTTGGGAGGACGCCGTGAATCCATCTTTGGAGGCTCATCAAAAACACCTCCTGTTATTGGTGTCCTCGAAGGTTTGAGTCCCTCCCGTTCCAATAATCCTTCCGAGGCCTGATGAAGATCAGGGCGTTACGCATTCGATCTCCTCTATTGCACCGGTCTCGGCAACTCCGGTCCACTGAAGCGGTAGAAACACCACTTGCCGGTCTGGGGAGTTCCGATCGTTCCATTCCTGGATCGTTCTAACCGCTACTTCTCGCTCCGCTCCAACGTCCGATGGGGAGGCAATGCGTGGCTGGACATGGCATGGCCGCCCTTAAGGCAGCGATCTTCAGCGCGTGAATATCGTTACCTTAGCGGCGCAATACCAGTTAACGCCCTTGCTCAATGGTCGGGCCGCCTCTACTGCGCTACAGCAGGTTGCTGCAGGACTCTGCACTTCTCTACAAAGACCCTCAGGAATCATAGGGTTACAAATGGTTTTGAGTCCCTCTCTTTCCGCCGTGAATTTAGGTGCCTAACGGCTCGTACCCTGAAGAGCTAGAGTGTTCGGCGACTCGACGAAGTGCGCAAAATTGCGTGATCGCTGTCCCTGCTAATGTGAAAATCGTGGTAAAACCATGGTTAACTCATGGTAGGATTTTACCGTGCAAGCCACCCAATCTCTTACGTCCCACATCGCCCAGCGCGATCTCCTGAATCTGAGTCCAGGAGGAATCCCGGATTACAAGCGAATCGCCGATCTGATTCAGCTCACGAAGGCTGACCTGGGGAAACTCGGAAAAGTCGCCAAGTCTTCTGTCCGCTTTGACGATCACATACCGGTGCCGGTCGCAGAACGGCTTCGCGAATATGCCAACATTGCAAATCTCGTCGCCGAGTTCTTCGGTGGCGATGCACAAAAAGTAGCTTTGTGGTTCGAGTTGGCCAATCCCATGTTAGGGAATGTCTCGCCACGAATCATGCTGCGAGCCGGTCGTTACATTCGGTTGCTTAATTTCGTGCTCGAGGCGCGAGAAGCCGAGAAGGCTGCAAAGTCAAACACTCGTTGATCGGTCGATGATGCGCTATTCTTGCGCACTCTATTGACTCCAGGGATCGGCGTACATGGCGCGAGCCCGATCTTCTCGTCTCAAAAAACGCAAACCTCCACCGCGATCGAAAACTTACGTACTCGATCAGTTTTCCGAGCGCGACCTCGAGTTCTGGAACACTCGAACGATCGAGATGCAGACCTACGCGGATCGGGTCTACTTTGATCTAGAGCGGCAACGAGTCAAGAACTACGATGCGCTGTGCGCGGCACTTCGAACCATGCCGCCAGAACCCATTGGCGTCGATCAATGGGTACGAGTGACCGATTGGCAGTGGAGCATGACCCCGCTGTCTCCAGCAGGCAGCATCAAAGGTATCGGCCAGCGTTTCAATATAGGACGAGAGCTCGATCGGGCGCGCGGGCAGGCGTTTCCATCGCTATATATTGCATGCGATGAAGACACCGCATACCGTGAGTATTTCGGAGGCCCGCTTGCATCATCCTTTGGAAGGATGACTCGCGGCGATCTGGCGTTACGCAGCACGGCTTCATTCACGACATTCTCGTTGCGAGGTCGTGTCGAGCAGGTATTCGATGCCAGGACTCCAGGCAATCTGAAGCCATTTCTCAAGATCATCTCGCGGTTTGAGGTGTCGACCGACACACGTCGCTATGCGAGCGCCATGCGCTTGCCGCACCGTCCCCTGTTGAGAAAAACGGAGGATCTCTGGAAAAGGCTTGTCGCGGCGCCGAGCTCATGGCGTACCGAGCCGCAGATGTCGGGCATCCCAGCGGCCAGTCAACTGTTTGGGCGGTTCGTGCGGGACGCCGGCTTTGAAGCCGTGCTCTATCTATCGCAGAAAGGAGGGCGGGAGTGCCTGGCGGTATTTCCTGAAAACTTTCCTCGTTCAGAATCCTGTATTGAAGTCAGCGGTAAAGCCCCTGTGGCAGCGATCTGCACGAGAATGGACAAAGATAATCCCTGTTTGGAAGGAATTTAGTATTCAGCAGGAAAGCCAGTCGATCTCGAGCCAGCCGACGGCGAGGTGAAGGGTCTCGAACAGCAGCGTGCGCGATGGACAGGAATTAACCTCGGAAATCTAACGACAGGCTCTACAATTCCGGGGTTGCCGCGGTTGTTTCGGCGAAGCCCCGGCCGCCGAACCGTGATCCGTCCCGCCGCCACGCCGGCTCCAGGACGCCCTGTATTTGTAGTCAGCGCTTGGCGAGCCGCTCGAAGAACATCGCCACCGTCTCGAGGTAGGCGTCGCGGTTGGATTTCTTCCGGAAGCCGTGGCCCTCGTCCTTCGCTGCGAGATACCACACTTCACCGCCTTTGCCCCGCAGCACGGAGACCATCTGCTCGGATTCCGTGGCAGGAACGCGCGGGTCGTTCAGCCCCTGCACCACCAGCAGCGGACGGCGCATGGCCGACACGTTGTTGAGCGGAGAAATGCGCGAGAGGAACGCCTTCATGCGCGGATCACGCTCGTCGCCGTACTCCACGCGTCGCAGGTCGCGGCGATAGGCCGAGGTGTTGTTGAGGAACGTGACGAAGTTGCTGATGCCCACCACGTCCACCGCGCCGCGCAGCCGGTCGCTGTAGGCGGCGAGCGAGGCGAGCGACATGTAGCCGCCGTAGGAGCCGCCCATGACGAACAAGCGCTCCCGGTCGAAGCCCGGCTGCACGCCGATCCAGGCGAGCAGCGAGCCGATGTCCTTCACCGCATCCTCGCGCTGCATGCCGTCGTCCAGCTTGAGGAAGGTCTTGCCGTAGCCCGCCGAGCCGCGCACGTTCGGCGCGATCACCGCGATGCCCAGCTCCTGCGCGAGGAACTGGAAGAAGGGCTCGAAGCCCGGCTCATACTGGCTTTCGGGCCCGCCGTGGATGCTGATGACCACCGGGTGCGGGCCGGCGCTGCGGGGCCGATAGACGTAAGCCGTGAGCGCGCGCTGTTTGCCGTTCACGCGATCCCAGGTGGGGTAGTGAACCACCTCCGGCGCGACGAAGGTGGTGGGATCCACCGGCCCGGCCTCGCTGCGAGTCCATCGCTCGATCGCGTTCTTCTCGAGGTCGTACACGTAGACGTCGCCTGGCGACTGCGCTGTCTCGGCGGAGAACGCCAGCCGCTTGTCGGTGCGGTCGAAGCGCACCTGGTCGATGCGGAATTCCGGCGCGTTGGGTGGAGAAAGCTCCAGCTTGCGCTGCGTGTCTTCGACGGTGATGCGGCTGAAGCCGTCTTCGTTGCGCACGTAGGCGATGTAACGGCCATCGCTGCTGACGTCGAACGCGGTGATGTCCCAAGGCCGGTCGGGCGAGACCGGTTGACTGGTGCCGGTGGCAGGGTCCATGCGACGCAGCCGCGCGAACTCGCCATCCTCGTCCGAGGAAATCAGTACGCTGCGGCCGTCGGCCGCGAACTTCGCGGCGCGGATGCCGATCTTGCGTCCGGTGGTGTCGAGCGGCGTGATGATGCCGCTCCACGCATCCACGATGTACAGATAGCTCTCGTTGATGGAGACGTAGCGCTGCACGAGCAACTTCTGGTCGTCGGGCGACCAGTCGAGCGCTTTCCAGTTGTCCTTCTGCGCGCCGACCACGAGCCGGGGCGCGACGCCCGGAGCGATGTCCGACACGTAGATGTCGTAGCCGATGCCGTCGCGGCCGTTGCCGTGATAGGCGAGCCGCTTGCCATCGTGCGACCACAGCGGCCCGCCGTGCAGTGACTTGCCGTCCGTGAGCAGCCGGATGCTGCGATCCGCGTTCCGGTAGAAATAGATCTGGGCGTTCTCGTTGCCGCCCTGGTCCTTCAGGAACACGAAGCCTTCCGCACCGGCGACCTGCGGCGCGGCAGCCACCGCGATCGGTTCCGGATAGAACGTGAGCTGCTCGCGCATCCCGAGCGGCGCGGCAATGCGATGCACCTGCTCGGTGTCGCCGAACCGGGTGGCCACGAGCATGCCGCCGTCGGGCAGCCAGTCCAGGAACACGGCCCGGCGCGAGTCGAGATAGCGCTTCAGCCGCTCCGCGAGCGCGGCGTCGCGCTCCGGGATGCCGTCGAAGATGAGATTGCCCTGCTCGTGCCGAGGCGGCGCGGCGGCCTGGGAAGCCAGGGGAAGGAGCAGCAGCGGGGCGAGGAAAGCGGTGATCTTGCGCATGCGTGAGCGTCGAAAGCGGACGAAGGTTTTGCTATGGTGCCTCAAACCCTCGCGAAGCTCGACATGCCTACCGCTCAGATCACGCGTTATTCCGACGGCATCGCCGCCGTGGATGCCGAATACATTCGTCCCGGCCTCGCCTCGGCGCACGTCCTGGCCCATGAGGGGCGTGCCGCGTTCATCGACACCGGCACCAACTTTTCCGTCCCGCACCTGCTCGCGGCGCTGGCAGAGCTGGGGCTTGCGGCCGATGCGGTGGATTATGTGCTGCTCACACACGTGCACCTGGATCATGCCGGCGGGGCGGGGCTGCTGATGAAGGCATTGCCGAACGCGCGCGCGGTACTGCATCCGCGCGGCGCGCCGCACATGATCGACCCCACGAAGCTCATCAAGGCGTCCATCGTGGTGTATGGCGAGGAGAGCTATCGCCAGATGTACGGCGATCTCGTGCCCATTCCGGCCGAGCGCGTCGTGCAGACGGAAGACGGCCAGCGCCTCGACTTCGCGGGCCGCACGCTGGAGATCGTGCATACGCCGGGCCACGCGCTGCATCATCAGGCCTTCGTGGACCTCGACCACGGCAACATCTTCACGGGCGACACCTTCGGCATCTCCTACAAGGAGTGCGATACCGCACGGGGCGCGTTCATCTTTCCCACCACCACGCCTTCCCAGTTCGACCCGGATCAGCTCATCGCCTCGGTGCGCCGCCTGGTCGCGTATCGGCCCAAGCGGCTGTTCCTCATGCACTACGCCGGCGTCACCGACGTTCCGCGCCTCGCGGCCTCGATGGAACATCAGATTCTCGAGTTCGTTCGTATTGCGCGCGCCCACAAGGGCTCGCCGCAGGCAGCCGAAGCCATCCGCGCCGACATGCGGGCGCTCGTTTTCGGCCTGCTGCGTGAGCACGGCTGCACGCTTTCCGCCGAGCAGCTCGATGCGCTGCTCGGTGGCGATTTCGACCTCAACACGCAGGGCCTGCTCGTCTGGCTCGAAAGGGTGCAGTCATGATCATCAGGAAGAAGGGATCGGCGGTCTGGAAAGGCAGCCTCAAGGACGGCGGCGGCACCATTTCCACCGAGACCGGCGTGCTGCGCGAGGCGCCCTACGGATTCAAGGCGCGCTTCGAAGGCGGCAAGGGCACGAACCCGGAAGAGCTCATCGGCGCCGCCCACGCGGGCTGCTTCTCGATGGCGTTCTCGCTCATCCTGGGGGAGGCCGGGCTCACGGCCGAGAGGATCGAGACCCAGGCGGAGATCTCGCTCGAGAAGCAGGCCGAGGGCTTCGCGATCACGGCGAGCCATCTCACCGTGCGCGCGAAGATCCCCGGCGCCACCGAGGCGAAGTTCCAGGAGCTCGCCGGCAAGGCCAAGGCCGGCTGCCCGGTGTCGAAGTTGCTGAACGCGAAGATCACGATGGACGCGAAGCTCGAGAGCTGAGCCGCAGTCACCGCAGCATCAGGCTCACGACGCGACTCACCGCCGTCTCGGTGTCCGGCCCCAGTCCGTTGACCATGGCCGCGGAGGCCACTCCCTGTTCCGTGCTCAACGACATCAACGCGTAGTAGGAGAGGTCGTCGCTGCCGTTGTGCCACGTGACCGGCCGGCCATCGAGATCCTTGCCGTCCAGCCAGCCGAGGGCGTACCCGTCCTGCACGGCGGTGTGCAGCTCTCGGGCGGTCTGGGGATCCAGCAACTGCCCGGCTTCTGAATTCAGCGCGCGCAGGTGCATCTGCAGGAAAGCCGCGAGATCGGAGCCGCGCAGCAGCGCCCCGCCGGCCGGATTGGCGAACGCCGGGAACTGGATCAGTGGATCGTCGGCGGAGAACGGCGTCCACGCCGTTCCATCCCGACTGCCGTGTCCCTGCGGCCCGCCGGTCGAGCCCGGAGCGCCGAATTCGACGGACGCGGCGAGCGGCGCGAAGACCCGCTCCTGCAGCAGTGTCTCGTAATCGAGACCGGTGACCCGTTCCATCATCGCGGCTGCGGCGACGTAGCCACCGTTCGAATACTCCGTGGCCTTGCCCGGAGCGATGGAGGACGCGCTCGAGAGCCCACTCGATGAGCTGCAGGCGCTGCCGCCGGGGCGTGCCGGCCAGCTCCGGCAGCTGCGATATCTCCTCGGGCGTGGCGGCGGCGAACATACCGGAACGGTGCGCCAGCAGATCGCGCAACGTCACGCCGGAATAGTCGGAGCGGGCCTCCATCGCCACCTCCGGCAACACTTCGAGAAGCTTGCTGTCCAGGGACAGCCATCCGTCCTGCACGAGCACGCCGGCCAGGGTCGCCGTCATCGACTTGGTGAGAGAGCCGGCAGGAAACCGGTCATCGGGCCCGACCGCGACCCCGTTCACGGTGCGGTGACCACTCAGTCGGACATCGACTTCAGCGGGCGTGACCCGTATGGCCAGCGCAGCGGGGTGTCGAGCCGCTCCCACGAGCTCGTTCACCGCTTCATCGGCGCTCATCTTCGGCAGCGGCTCGGGCCCGTCGGAGCCGCCGCAGGCCGTCAGCATCAGCACCAGAAGAATTCCCGACAGCACAGGCACCCTGTGCAGCCAGCCGCGCAGCCCGGAGAATGAATCGAACATGCGGGCTCCCTTCAGCTTCCACGGCTGGCATCGTCGTGGGACGGGGACGTCGCTGGCGCATCCGCCCTCGCCTGGATCCGGTCGAGCAACGCCTCGGCCGAGCGCCGCGTCCAGATCTGGCCCGGTGCGGCCCGACGGGAAGACACGGAGACTTCACTCCCGCCAGCCATGGAAGCGACCCGGACGAGCAGGCGTTCGCCGTCGTCTCCCAGCTTCCACCAACGCGTGGTTCGTTGGGCTTCCACGGTGCAGCCCTCGTCGGACGGGGAGCGGCCGGCGTCAATCCGGGCGAGGCTCAGGTCCTGCAGCGCGGCCGACACGGCTTCACACGTCAGCGTCGCCGGATGGGGCAGCATCAGGCGGGCGGTCTCGGTGGGTCCGGGAAGCTGCGAGAAGCCGAGTGACGTGCACCCCGCGACGACGGCAGGCAGCGGAAGGAGAAACCATGAGCGAAGGGATGGGGCCATGAAAGCACCTCTGGGTGAGTTGAAGTGCCGTCAGGTTGAGCGTGCGGCCGCAGGGCGTCGTCCGCGCCCATCCAGCCGGACCCGTCCCACGGGGCGGGACGAAGGATTGGGCCGGAGCCGGTCTAGGCGTCGCGGGCTGCCGTGCCCGGCAGGCCCTCGCGGTACTCCGTCGGGCTCATGCCGGTGGCGCGCTTGAACACGGCGTTGAACGTCGACTTGGAGCCGAACCCGCATTCGAGCGCGATCTCGAGCAGCGGGCGCCTCGCCGATTGCGGCCGGGCCAGGGTCGCCTTGACCGCCGCCACCCGCCAGTCGTTGATGTATTCGTAGAACGAGCGGTTCTCGTGTAGCGACAGGTACTGGGAGAGCTGATGCGCAGTCACCCCGGCGCGTGCCGCGAGCTGCCCCAGGGTGAGGTCCGACTCGAGGTGAGGCTTGTCGTCCTGCATGAGGGTCTGCAGCTGTCGACGGAGGTCCTCGACCTGTTCCCCACCCAGTCTCGCCTTGCGATAGCGGGGCGGGACTTCGGGCGGTTCGCTCTCCGGATTGCCCGCCGTGAGCGGGATCTCCTCCTGCTCGAGCCCGAACAGCGCGAGCCAGGCGACGACGATGGCCATCAGCGCGTTGGTGAGCAGATCGGAGAGCGCGATGGGCCAGGTCCAGGTGGCGATCCACGCGACGAACACCAGCGCATACAAGGCCATCACGCCCCAGACCCAGCGCAACGTGCGACGGGAAAGGTCGGAATACTGCTGCTCGACTCGTGCCTGCAGCCGGCGCAGGTGCCGGGCCAGCGCGATACCGTAGATCGCGAGCTGCGCGGCGATGGGAAGCAGGGCGAACACATCACCGAGGGAGCGACGCTCCGCGCCCGGCTCGACGGGCCCCATCGCGGCGCCCGCGAGCAGCAGCATCAGCACCAGCACGGCAGGCAAGGCGTGCGTCCAGCTTCTTCGAAACGCTCCGCGCGCCGCGGACTCCGGTTGCGTGAGCCCCTGGACGTATAGCCAGACGGCCGGGCCCAGTAGCGTCAACGCGGAAGTGGCGAATGGCTCGAGCCAGCGTCGAAGGGAGTCCGCATGCAGGTGAAGCGTGAGATCACCCAGGCTGCTGAGCGCGGATGCACAGATCAACAGGAGCAGCCAGGTGCGGGCGGCGCCGGGCTCGCGGTGCATGACGATCTGCAAGGCGGCCATGACGGCCAGCCCGATCACGAAAGCGGCGGTTGCGAGCGCCCACGCGTCGTAAGCGTTCATGCGCGGGCGGCGGCTCAGTGCCCGGTTGTCCCTTGGCGCTCGTCTGCATAGATCGCTGTCGTCGCCCCAAGCTGCGAGCTCACCCAGCCGCGATACATGCCCGAGGTGTTCATGGAGAACGCGGGCCGGCCGGCGGCATCCATTCCGATGAGGCCGCCGTCGCCACCCAGGCTGCCGATGTCGGCGATGGTGTCATCCAGGGCGGCCTGCACGCTCTCGCCCTTCCAGGAAATGCGGTCGCAAGTCTGCCGCCCCGCGGAAGCGCGAATGAAATACTCGCCGGTGCCGGTGCCCGAGACGGCGCAGATGCCGTCCGCGGCATAGGTTCCCGCACCGATCACGGGCGAATCGCCGATGCGTCCCCACTGCTTTCCGGTGAGGCCGCCCGTGGAAGTGCCCGCTGCGAGATGGCCGTAGGCATCGAGCGCCACGGCGCCCACCGTGCCGAAGAGGTGTGTGCGGTCGATGGATGAGAGACGCTGCTCCTTGCGCCATTCCTCCAGCTCCTTCCAGCGCTTCTCCGTGCGGAAATAGGCGGGATCGACCTGCTCGAGGCCTTTCTCCCTGGAGAACGCATCCGCGCCATCTCTCGCGAGCATGACGTGCGGTGAGTGATCCATCACCGCGCGGGCGAGCGAGATGGGATTCTTCGTACGGGTGACGCCTGCCACGGCGCCGGCCGCACGATCGGCGCCGTACATGATGGAAGCGTCGAGCTCGTTGCGGCCATCGGCGGTGAAGACAGCACCGCGCCCCGCATTGAAATTGGGATCGTCCTCGAGCACGCGGATCGCGGCTTCCACCGCATCCACGCTCGAGCCGCCCGTGCGCAGCACTTTCGCGCCGGCTTCGAGCGCCGCGTCCAGGCCTTTGCGATATTCCGCCTCCTGTTCCGCGCTCAGCTCGCCTTTCTCGATGACGCCTGCGCCGCCGTGAATGGCGAGCGACCAGCGCGCATCCGCGGGCAGCCGCATCTGCAGCGTGCCGCCGCTCGCATCGGCGATCACCTGGAACGCGGGGCGCTGCACTTCGAAGGTCTCGAGATCGATCGAGCTGCCGGGTCCGATGCCCGTGACCGGCACCGAGCGAAATTCGAGCGGCTGGCCCGCGACGATACGATCTGCCGCGCGCATCGGGCGCGCCAGCCACGCGTTGCCGTGGCTGCCGGTGAAGACGCGGCCCACGCCCTGCGCGTCGATGCACAGCGCCGTGTTCTCGTCGATGCCGATACCGGTGATCGAGATGTTCCGCTCTTTTTTCGCAAGCCGCGCGATGAACACGAGAAGGCGCCCGAGCCGCTGGCGCGCGCCGAAGTGGCTGTCCGTGATCACGTTGGCGAGATAGGGGAAGTGCAGGAAATTCTGCACGAGCGTGACCTCGGGCCCCATGGGATCGGCGAGCGCGCTCTTCGAGGTGAGACTGCCGCCGTCCATCGCGCCATAGCTGTAGCCGCCGAGGATCGCGAGGCCCGCGCTGCTGCCGCCGATTGGCTTGCCGGCGCGCACGTGCGCATCGAGCGCCTTGTTGAGCGGCGTGCCTTTCCAGTAACGTACGTAGTTCGACTGATCGCCACCCGCGAGGAAGATGCCATCCGCGCGCCGGACGATCTCGAGGACACGGGGGTCGCTCGCGGCCTTGCGATTGCTGAAGACCAGTGTTTCCGCCGATGCGACGCCGCCGATGTCGTGGTAGAGCTCCTTCTGCAGTTCATCCGCGCCGGAGGCACGCAGGATCACGAAATGGCCGCCGCCGCCTTTCTCCACGAGCCAGCGGAACGCATCCTTCGCCCAGCCGCCTCCTCCCATGAGCATGAGGCCCATCTGCGGCTTGCGGGGCGTCGGGGTGCTGATGTCCCCGATCGAGTAATAGTCGTAGCCGGATGCAGCGCTCTCGGCGCCCACCGCTAAACGACCGTTCAGTAGTGAGAAAGCAACAAGTACGAACGCCGTCAGCCGGAAGATGCTCATGAGTACATTTCCTCTTTGCCATTTGCGCCGCTTCGGATTCTAATTGCGGCTCGATTTCAGGCTGAGCACATCTTGCCGCCAGGGGGGATTCATGAAAAGAGCAGGCACGGTCGCCTTCGCGCTACTTGTCGGAACGTTTCGTCTGTTCGATGCAACGCCTGCGCTCGCGCAGAACGCATCGGACGGGCCGCAGCCTTCAGCCCGCCGCCGAGGAGGACGTCGGAGAAATCGTGGTGCTCGGCTCGCGCATCCCCCGCGCGTGCAGAAGGAAGGTCCCTCGCCCGTCACTGTCATCACGGCGGACCAGATCAAGGCAAGTGGCCTCGTCAGCGTGCCCGACGTGCTGAAGTCCGTCTCGCAGAACACCGGCGCCACCCAGAGCCAGCAGGACTACAACGGTTCCGATTTCACGCCGGGCGCCGAGCAGGTCGACCTGCGCGGCCTCGGCCCCGGCCACACGCTGGTGCTGGTGAACGGGCGTCGCATCGCGGACTTCCCGTTGCCGCTCAATGCGCAGAGCAACTTCACCGACATCTCCAACATCCCGCTCGGCATGATCGAGAGCGTCGAGGTCCTGAGCGCCGGCGCATCGGCCATCTACGGCTCGGACGCGGTCGCGGGCGTCATCAATTTCAATCTGAAGAAGAAGGTGGAAGGCACCACCATCGACTACCGCTACGGCTTCACCGAGCACGGTGGTGGCGGTTCGCAGCGCCTCATGATGTCCTCCGGCTTCTCGCGCGGCAACTTCGATGCGGTGTTCGGCATCGAGCTGCTGGACAAGAAGCCGCTGTGGGGCTACCAGCGCAGCATCCAGGATTCAGCCAAGGACGACCCGAGCCTCGCCTCGCCCGCAGACGCCGTGGCGCGCCGCGCCTATCTCATCGAGGACTTCGATGCCGTGGCGTATCTCGACCCGGGCCAGGAACGGTGCGCCGCGCTCGCCGCCCAGAACGGCGGCACCACGTACTGGGCCACGCGGCCGCAATACGGCTACTACGACGACGACCTCGGGGACTACCTGCCCGGCCACTATTGCGGCAGCGACGAGTCCTACGGCTACGGCACCATCGAGAGCCAGCGCCGCGCCGCGAACCTCTACGCTTCGCTCAACTACTCGCTCGGCGACGGCACGCATCAGCTGTTCACCGACATCCAGGTCGGCCGTGGCAAGGTCAAGAGCTTCAAGGACGTGCAGCCCTGGGGCTATCTCAACCGCAACGGCCTGGAGGACGGCGCCTACTTCGACCAGGGGTTCGGCCTCATCGTCGACCTGCAGCGCCAGTTCTCACCCGAGGAGATGGGTCCGCTCACGGAGAACATGGTCACCACCCGTGAGCACACGCTGAGCATCACTCCGGGCATCAAGGGGACGCTCGGCGGCGACTGGAGCTACGAGCTCGCCTTCAACCATTCGGAATACCTGACGAAAGTGAGCTGGCCGCGCGTCGTTACGGACCTCGCGAACGACTACTTCATGGGCCCCCAGCTCGGCACCGATCCCGACAGCGGCTATCCGATCTTCGAGCTCGACCTCGATCGCTTCTACACGCCGTTGACGGAAGCGCAGTACGACGCGATCTCCGCGAGGATCGACGCCTTCCCACGCTCGCGCAACGACAATCTATCGTTCACCGTCAGCAAGCCGGCGCTGTTCGAGCTGCCCGCGGGACCGGTCGGCTTCGCTGCGATCGCGGAGGTGGGCAGCCAGGCGTACAAGCTGAACCCGGATCCGCTGATTCTCGAGAATTATTACTACTACGCCTGGAAGAGCGGCGACGGCCACGGCAAGCGGGATCACTGGGGCACCGGTGCGGAGCTGCGCATTCCGATCTTCAGCATGCTGCAGCTGAGCACGGCGGGCCGCTACGACAACTACAAGTTCAAGGACAGCAGCGACAACCGGTTTACTTACAACGCAGGCCTCGAGCTGAGGCCCGTGCAGACGCTGCTGCTGCGCAGCAGCTACGGCACGAGCTTCCGCGCGCCGGACCTGCACTACGTTTATTCACAACCGGACTACACGCATCCGAGCGGCATCGACTACGTCACCTGTCTTACCGAGGCACCCGGCTCCTCGGCGAGCGACTGCGAGGACGACTATGAGTTCGGCATCCTGCGTACCCGCACGGGCAATCCGAGCCTCAAGTCCGAGACCAGCAATTCCTTCGGCGTGGGCTTCGTCTGGTCGCCCATCCGCAACTTCGACGTGTCGCTCGACTTCTGGCGCATCACGCTGAAGAACGAAGTGCGCGACCAGCGCGTCGACGACATCCTGCGCCTCGAGGCCAATTGCACGTTCGGCGAGCTCGACATCAACAGCGCCATCTGCCAGGACGCCATCTCGCGCGTGCAGCGCTATGGCGCCGGGCCGTTCGAGGGCCGGCTGCTGGGGGTGTCCGTCAATCCCATCAACATCTCCACCTCCAAGACGTCGGGGTACGATGCGGCCGTCCACTACAGCCTCGAGACGGCGATCGGCCGGTTGAGCGCGAGCGGTACTTTCACGTACGTGAAGACTTTCGACGTCCGGCAGTTTCCCGGAGACCCACTCGAGGATCAGCTCGTGCTGGAGGCGAACCGTTCGTATTACCTGCCGCGCAGCAAGGCCACCGCAAACGTTGGTTGGAGCAAAGGGCCGTTCAGCGCGAACGTTCATGGCCGCCGCATCGCGCGGATCCCGAATTCCGATCAGGATCAGTGGCTCAAGGCGTTCACTCTCTTCAACGCCTCGGGACAGTACGATTTCAACGACCAGATGACCCTGTCGATCGTCGTGAACAACCTGTTCGACAAGGATCCGAGACGGGATCCGACGGCCAGCTATCCGTACTACGACTATTCCTGGTACGACGCAGTGGGCCGCAGCTTCTACCTGCAGGCGAGCTATCGCTTCGGGATGTAGCTTGGGCGGACTGCCGGCCCGGAAGCTTCAGCTGCCGGGCCGGCGTCGCCACGCCAGTCTCAGTTCGTCACCATCGTCGCCATGAGCTCGTTCACCGGCAGGGCGTCGAGCTTCTTCGCATCCGCGAAGGCGGCGAGGATCTGGGCTGCCTGCTTCTCCTTGAAGCAGGCGGCGACCGAGGACTCGAACTTCTTCACCAGCACCGGCATGCCTTCCTCGCGGCGCTTGCGGTGGCCGATGGGGAAATCCACCTGCACGCGCGGCGTGGACGAGCCGTCGCGGAAGAACACCTGCACGGCGTTGCCGATGTAACGCTTGTCCGACGCGTAGTATTCCTGCGTGAACGTGGCGTTCTCGCGCACTTCCATCTTCGAGCGCAGGCCATCGACGCGCGGGTCCGCGGCAATCCTGTCTTCGTAATCCTCGGCCGTGAGGCGGCCGAAGATCAGCGGGATCGCCACCATGTACTGGATGCAATGATCGCGGTCCGCCGGGTTCGCGAGCGGCCCGGTCTTGTCGATGATGCGCACGCCCGGCTCCTGCGTCTCGATCACGATGCGCTCGATGTCCGCGATGCGATCCTTCACCTGGGGATGCAGCGTCATCGCGCATTCCACGGCCGTCTGAGCGTGGAACTCGGCGGGGAAGGAGATCTTGAACAGCACGTTCTCCATCACGTAGCTGCCGAAAGGTTGCGGCAGCGAGAACGGCTTGCCTTTGAAGAGCACGTCGTAGAAGCCCCAGGTCTTCGCGGTGAGCGCGGAGGGGTAGCCCATCTCGCCCGTGAGCGCGATGAGCGCGTGGCGCACGGCGCGCGAGGTGGCATCGCCTGCCGCCCAGCTCTTGCGCGAACCTGTGTTCGGCGCATGGCGATACGTGCGCAGCGCGCCGCCGTCGATCCAGGCATTTGAAACCGCATTGATGACCTGCTCACGCGTGCCGCCGAGCATTGCCGTGACCACTGCAGTGGAGGCGACGCGCACCAGGATGACGTGGTCGAGCCCGACCCGGTTGTAGCTGTTCTCGAGCGCCAGCACGCCCTGGATCTCGTGCGCCTTGATCATTCCGGTGAGCACGTCCCGCACCGTGAGCGGCTTCCTGCCTTCCATGACGGCCTTGCGCGAGAGGTAGTCCGCCACCGCCAGGATGCCGCCGAGATTGTCCGAGGGGTGGCCCCATTCCGCGGCCAGCCAGGTGTCGTTGAAATCGAGCCAGCGAACCATCGCGCCGATGTTGAACGCGCCCTGCACCGGATCGAGCTCGTAGGAAGTGCCCGGCACGCGCGCGCCGCCCGGCATCACTGCACCCGGCACCACGGGGCCGAGCAGCTTCGTGCACGCCGGATACTTCAACGCCTGGAAGCCGCATGCGAGCGTATCCATGAGGCAGTAACGCGCAGTGTCGTAGGCCTGTGGGCTGTTGATGGAGTAGCTGCTCGCGTAGTCGGCAATGGCGACGAGCACATCGTCGGGTGCGGGACGCTGCGCGGACTTGTAATCGTGTGCGGACATCAGTTCGGCTTTCGGTGGTGCAGGGAAAGCGGGCGCTCAGGCCCGCTTCTCGATGGGAACGAATTTCTGGTCTTCGGGGCCGACGTAGTTGGCCGCCGGGCGGATGATCTTGCCGTCCTCGCGCTGCTCGATGACGTGCGCGCCCCAACCGGTGGTTCGCGCGATGACGAAGAGCGGCGTGAACATTGCGGTGGGTATGCCCATCTGGTTGTACGAGACGGCGGAGAACCAGTCGAGGTTGGGGAACATCTTCTTCGCATCGGCCATGGTGGCTTCGATGCGGGCGGCGATGTCGAAGCGCTTCATGTCGCCGGCTTCCTTCGCCAGCCGCTGCGCGACGCCCTTGATCACCTGATTGCGCGGATCGGAGACCGTGTACACCGGATGACCGAAGCCGATGATCACTTCCTTGTTGGCCACCCGCGCGCGGATGTCCGCTTCCGCGGCATCCGCACTGTCGTAGCGGCTCTGGATGTCGAACGCCACTTCGTTCGCGCCGCCGTGCTTGGGGCCGCGCAGCGCGCCGATGGCGCCGGTGATGCAGGAATACATGTCCGAGCCGGTGCCGGCGATCACCCGGGCGGCGAACGTGGACGCGTTGAATTCGTGCTCCGCATAGAGCGTGAGCGAGGTGTGCATCGCGCGCACCCAGGATTCCGGCGGCGAACGCCGGTGCAGCAGGTGCAGGAAATGCCCGCCGACGGAGTCGTCTTCCGTTTCCACCTGGATGCGGTGACCGGAATGACTGTAGTGGTACCAGTACGTGAGCATCGAGCCCAGCGAGGCGACGAGCCGGTCCACGATGTCCCGCGCGCCCGAGCCGTTGTGGTCTTCCTTTTCCGGCAGCGCGCAGCCGAGCGTCGAGACGCCGGTGCGCAACACGTCCATGGGATGCGAAGCGGCCGGCAGCGACTCGAGGGCCGTGCGCACGGCGACCGGCAGGCCCCGCAGGCTCTTCAACTTGGCGCGATACCCGGCGAGCTCCGCCTTGTTCGGCAGCTTGCCGTGCACGAGCAGGAAGGCGATCTCCTCGAACTCGCAGCGCTCGGCGATCTCCAGGATGTCGTAGCCGCGATAGTGCAGGTCGTTGCCGGTGCGGCCCACCGTGCACAGGGCGGTGTTGCCGGCGGTCACGCCCGAGAGCGCGACGGATTTCTTGGGTTTGCCCGGAGTCGGAACGTTCATTGCTTGTCCTCGCCGCCCTTTGCCGAATGAGTAGGCTCCGCGCCGAACAGCGCATCCAGCTTGCGCTCGTAGTCGTGATAGCCCAGGTGCTCGTAGAGCTCGGCGCGCGTCTGCATCAATGGGATCACGCTCTTCTGCGTGCCTTCGCGGCGCAACGCTTCGTACACGGCCAGCGCCGCCTTGCTCATCGCGCGGAATGCCGAAAGCGGATACAGCACCAGGCGGACTCCAGCGCCGGCCAGCTCCTGAGTGGTGAAGAGCGGCGTCTTGCCGAACTCCGTGATGTTGGCGAGCACGGGCACGGGCACCGCCGAGGTGAACTGGCGGTACTCGTCGAGCGTGCCGAGCGCTTCGGCGAAGATCATGTCCGCGCCGGCGGCCACGTAGGCCTGCGCGCGCGCGACGGCGGCCTGCTGGCCTTCCACGGCGTGCGCGTCGGTGCGCGCCATGATGACGAAATTCAGATCCGTGCGCGCATCTACGGCGGCGCGGATGCGATCGCTCATCTCCTGCGTGGAGACCAGCGCCTTGCCGGGGCGATGGCCGCAGCGCTTGGCAGC
Organism: Steroidobacteraceae bacterium; assembly: GCA_044225565.1. GTDB lineage: Bacteria > Pseudomonadota > Gammaproteobacteria > Steroidobacterales > Steroidobacteraceae > CAVXAE01. The sequence continues at coordinate 24,699 of JBGAIL010000009.1, read as the reverse complement.
CACCTGATCCTCGAGATGCATGCCGGCCGCGCCGGACCGGATGAGATCCTTGCAGGTGCGCGCCACGTTGAATGCCGCGCCCCAGCCGGTGTCCGCGTCCACGAGCAGCGGCAGATCGCATGCGCCGGTGATGCGGCGCACGTCTTCGCACACGTCGTTGAGGGAAGTGATGCCCAGATCCGGCAGGCCGAACGAGGCGTTGGCGATTCCGGCACCGGAGAGATATACGGCGCGGAAGCCGCTGTGCTCGGCGAGGAGTGCCGAATAGGCGTTGACGGCGCCGACCACCTGCAGGGGACGCTCGGCCTCGAGCGCGGCGCGAAAGCGCGCGCCGGCGGATGAAGGTTCAGACATGAAGCTTCCTGAAAACCGGGCCCGCATTCTACCGGGAAGTCAGACTCCGGCCTACGGGGAAGCTACTCGCCGGTCGGATTCTGGTCGCCAGGGTGGTCGGTACCGCGGTACGCGCCGGTGCGCAAGGACGACGGCCGCCGCGCAATGCATGCTCCCGCGGTGGCCGGACGGCAAAAAACGCCTCGTTCGCCCGCTGCAAGGCCTGTTTCCGTCTGTGCGATTCGTGCAGACTCCCGCCGCATGACACTCTCCCTGACCGACATCCGCACCGCGCACGCGCGCATCCAGGACAAGATCAACCGCACGCCCGTCATGACCAGCGAGTCGCTGGATGCCATGGCCGGAGCCCGGCTTTATTTCAAATGCGAGAACCTGCAGAAGGTCGGGGCGTTCAAGGCCCGCGGCGCGACCAATGCCGTGTTCTCCCTGGCGGAAGACGAGGCGCTGCGCGGCGTGGCGACGCACTCGTCGGGCAATCACGCGGCTGCCCTGGCGAGAGCAGCTAAGCTGCGGGGCATCCCCGCTTACATCGTGATGCCGAGCAATGCGCCGAAGGTGAAGCAGGCCTCGGTGAGCCGCTACGGCGGCAAGATCATCTTCTGCGAGCCGACGCTCGAAGCGCGTGAGGCGGCTGCTGCACGCATCGTCGAAGAGACGGGCGCCACGCTCATCCATCCCTACAACGACCTGCGCGTGATGGCGGGCCAGGGCACCTCGGCGCTCGAGCTGCTCGAGGAGGTGCCCGACCTCGACCTCATTCTCTGTCCCGTGGGCGGCGGCGGGAATCTGAGCGGCATGGCCGTGGCGGCCAAGGGCATCAAGCCCGGCATCCGCGTGGTCGGCGTGGAGCCCAAAGGGGCGGACGACGCGTCGCGCTCGTTCCGCAGCGGGCACATCGAGCCCATGACGAACCCGAAGACCATCGCGGACGGCCTGCGCACCTCGCTCGGCGACAAGACCTTCCCCGAGATCCGCCGGCACGTCGACGACATCGTCACGGTGTCGGAAGACGCCATCGTCAAGGCGATGCGGACGCTCTGGGAGGTGATGAAGCTGGTCGTGGAGCCTTCGGGTGCCGTGTCGTACGCGGCGCTGGTCGAGGGTCAGCTCGATGCCAGGGGAAAGAAAGTGGGGCTGCTGCTGAGCGGCGGCAACGTGGACCTCGACACGCTGCCCTGGATCAAGAGCTGAGCGAGCGACGGCGTTCGGCCGGGCGCGGCGACGCGAGGCCGCGCTGATGCCTCACTGGATGTGGGCCAGGATCCCGTCCAGCTCGTCCAGGCTGTTGTAGTTGACCACGAGCTTGCCCTTGCCGGAGCTCGTGTGCTGGATCGCCACCTTCGCGCCGAGCTTGTCGGCCAGCTCCTGCTCGAGGCGCCGCACGTTGGGGTCGCGCCCGTCGGCATCCGGGGCGTCCTCCTTCGAGCCCGAAGGCTGCTGCATGCGGCGCACCAGCGATTCGGTGTCGCGCACCGAAAGGCCTTTCTTCGCGACGAGCGTCGCCACTTCCACCTGCTGCCGACGGTTCGTCAGGCCGAGCAGCGCGCGCGCGTGACCCATCTCCAGCTCGCGGCGTTCCACCTGTTCCGACACTTCCGGCGCCAGCTCCAGCAGGCGAAGCAGATTGCTCACCGCCGCGCGCGAGCGGCCGATGGCCTCGGCGGCCTGCTGGTGGGTGAGCTCGAACTCCGAGATCAGGCGCTCGAGTGCGCGCGCCTCTTCGAGCGAGTTGAGGTTCTCACGCTGGATGTTCTCGATGAGCGCCACCGCGATCGCGGTTTCGTCCGGCACGCGGCGGATCACCGCCGGGATGTCGCTCAGGCCGGCGAGCTGCGAGGCGCGCCAGCGGCGCTCACCCGCGATGATCTCGTAACGCTGCGATTCCCCCGGCGCAGGCGTGCCGACGGGCCGCACCACGATGGGCTGTACCACGCCCTGCGCCTTGATGGAGTCCGCCAGCTCCTGGAGCGTCTCCTGGCGCATGTCCACGCGGGGCTGATACTGGCCGCGCTGCAGCAGGTCGAGCGGCAGGCGGGCCAGCTCTTCTGCGGCGGGCGTCAGGGCGCGGCGTTCCTCGATGGCCTCGTCGCTCGACCGCTCGACTGGAGCGGGGCGCGAGAGGTGCGCGCCGAGCAGGGCGTTGAGGTTGCGGCCGAGCACGGGCTTCTTCTGGCTCATGGCGCGCGATGATAACGAATTCGCATCCGCCGCCTCACTGCGACGGAGGCGTGTCGAACGACGCCGGCCGGCTCGCGCCCTGCACGGATGCTTCAGCGTTCGGCTCGTCAGCCTCCGCTTCAGGCAATGCCACTGGCGAGCCGGTCGTCTCGGGTAATGCCACTCCTGTGCCGGATACCGGAGTGACCGACGCCGGCCCCGCACTGTTCACGGCCGCAGGCTTTGCCTCTTCCTCTTCGCGCCGGATCATTTCGCCGGCGAGCGCCAGGTAGGCGAGCGCGCCACGCGAATCCTTGTCGTGCAGCAGCGCGGGCTTGCCGAAGGAAGGCGCCTCGGCGAGCCGCACGTTGCGCGGGATGATCGTGCGGAACACCTTGTCACCGAAGTGCATGATGAGCTGTGCGCTCACCTCGTTCGCGAGGTTGTTCCGCGGATCGAACATGGTGCGCAGAATGCCCTCGATCTCCAGGTCCGGGTTCACCGAGGCACGGATCTGCTCCACCGTCGCGAGCAGCGCGGAAAGCCCCTCCAGCGCGTAGTACTCGCACTGCATCGGGATCAGCAGGGTGTTCGCCGCCACCAGTGCGTTCACCGTGAGCATGTTGAGCGTCGGCGGGCAGTCGATGAGGATGACGTCGAAGCTGTCCCGCAGCGGGCGTAACGCGTTGCGCAGCTTGGTCTCGCGCCCCGCCATCAGCGTGAGCAGCCGCACTTCCGCCGCGGTGAGGTCCGAGTTCGCGGGGAGCAGCGAGAATCCTGCCGGCTCGATGGGCACGATCGCGGACGCTACGTCGCATTCGCCCAGCAGCACCTCGCAGGTGCTGCGCTGGAGCTGACTCTTGTCCACCCCGCAGCCCATGGTGGCGTTGCCCTGGGGATCCATGTCGATGAGCAGCGCCCGGCGCCGGGTCGCGGCGAGCGAAGCCGTAAGGTTGACGGCCGTCGTGGTCTTTCCCACGCCGCCCTTCTGGTTGGTGATGGCGATTACCCGGTTCATCGCCGGGCGAGTGTAACGTAGCTGGCGCCGGGTCGCGGATTCGCAGTGGCCCGGCTCGGCGCGCTACGCCGGCGCAAGCTCCAGCACCACCAGGCTGCGTGCCTCGGCCAGCTCCGGAACCGCGATATCCCGCGTCGCCACCACCCGCCAGGGCGCCTGAACGGCGGCGACCTCGTCCTGCGGAAGCCGGCCTTTCATGGCCAGCACCCGGCTCCCCGGACCGCAAAGAGGCGCCACCCGCTCCAGGATGTCGGGCAACGAGGCGAAGGCACGAGCTACCACGGTGTCGTACGGGGCCGGCGGCCTCAGGGACTCCGCGCGGGCATGCAAAGGCGTGACGTTCGGAAGCTCCAGCAGCCGGGCCGCGTGGCCCACGAACCGCACCTTCTTGTTGTTCGAGTCGATGAGCGTGTACTGCCGCCTCGGGTCCACGATGGCGAGGGGCAGCCCGGGAAACCCGGCCCCCGTGCCCACGTCCGCCACCCGCTCGCCGCTCACATCCCCATGAATGGAAAGGCTGTCCAGCAGGTGGTGCGTGACCATGCGCGGCCGCTCGACGATGGCCGTGAGGTTGTAGGTGCGGTTCCAGCGCGCCAACTCGTCCAGCAAACGGGAAAGACGATCCGCGTCGCGGGGCTCGAGCGTGAGGCCCAGCGCCCGCGCGCCTTCCACCAGCTGGGCCCGCTCGTCCATGCCGGGAATATAAAGAAAGTGATACCGTTCGCCCATGCCATTCAAAGCCTTCCGCATCCACAACGAGAGCGGGCGCATCGTCTCGCGCTTCGAGACGCTGAACGTGGATGACCTCACGCCGGGCGACGTCGTCATCCGCGTCGAGTATTCCGACATCAATTTCAAGGACGCGCTCGCCGCCACCGGCGCCGGCAAGATCCTGCGCAAATATCCGCTGGTGGGCGGCATCGATCTCGCGGGCGTGGTGGAGTCCTCCGCGGACTCGCGCTACAAGGCGGGCGATCCGGTGTTGATCACCGGCTCGTCGCTTTCCGAGACGCAGGACGGCGGCTATGCGGAGTTCGCCCGCGCGCCGGGGGACTCCGTCATTCCCATGCCGAAAGGCCTGGATGCGCGCACGGCCATGGGTCTGGGCACGGCGGGCTTCACCGCGGCACTCGCGATCCATCGCATGGAGCACAACGGGCAATCGCCGGACAAAGGGCCCATCGCCGTCACCGGCGCGACGGGCGGCGTCGGCAGCATCGCGGTCGACATGCTCGCGGGCCGTGGCTACGAAGTGCACGCCATCACCGGCAAGGCGTCGGCGAAGGATTATCTGACCACTCTCGGCGCGAAGAAGGTGCTGATCCGCGGCGAGATGGAGCTGGGCACGCGCCCGCTCGAGGCCACGCGCTTCGCGGGCGCCATCGACAACGTGGGCGGTGAGCTCTTTACCTGGCTCGCGCGCTCGCTGGATTTCTGGGGGAACATCGCGAGCATCGGTCTCGCGGGCAGCGCGGAAATCCAGATGACCGTGATGCCTTTCATCCTGCGGGGCGTCAACGTGCTCGGCATCAACTCTTCAGCCACGCTGCGGGACCTGCGCCTGAAGGTGTGGGAGCGCATCGCAGGGGACCTGAAGCCCCGGCATCTCGACGAGATCGTCACGCGCACCATCGGCTTCGACGAGCTGCCTTCCGCGTTCGATGCCTACCTGAAAAACGGCGTCACGGGGCGCACCGTCGTTCGCATCGGCGGCAAGTAGTCTCGTCCCACGCGGGGCTCAGCCGCCACCTTCGGTACCCACGCGGGAAATGGAAGTCAGCAGCCGCGCGCGCTGCGCCCAGAAGGTATCGGCCGTGTAGAGCACCAGGCCCGTCCAGATGAGCGCGAAGGCCTGCAGCTGTCCCGTGTCGAAGGGCTCTCGATAGAGCAGCAGCCCGACCAGGAACTGCGCCGTCGGTGCGATGTACTGCAGCAGCCCGAGCGTGACGAGCCGGATGCGCTGCACGCCGTACGCGAACAACAGCAGCGGGATGGTGGTGACCACGCCGAGACCGATGATGAAGGCGTGGATCTGCAGGCTGGCATGCCCGAAGGCCCCCTCGCCGGTGGAAGTCTTCCACAGCAGATAGGCGGCCGCGAAGGGCAACAGCAGACCTGCCTCGAAAGTGAGGCCGGAGATGGAGCCGAGCTGCGACTGCTTCTTGAGGATGCCGTACAGCGTCCAGGTGATGCCGAGGCTCAGCGCGATCCACGGTACCTGGCCGGCATGAACCAGCAACACCAGCACGCCCGCCGCGGCGAAGCCGACCGCAGCCCACTGGAACGGCCGCAGCCGCTCGTGCAACAGCCCCGCTCCCAGCACTACGTTGAAGAGCGGCGTCAGGAAATACCCGAGGCTGCTCTCGATGATGTGCCCCGAGTTCACCGCCCACACATAGATGGTCCAGTTGCCGGCGAGCAGTACGGCGGCCGCGAGGGTGTAGAGGAAGATGCGGGCGTCGGTGAAGGCCGGCCGCAGCTCGGCGAACGACTTGCGCCACAAGGTGACGGCGAGCAGGAACAGGACGGACCACACGATGCGGTGCGCGATGAGCTCGAAGGCCGGCACCGAGCCCATCTGCTTCCAGTAGATGGGCACGACGCCCCAGATGAGGAACGCCAGAACGGCGGAGAAGGCGCCGCGTGACATCACGACGGTTCTTTCGGCTTCTCGCCTTTCCCGCGCAGGCGCAGGAGCCCGAAGATGGCGATGCCCAGCCACACCACGTTGAGCGCGGCGGAGGGGATCGCCCCGTTCCAGCCGCTGTTGATGATGAAGCCGATGGCGCCGAACACGTTGAGGAGCTGGTAGCCGAGCGAGCGCGCCTCCAGGCGGCCCGTGGTGATGAGCGCGTAGCCGGCAAGGATCAGCGCGGCCGCCAGCCAGCCGACGATTTCGATGAGGGTGCCCATGGGGGGCTGCAAGGTTACTGGCTTTCGGGAGGATTTACGCGCCCGGCGGCTTTGCGGCAATATCGCGCCCCTCGAGCGGACCGGGCCGGCTTCTTCGAGCTAAGGACACCCTGGGTCGATGTCTCAGTACCTCCTCGCGCCCCATGTGCATCTGTGCGTGACCGACGATCACGCCGTGCTGCTCGATTTGAAGCGGGACAAGTACATCGGCGTCGGCCGCGCCCAGATGCGGGCTCTGCACCAGCGCGTGAAAGGCTGGCCTGCCGTGCCGCCGGCTTCCGGCGAAACCGCCTCCCTTCCAGCCGCGTCGTCCGCCGACACCCTGCTGTCCAGGATGCTCGCTTCAGGCATGCTGACCACGGATGCCGCCAGGGGGAAAGAGGCGGTCCCCGCCTCGATGCCCAGGCCGCAAGCCACGCTGGCCGAGGTCGATCCCGCCTCGTCGGGTGATCTCTTCGATACCCGTCCTGCCCTGAGCGCTCGGCACGTGCTCAATTTCCTGCTCGCCTGCACGATGGCGCGCCTGTCGCTGCGATTTCGCTCCATCGCCTCGGTCGTCGCGCGCGCTGCCGCCCGGAAGGCACGGCACGGTAGAACCCGACTCGGGGTGGATATGGAAGCCGCGCGCCGGCACGTCGCAGCCTACGTCTACCTGCGCCCACTGCTGTTCACGGCCAAGGACGCCTGCCTGTTCGATGCGCTCGCCCTGACCAATTACCTGGCGCGGTTCGGCATCTTCGCCACCTGGGTGTTCGGGGTGCAGACGGGGCCGTTCGCCGCGCACAGCTGGGTGCAGCACGACGACGTCGTGCTCAACGATACGCCCGACAACGTGCGGCGCTACGCACCCATCCTCACGGTCTGACCAGGCGGGGCGGCGGACAGTGTTCCGGTACGTCGCGTTTGCCTGGAACGAAGCGGACGCCAATGCATGCGAAGCGGTCGCGAGGCTGCGGGACTCGCTGCAAGCCGGCTCGCCGGGCTGGGTTGTCGTGCTCGATCGCAATGGGCTTGCGGTGTATTGCGCAGGCATGCGCACCGGCTCGAGCGAGGTTTATCTGCTCCGGGGCGGTGCCGGTGTCGTGCTGGGCAAACTGTTCGGGCGTGTCCCGGAAGGTGCTTCTACCGGTGTGCCGCTCGCACTCGGCGAATCTGAATCCGCGTGCATTCTGCATACGCGAGGGCGGCATCTGGTCGAGCGTTACTGGGGGCGATACGTCGCTTTCCTTCGTGATGACGCGCAGAGCACCGTTAGGGTATTGCGCGATCCCACCGCGGTGCTGCCTTGTCTCAATGTGAGCTTCGGTGGCGTGCAGGTGTTCTTCTCATCGATGGACGATGCGGTGCGCCTGGGCCTCGGGCGTTTCACGGTGAGCTGGAAGCTCGTTGCGGGCGGGCTCGCCTGCCAGCGCCTGCAGCTGAACGAGACCGGGCTCGAAGGGGTGAGCCAGGTGCTGGGCGGCGAGTGTGTGGAGCTTGCCCGTGATGGCTCGAGACGCGAATTCCATTGGGATCCGCTTCATGTCTCCCGGCAGGACCCCATCGAAGATCCAGCGCTCGCGGCAAGCGAGATGCGTCGCGTCGCGCGCGATTGCGTGCAGGCCTGGGGGTCGAGCTATCAGGGAATCGTGCACACACTCTCGGGTGGGCTCGACTCCTCCATCGTGATGGCTTGTCTTCAGGATTCGCCCAGCAAGCCTCGCATCACCTGCGTGAACTATCACTCGCCGGGCTCGGATGGTGACGAGCGCAGCTTCGCGCGCCTTTCCGCGCAGCGCGCCGGCGAAGCGCTCATCGAGCGCGAGCGCAATCCGGCGCTCGGTTTCGAGCCGCTGCAGCACATGCCGCTGCAGTGCATGCCCGTCACCACCTTCCTTTATTACCTGGAGAACAGCCATTCGGAGGCGGAGCTGGCGGCGGAGCACGGCGCGACGGCCATATTCTCCGGCAACACCGGCGATCAGCTCTTCTACCAGGCGCTCGGGGCGCTGGGCGCGGCGGACTACATCCGCAAGCACGGGCTAGGGCCGCGGGCTTTCGGCGTGGCGCTGGATGCGGCGCGGATGGATCGGCTCTCCGTCTGGGAGGTGCTCCGGGAGGGTGTCGCGCACGGGCTCGGTGGCAAACGCTGGCGCATGATCGACGAGGCCGGCCGCTATACCTCTTTATTGGTACAGGATGCCGTGGAGGGCGTCCGGCGGGATTCGAGCCTCACTCATCCGTTGTTCCGCTCCGCGGAGCCATGGCCCAGCGGCAAGCTGTTCCATGCCCACACGCTGCTTTTCCCGCCGGCGCTCTACAACCCGCTGGGCCGAAGCGACGACCCGGAGCTCGTCGCGCCGTTGTATTCCCAGCCATTGATCGAGCTCGCGCTGCGTATCCCCGTGTACACGCTGACGGTCGGGGGATGGGAGCGAGCCATCGCGCGGCGCGCCTTCCAGCACGACATGCCCCGCGAGATCGTGGTTCGCCGCACGAAGGGCGGGGTGGAAGAGCATCTGCGCGCCATCCTCCTGCGAAACATCGGCTTCGTGCGCGAGCTGCTGCTCGATGGGCTGCTGGTGCGCCAGGGCATCGTGGACCGCACGAAGCTGCAGGAGGTGCTCTCGGGAAGCCCGACCCGCGTCTGCGGCAGCAACGTGGAGCTCTACGAGTGCCTGTCGGCCGAGACCTGGGCCCGCCGATGGTGCGACGCACATCCGTCGCGGGCGGCGGCCTGATCGCCATGCCGTTGCGATTCGTACGTTTTCGCGGCCTTCCGGGTCGCAATAAGGCGGTTAAATCGCTGGCCGGCTGCGGGCTGTACTTATTTGATGACGGAACGCTCGCGCGGGGCGCGCGGCACGTGGCACACTGCGCCCGGGGTCAAGGAAACGGACGCATGGACGGAAAGGAAACGACGATTCCACGCCGGCGCCGTGGCTGTGCGCTCCTTGCCAGCCTCGCGATCGGCGCTGCGCAGGCGCTGTGGGCTGCCGACCCCAAGATCGCCTTCGACATCCCCGCGGGCGAGGTCTCGCAGGCGATCATCGAGTTCTACAAGCAGACCCAGGTCGAGATCCTCTACGCGTCCCCGGCCGGCATGGCCTCTGTGAAGACCCACGCGGTGGTGGGCCAGTTCGAGGTCGCCGAGGCGCTGACCCGCATGCTCGAGGGCACGGGCTTCACGTTCGAGTTCGAGAATCCGCACTCCATCCTGTTGAAACGCGTCGATGCCGGCACCGCGGTGGTCGAGGCGGCTCCGGATGCCGGCACCGGTCCCGCCGAATCCGGCGAAGGCGCGGTGCTGCTCGCCGAGCTCTCCTCCGCCAGCGCCCCGCAGATGCAGGACGTGGTGGTGACGGGCACGTTCATCCACGGCGTGCTGGACATCATGTCGCCGCTGGTACACGTCGACCGGACCCAGATGAAGAGCACCGGGTATGCGACGGTGCAGGATGCGTTGCAGACGCTGCCGTTCAATTCGGGCGCGGCGCCGAGCGATGACTTCAGTGGCAACGGAGGAAACTACAACCGCGGTACCGCACCGAATCTGAGAGGGCTGGGTTACGGGGCAACGCTGGTGCTGGTGAACGGGCGTCGCCAGCCGTTGGCGGGCAGCGACGCGGATTTCGTGGATACGTCCAACATTCCGTGGAGTGCGGTCGAGCGCATTGAAGTATTGCCGGATGGCACTTCCGCGCTGTACGGCTCGGACGCGATCGCGGGGGTGGTCAACATCGTGATGCGTGACGACCTCCAGGGCGCTGAAACGCAGGCGCGATTCGCCACTGCCCTGGGCGAGGCCAACGAGAAGGTGGTCTCGCAGTTGTTCGGCAATCACTGGGACGGCGGCAAATTCCTCTTGTCGTACCAGTTCTCCGATCGAACCTCGCTGGCAGCTTCGGATCGCTACTACGCCGCCAATGCCGACAAGCGCCCGTTGGGCGGCACCGATCACCGCAGCATCTGGGGAAGCCCGGGAAACATCCTGAACCCGAATACCCTGGAGCCGGCCTTCGCCATCCCGGCGGGTCAGAACGGCACGGCACTCACGGCCGGCCAGTTGCTGCCCGGCGTGGTGAACCTTCACAACAATCTTTCCGAATACGACCTGATGCCGAATCGCAGGATGCACAGCGTATTCATGAACGGCTCTCAGAAGCTGGGCGATCACTTCGAGCTTTATGGCGAGATGCGCCTGGGGCAGCGCGAAACCGAACAGCGGCAGCGCGATCTCGAGCAATACCTTCTCGTCCCCGCCTCGAACGCATTTTTCGTCGATCCTTTCGGCGACATGCCATTCGTCATCGTGGCCTACAGCTTCCTCGATGATCTGGGACCCTGGACCTTGAAAGGCAGGACCCGCAGCTTTGACGGAAGCGCCGGCACCAAAATGGAGTTCGGCCGCGGATGGCGCGGCAACTTCAACGTTTCCTACGGTCGCGAGGACCTTCGCTGGACTGAGATCAACGTCGCGGATTTCGACGCGTTGAGCGTTGCGCTGGCCGATTCCGATCCGGCTACGGCCTTCAATCCCTTTGGCGATGGCTCGAGCACCAACCCGGCGACGCTGGCGGCGATCCGGACGACGTCACGTTCCACGGTGGCGTCGGATATCGGTGTGGCCAGCTTCGTCATCGATGGGCCGGTGCTGTCCTTGCCGACCGGAGCGGTGAAGCTGGCTGTCGGTGTCGAGCGGCGCGAGGAGGGTTTGCAACACCACCTGGCGGGCAGTCCCGCCGCGGATTTCGGCAGGAACATCTCTTCTGCCTTCACTGAGCTTTCCATCCCGATCATGGGGCGGATCGAGGATCCACGCAGCATCCCGCGCCTCGAGCTCTCCGTGGCGGGCCGCTACGAGAGCTACAGCGACTTCGGCAATACCTTCAACCCCAAGATCGGACTGAGATGGGCGCCGTTCGAGTGGGCGAAGATCCGCACCAGCTGGGGCACCTCATTCAAGGCGCCGAGGCTTCTGGATCTCTACGACACTTCGCAGAATGCCGCTGGCGCTCTGGTCGTCCCCGATCCGCTGTCGGCCACCAAACAGTCCCTGGTGCTGGCCGTCCAGGGCAACAATCCCGACCTCAAGGAGGAGACCGCGGAAACATGGTCCCTGGGCGTCGATCTCGTGCCAGCCAGCGTGCCGGGACTCACGCTGTCATTGACCTACTACGATATCGACTACCAGGACCGCATCCTTCGTCCCGGGCCGCCGTCTCCCTTCGATATCCTCCTTCAGGAGGATCAGTGGGCGCCGGTCATCAACCGGAGCCCGACCAGCGCGCAGATCAGCGAGATCTGCAACAGCAAGGCCTACTACGGTTCGCTCATCGACTGCCTGAACAGCTCACCGGCAGCCATCATCGACTTCCGGATGAAGAACCTGTCGGCCACCAGGACGAGAGGTGTCGATCTCAAGCTGGATTACGCGCTCGATACTCGCTTGGGAAGTTTCCAGTTCGGGCTTGCCGGCAACCGCGCCTTCGGTTTTAGACAGGCGCTGACGCGAACCGCGCCAGCCACAGACATCATCGACACTTTTGGAAATCCCTTGGGCATGCGGGTTCGCGGCACCGTGGAATGGGCGGCTCGGGGTCCACATCATCCCGGCCTGCGCGTCGGAGCCACGGTTGACCATACCAGCGGTTATCGTGATTCCGATGGTATCAAGGACCGACACGTCGATGCCTTGACGACGCTGGATATGCGACTCGCATATCGGACTGCGGAGGGCGACGGCAGTCCCTGGAATGACATGGAATTCATGCTGAGCGCGGTCAATCTGCTGAACACCCCGCCGCCGTTCGTCGATCGCAACGTGGGTTACGACGTGCTCAATGCCGATCCAATCGGTCGCGTGGTGGGCCTCTACGTTCAAAAAAGCTGGTAATCAGCGAGGTGCGCAGCGTCTTCACGCTGCGCACCTGCGAGCGACGCTCAGAACCTCCAGCCAGCTCCTGCATCGCCGCGACCACCGAACGGATTTCCCTTCGTTTCTTCGGTCACATCCCCCAAGTCAACGAACTCCAATTCCTCGACCGTTTCCGTCTTCTCAACCAGGCTCTCTACTGGGGTTTTCATTGTCGAATCTCCACTTCTTGTTTGATTAGTCAGTTAATCACTTCGGACATCACTCCATGGACGTTGCGCTCCGTTGAAGCGGGGGCAAGCTCCCGCCGTTCGGACGCCGGCCGTCGTCCGAATCCATTGGTTGGCGGGAGCGCGGGCAAGGTTATGTCATCACGTGTGAGGAATGCGAGCGCGATTCCCGGAATTTGCGGAAGAAATCTGCTGCGCGATTGTCGCGATGCCACCAACCCTGAGGTCGCTCGTTTGAGTTGTTTGAGAATAAAATCTTCGACGGCAAATGCTTGGGGAAGAATGTTGAAGTGACGAGCGAGCCTTGCGCGGTTTCAATGCTCGGCTCCCCGGGCACTGGCGCTCGGGAACGCGGTTGCTGCCGCGACTTGACGGTTTGAGCCCTCAGCTCAGCCGGGCAATCTCCAGGCGCATCTCTCTGCTCTTTTCCAAGCAACAGCTGTCGTAGCTTCGGCGAGATCGGCAACATTCGCCGGAGCCGCAATCAGGCGCTAGGAAATCGACCAGCTGCGCTCCACGCCATCCCAAACGGCTTCCCCATACACGGAGATTTCCAGCTGGCGCAAAAGGTGTCCTCGAATCAGCGCAACAGCCATCATGCTGTTTGGCATTCCCTCCATGCGTATGTAGCTTCCGCCGAGGTCCAGATAACCATCATCTACTTGAATGGCATGCATTGATGCGAGGTCGACATAGCGCCCACTTCCGGTATTTTCCCGCCTGACCACACTGACGAGACTGGGGCTTGGGAAGCCCACACTGGAATGAAGCTCGTACAGTTTATTGAGAATCGAAAGCTCTAGTGGAGTCAATCCTGTGTCGCTCATATTACGACCCGGCAAATGATCCGATGCCAACGGCGCCATTCGCATCGCAGACGGTCGATTCCGAGAGCGTAGCCACTTCCGTCTCTCGCAGCACGGAGCAATGCCGAAGACGTTGATCGTGCCCGAGACCCAATGCATTGCCGCCGGACGTCACGGCAGGCGGGCAGCGTACGCTGCAAACCGATGTGGCGGGACTCGAGACAGGTGACCCGGCCATGGCCATGACCGCGCTCGACTCTCTGCGGGAAGCGCAGCCTGCCGGGAGCCGGGCGCTGGCGTTGCTCGGGAAGCGCTGATACCCGTCGAAAGCCGGTCTGTCCGGTGACGAGCCACGGCACGTCGGCTTGGACACCGCACTCCAGTATCATCACGCCCCTTTGCCAGCGAACGCCGACGCGCACTGGGATCCGATGTTCATTCTCCGCACCAGCGAGTATCTGCCCGAGAGGGTCGTCGACAACGAGTACTTCTCGAAGCTCCTGGCGAAGCCGCCGGAATGGTTCTTCGAGCGGACCGGAATCCGGGCGCGCCGCAGGGCAGGGCCGGGCGAGGACACGCACACCATGGCGATCGCCGCCGTTTCGGCCATGCTCCACGAGGGCGCATCGCTGGCCGACGTCGATCTGGTCATCGGAGCGTCATACACGCCGCTCGATACCATCGGCACCCTGGCGCACGCGATCCAGCGTGAATTCCTGCTGACCGGTGCCAGGGCGATCTTCGTCTCCACGGCCTGCTCGTCGTTCCTCGATGCGCTCGACATCGCCTCGCTATATCTGAAAGCCGGAAAGGCTCGCAAGGCCCTGATCGTCGCAGCCGAGCACAACAGCGCTCATGCGCGCGACGAAGACGTTTCCTCCGGTCATCTCTGGGGAGACGGCGCCGCCGCCGTGCTGCTCGGGATCGAGCCGACCGATTCCCTGTTCGAGGTGGTGGATGTGGAGACGAAGGGGCTCGGCGAGCTCGGGCATGGGCCCGAAGCCGTCATGCTCAGGCAACCCATCGGCATCAGCATGCCCCATGGCCGCGAGGTGTTCATGCACGCCTGCGAGAACATGGCCGCCGCGGTTCGCGAACTGCTGGCGCGCAATCAGCTGGGCGTCGCAGAAGTCGCGCTCGTCGTTCCTCACCAGGCGAACGGCCGGATCATCTCGCACGTCGCGCGGGATCTCGAAGTGCCCCTCGAGCGTGTGGCGATGACGATCGAAGCGCTCGGCAACACCGGGTGCGCGAGCGTCGCCATCAGCCTTCATCGCGAGGTCGAGCGCATGCGCCGGGGAGCGCACGTCGTGCTGGTCACTTTCGGCGGCGGGTATTCCGTCGGGGCGGCGTTGCTCAGGCGAAGGTAGGTCCGCCGAACTGGCGCTACAGGAGGCGCTTGTATTACTGTAGCCCCCGGCGACACGTCGCCCCACGGATGGATTCGTATCCATTCAACCCCCCGGGGCCACGATGCACACTGCCAGACTCGTCAAGAAATACCCGAACCGCCGCCTCTACGATTTCGGCGACAGCCGCTACATCCGCCTGAGCGACATCCGCAAATGGGTGAAGAAACGGATCGTGTTCGACGTCGTCGACGCCAAGGGCGGCAAGGACATCACCATCGAGGTCCTGCTGCAGGTGCTGCTGGAAGAGGCCCAGTCCGGCCGCTCGAAGCTCACCCGTCAGTTCCTGCTGAAGACCATTCGGGGAAAGGGCCGCTAGGATCCCTGCCATGCGCTGAGTCGGGATCGCCGGCCCGCGTCCGCCCGGGTCCGCCGCACGCTGCTGCCTGTCGAAACAGGAACCTGCTCGATGCCGGCCCACGGCGGAACCGATATAAAGCCGGCTGTGAGAGAGCCCCGACGCCAATATGTGAAGCCGGACCGCAAGAGCAGAGACCTCCGCCTCGACAGTCTCCGCGGACTCATGCTCGCCGAGATCACGCTGGTCCACATCAACAGCCCGATCGGCCGTATCTGCGATGAGTTCTTCGGCCGGGTGTCCGTCGCAGCAGGCTTCGTGTTCCTCTCGGGAATCCTCGCCGGAGCCGTCTACAGCCGCACGGCCGAGCAGGGCGCCGGCGCAGTCATCAGGCGCTGTGCCTGGCGTTCCTTCTACATCCACGCGTACCACCTGGCCGCATTTCTCGCGCTGCTCTCCCTGGCGGTCCTCGAGCCGCGGGCAGGCTCGCATTTCCACTTCTCGTTCCCGCTGACCCTGGAAGGCGCGACCGAGGCGCTGGCATGGTTCGCCGCGTGGGCTTATCAGCCCAGGCTCTTCGACATCCTGCCGATGTATGCACTCTTCGTGCTGTGCATGCCGGCTGCATTGCTGGCCCTGCGGAACGACCGTGGACTCACGATGCTGCTGGTCAGCTTCGGCGTCTGGGCATTAGCCCAGGCCGGCCTGGGCCACGTCGCGGAGGATGCGAGCCCCTTCGGCCTGTTCCATGGAGGCTTCAATCCGTTGGCCTGGCAGTTCGTGTTCTTCTCGGGCCTGTACTTCGGGCACATGCATCTGCACCGGGGACGTCGCGTCGTCGAAGTGCGGCCCGCATTGCTGGCGCTTTGCCTTCTCGTCTGCGTGCTCGGCTTCACCATGCGCTGGGAGCTGCTCCCCTGGCCAGCGGTCTTCGATGCGGGCGGCTGGCTCGCATCCAAACGGGACTACGGCGCAGCGTTCCTCGTCAATTTCCTGGCGTTTGCGTACCTCGTCTACGCACTGGCCACGCGCTGGCCGCGCGCCTTCACCTGGTCGCCGCTCGCATTCCTCGGGCGGCATTCGATCCAGGTGTTCTCTTTCCACATCGTTGCCGTGTATCTGGCCGCGCCTCTCACCAGCCACGCTGCGGCCTACGGCTCATGGGCATTCGACGCGCTCGGCGGTTTGCTGGTGGCCAGCCTCTTCGCGGCGGCGTGGTGGCACGAGAAATGGCTCGCCAGAGTGCCGGCGGCGCGCGGCAAGGTCGTCCAGACCTGAGGCATCCTGCCGCATCGCGCTGTTCCATTTTCCTCGGGCGCGTTAAGTGCGCGCGGCCTCGAACATCCTGACCCGCCGCTTCCCTTCGGCCTTCCCGCGATACAGCGCCGCATCGGCCTGTCGGTACAGTGCATCGAAGCTCGCCTGCGGATGATCCTGGACCGCAATGCCGATCGAGACGCCGGTCGCCATATTCGTGATCGGTGAAACCTGCTCGGCGACGCGGGCGAGGATGCGCTGCGCCATCTCCAGCGCGCAGCTCGCGTCGCAGTTCGCGGCGAAGATCATGAACTCGTCACCGCCGAGCCGCGCGCATTCATCCCCTTCGCGCGTACAGATGCGGATCGCGTGCGCCACCTCCGCGATGACCGCATCGCCCGTCGCGTGGCCGTGCGTGTCGTTGATGCGCTTCAGGTCGTCGATGTCTATCAGCAGCGTCGCGTACACCTGAGCGCGCCGTGCCAGGGACTTGCCGATGGCATCCAGTGCGCCACGGCGGTTCAGCAACCCGGTGAGATCGTCGCGCAGTGAGCTGTCGTAGTGCCGGCGCATCTCGTGGAGGATTTCGTAGTGCTGCCGTGCGAGCAGGTAACCCATCAGGACCGCGATGAGCATCGCAGCGAGGAAGCTGCCGATGCCGATCGCACGGAAGCGCGCATCCTGCGCAAGGTAGTACTGCAGGTCGAAGTCCACACCCACGAAGCCGACGTAGCGCCCCGCACCGTCGTAGACGGGCGCGTGCGCAGAGAGGAACGTGCCGTAATCGTCGTCCTGGAAATCCGGGTTCATCCAAGTTCTGCCGGCCGCCAGCTCTTTCAGCCAGTCGCTTTCGTATTGGCGGCGCAACTCGAACGGCTCCATGAATGCCGAGGCGCGCAGCTCGTGCCTGCTGTGCAGCGCGGGCGAGCTCGCGGTGTCGAGGACGAAAACAGTCTTTCCCCCCACTTCCGCCATCGTGTAGAGGTAGAAGATGTCGGGATATGCGGAGTGGAAGCGCACCAGCGGCTGCAGCGCCCGCTCGTACACGAAGGGGTCATAGCCGTTCTCGATGAGCTGCCGCTGCAGGTTGCCGTCCACCACGCTGGCCGCGAGCTGTGCGATCTGCCCCACGTGCGAGCGCAGGACTTCGAGCCGTGCCTGCCGTGCGAGCCACTGTGGCACGATGACGATCGCCCCGCACACCAGCGCGCCGATCAGGCTCGCCACCCAGAATGTCCGCCGCTCGAAACGGCGTGCGCCCAACACCATGCCCCGCGCATATTACGTCAACCGCTCCGAATTCTTCTTGAGGGGTATTCCTTCCCGGCAGAGTCTTACCGGTAACAGGTAGCAGGAAGGACTCCAGGCGCCAGCCGATGGGTACGGTCAGTTTCATGAAGCAGCGGGAAGCTGCAGCGGATTTCGTGAGCCGGCTGAAGAGGTCCCATGGCCTTCAGCTGCATCGCTTCCTCACCCGCATGCTGGGTCGGAAGGAAACGGCCGAAGACGTCGCCCAGGACACGTACTTCAAGCTCTACCGCCTGTCCCGACCCGACGAGGTGACGTGTCCTCAAGCGCTCCTGTTCGACGTGGCCACCAAGCTGGCGCTCACCCGCCTGCGACGGGCCAAGGCGGAAGCGGCCCTGGCTGCCGCCAGCGCTGAAGAGGTCGAGGCCGTGCCGGACCCTTCCGCCCTGCCGGACCGCCAGGCCGCCGCCGACCAGGCCATGCGGCAATTGGCGGCGATCGTCGAAGAGTTGAGCCCGAATTTGCGCCAAGTTTTCATCATGAGGTACGTGAAACAGATGCCCCGTCAGGAAATCGCCGAGCAGCTGAACATCAGCATCGGCGCGCTGGAGCAGCGCCTGACCCGCGCCCTGGCCCAATGCCGGTCGCAGATGTCCGCGGCCGGGCTCGACTGGCTGGGCCTGGAATGAGGAGCACCGGAGGAGGTCCACCCATGGCAACCCTGATGCCTACTGACACCATCCGCGACCGCGCCGCCCATTGGGTGGCCCGGATCAACGACAACGACCCGAGCGATGCCGAGCGGGCGGAGCTGCAGGCCTGGCTGCTCGCCGACCCGCGTCATGAAGCCGAATTCCGTGCGCACCAGGCACTCATCGGCCTGGCGCACGAGTTCCCGGCCGACATCCAGGCACGCCTCGACTCCTACATCCCCGCGAGGCACGTGCCTATCGAAGCACCGCGCCACCGCTGGACGTGGCCCGTCGCGCTGGCGGCCGCCGCGTTGCTGGCGCTCGTGGCGGGAGGCTGGTTCGTGCTGCAGCCGGGCGGCTCCGCTCAGCAAACCTACGTCACCCGCACGGGCGAGATGCGCACCGTTACGTTCGAAGACGGCAGCGTCGCGTATCTCAATACGCGGACCCACATCGAATGGCTGGGCGACGAGCGCGAGCGGCGCGTGGCGCTGGGCGCGGGCGAGGCGCTGTTCGACGTGGTGCCCGACCCGTCGCGCCCGTTCCGCGTGGTGCTCGAAAACAGCGAGATCCTTGTGCTCGGTACGCGTTTCAACGTGTACCGCAAGCCCGATGGAGAAGTCACGGTCACGGTGGTCGAAGGCAAGGTCACTGTGAAAGAGCTGGGGCGGGGCGAGACGCGCCCCACCTGGCAGCGCGAGCTCAAGGCGAACCAGCGCATCGTGTATCGGCCGCTCGGGCTGATGCGCGACGTGCAGGACACCGAGGCGGGCAGCGCCGTGAAATGGCGTGAAGGTGTGCTCGAGATCCACGACCAGTCTCTTCCCGAAGTGCTGGACGAGCTCACGCGCTACACCGATCGCCGCATCGTCATCCGCGATCCGCGGCTGGCGCAGCTTCGTGTGGGCGGTGCCCTGAGCGTGCGCGACGTGCGCGTGGCGCTCGGCCGCCTCGAGAAGCTCGCCCCGCTGCGGGTCGTCGAGAGCGGCGACACCTTCACGCTGGACTACGAACCGAATAACGAATAACTCAAGTAAAGGAAGAACACCGATGCTCATTCTGACCAGGCGACCGCTGGAGGCCGTGATGATCGGCGACGAGGTCACCGTCACGGTTCTGGGGGTCAAAGGCAATCACGTGCGGATCGGCATCAAGGCACCGAAGAGCGTGCCCGTGCATCGCGAGGAGATCTACGAGGCCATCAAGCGCGAGCAGGAGAACGGGACCGGCGGTGGGGGCGGATTTTCCACCGAGCCGCGCCAGCAGCTCGTCGAATAGGCTTTCCGCGCCCTGCGGCGGCCGCAAGCGGTGGACGCCGCGGCCGCGCCTCTCTATAATTCCGCGGCTTCGCGGCCGGCTGACCTAAGTGGTTGCCGGATAAAGTAAAAGCGCAGTGTTTTTTGCCTCGAGCGGGATGCCCCAGTGGTCGCGATCGACCCTTCCAATGCGCGGCGGCTGGCCTTCGGCGTCGTGCTCGGTCAGGCGGTCGTCACCGGCGTCGTCGCGCTCGTGAGTCTCGCGGTGTCGGGTCCGCTCGCGGCGGTTTCGGCCCTGCTGGGCGGGGGCATCAGCACACTCGCGAGCCTGGGGATGGCGGTGGTCGGCTTCAGCCGCGGCAGCGCCAACGCCCAGGCCGCCATCGTCGCGTTCTACGCGGGTGAGGCGGTGAAGCTCGCGGTGATGATCGTGCTGTTCGTGGTGGTGTTGAAGACGATGACGATCGCGCCGGTGCCGCTCTTCGCGGGGTACCTGGCGACGTTCGTGGTGTACTGGGTGGTTTTGGCGGGATCTTTGCGGGCTTCATGATGAGTGCAGAAACAGCAGCGAACGAAGCGCCCAGCGCCGCCGAATACATCCGCCACCACCTCACCTTCCTCTCGAACAAGGAAGCGACGGGCATCGTCGACTTCTCCGTCCTCCACTGGGACAGCATCTTCTTCTCCCTGCTGCTCGCCGTGCTGTTCGCGGGCGGCTTCTACGTCGCGGCGCGCCGCTCGGTGCGCACCAGCGGGGCGCCGACCGGCTTCCAGAACTTCGTCGAGCTCATCGTCGAGTTCGTCGACAACCAGGTGAAGGACACCTTCCACGGCACGACCAGGCTCATCGCGCCGCTCGCCCTCACCATCTTCTGCTGGGTGTTCCTCTTCAACTTCATGGACATGCTGCCGGTCGACCTGCTGCCGGCCATCGCGCACGGCGCCGGCATCAAATACCTGAAGGTGGTGCCCAGCACGGACGTCAACGTCACGTTCGCCCTCTCCCTCACGGTGTTCGTCCTCATCATCTACTACAGCATCAAGATGAAGGGGCTCGGCGGCTTCGTCTCCGAGTTCACCATGCAGCCCTTCAGCAGCAGCAACAAGGTCGTGAAGGTGCTGCTGATCCCGGCCAACCTGCTCCTCGAGATCGTGCCGTTCCTGGCGCGCCCCATCTCCCTCTCGCTGCGGCTGTTCGGCAACCTGTTCGCGGGCGAGATCATCTTCCTGCTGCTCGCGCTGCTCACGCTGCAGGGCTTCGGCCAGCTCGCCTCCGTGGGAGGCTGGCTCGGCGTGATCGCGCACGGCGTGCTGGGGTTCGCATGGGCGGTGTTCCACATCCTTGTGATCACCCTGCAGGCCTTCATATTCATGATGCTGACGATCGTCTATCTCGCGATGGCGCACGAGCATCATTGAGCGGTTTGGCTGCACAGATTCGGTTTTTCGGTTTTCAGTAGGAGAGTTGAATGGATCTTTCGCACATCTATGGCATGACGGTCCTGGCCGTCGGCATCATCTTCGGCATGGGCGCGCTCGGCACCGCCATCGGCTTCGGCGTGCTGGGTGGCCGTTTCCTCGAAGGCGCGGCGCGCCAGCCGGAGCTCACTCCGATGCTGCAGGTGAAGATGTTCATCGTCGCCGCGCTCGTCGACGCGGTGGCCATGATCGGCATCGGCTTCGCGCTGTTCTTCACGTTCGCCAACCCGTTCGTGGCGGCGGCCCAGGCGGCCGCGGGTCAGTAAGCGAAGGGTCGCGCGCGTCCGGGCCCCGGCGTCCGGATGCCAGCCGGTAACGAGGAGAGAGTCGTGAACATCAATCTCACGCTCGTCGTCCAGATGGTGATCTTCGTGGTCCTCATCTGGTTCACGATGAAGTTCGTGTGGCCGATCATCCTGGGCGCGATGGAAGAGCGCTCGAAGAAGATCGCCACGGGGCTCGCCGCGGCCGAGAAAGGCCAGCAGGAGCTCGCGCAGGCGAACACGAAGGCCGAGGTCATCATCCGCGAGGCGCGCGAGCGTGCCACGCAGATCATCGACCAGGCGCAGCATCGCGCCAACGATCTCGTGGAGCAGGCGAAAGGCGCGGCCACCCAGGAAGGCAAGCGACTCGTCGCCGCCGCCCAGCAGCAGATCGATCTCGAAGCCACCCGCGCGCGCGAAAGCCTGCGCAAGGACGTGGCGCAGATCGCGGTGAGCGCGGCTTCCAAGCTGCTCGAGCGCGAGATCGATCCGAAGGCGCACGCCGATCTCATCGGCAAGCTGGCGACCCAGATCTGACCATGGCCGACAAGACCACAATCGCACGGCCCTATGCGCGCGCGGCATTCGCGGATGCCCGCAACAGCGGCAAGCTGGCGCCGTGGTCCGAAGCGCTGCGAGCCGGCGCGGCCGTGGTGGAAGACGAGCGGGTGCAGAACCTGCTCGGCAATCCGCACGTCACGCCACAGCAGCTCGCGCAGCTGGTCAAGGAGATCGCGGGCACCGGCCTCGACGAGAACGGCCACAACTTCGTGGATACGCTCGCGGAGAACCGCCGTCTCGCGCACCTGCCCGAGATCTCGAAGCTCTTCGACGAGCTGAAGGACGCTGAAGAGGGCGTGGTCGACGTCACCGTCACGTCCGCCGCGCCGCTCGGGGAAGCGCAGCAGCACGCGCTGGCCGAGTCGCTGAAGCGCCGGCTGAAGCGCGAAGTGCGCCTGCACACCGAGACCGATGCGGCGCTCATCGGCGGCGCGGTGATCCGCGCCGGAGACCTGGTCATCGACGGCAGCCTGCGGTCGCGCCTCGAGCGCATCGCGTACGAGCTGACTGCCTAACGAACACGTGTTGAGGACAAGCTAATGGCCATCAAGGCATCCGAAATCAGCGATCTGATCAAGCAGCGGATCGAGAATTTCAAATCCGTCACCGAGGCGCGCAACGTCGGCACCATCGTGTCGGTCACCGACGGCATCACGCGCATCCATGGCCTGGCGGACGCCCGCTACGGTGAGATGCTCGAGTTCCCGGGCAACACCTTCGGCCTCGCGCTGAACCTCGAGCAGGACTCGGTCGGCGCGGTGGTGCTGGGCGACTACAAGCACCTGCGCGAAGGCGATTCGGTGAAGACCACCGGCCGCATCCTCGAAGTGCCCGTGGGCCCGGAGCTGCTCGGCCGCGTGGTCGACGCGCTCGGCAATCCGCTGGATGGCAAAGGCCCCATCAAGGCCACGCGCACCGCGCCCATCGAGCGTGTGGCGCCCGGCGTCATCTACCGCAAGTCCGTCAGCCAGCCGGTGCAGACCGGGTACAAGGCCGTGGACTCGATGGTTCCGATCGGCCGCGGCCAGCGCGAGCTGATCATCGGCGACCGCCAGACGGGCAAGACCGCCATGGCCGTCGACACCATCATCAACCAGAAGGCGTCCGGCATTAAGTGCGTGTACGTCGCCATCGGCCAGAAGCAATCCACCATCGCGAACGTGGTGCGCAAGCTCGAGCAGCACGACGCGATGAAGCACACCATCATCGTCGCCGCGTCCGCTTCCACGCCGGCCGCCATGCAGTACATCTCCGCGTACTCGGGCGTGACCATGGGCGAGTACTTCATGGACAACGGCGAAGACGCGCTCATCATCTATGACGACCTCTCGAAGCAGGCCGTCGCGTACCGCCAGATCTCGCTGCTGCTGCGCCGCCCGCCGGGCCGCGAAGCGTTCCCCGGCGACGTGTTCTATCTCCACAGCCGCCTGCTCGAGCGCAGCGCGCGCGTGAACGAGGAATACGTGGAGATGGTCACCAAGGGCGCGGTCAAGGGCAAGACGGGCTCACTCACGGGCCTCCCCATCATCGAGACGCAGGCGGGCGACGTGACGGCCTTCGTGCCCACCAACGTCATCTCGATCACCGACGGCCAGATCTTCCTCGAGACGGACCTGTTCAACGCCGGCATCCGTCCCGCGATGAACGCCGGCATCTCGGTGTCCCGCGTCGGCGGGGCCGCGCAGACGGACATCATCAAGAAGCTGGGCGGCGGCATCCGTCTCGCCCTCGCGCAGTACCGCGAGCTCGCGGCGTTCTCGCAGTTCGCTTCGGACCTCGATGAGGCCACCCGCAAGCAGCTCGAGCGCGGCCAGCGCGTCACCGAGGTGATGAAGCAGAAGCAGTACGCGCCGATGTCGGTCGCGGAGATGGCGCTCACCATCTACGCCGTGAACAACGGCTACATGGACAAAGTGGAGCTGAAGAAAGTGGTGGACTTCGAGGCCGCCATGCAGGCCTTCGCCAAGACCAGCCACAGCGCCGCGATGAAGGCGATCAACGACAAGCCGGTCCTCAAGGACCACGAGGCCACGTTGAAGCGCATCGTCGAGGACTTCGTGAAGACGGGCACGTACTGAGCCGACACTCATGCCCGGCACCAAGGAAATCCGCACCAAGATCGCGAGTGTGAAGAGCACTCAGAAGATCACCAAGGCCATGCAGATGGTGGCCACGAGCAAGATGCGCCGCGCGCAGGACCGCATGAAGCTCGCCCGGCCGTACGCGGACAAGATGCGCCAGGTCATCGGGCACCTCACGCAGGCGAACCCGGATTACAAGCATCCGTTCATGGCGGAGCGCGAGCCGAAGTCCATCGGCGTCATCGTCATCTCGACTGACCGCGGCCTGGCCGGCGGCCTGAACGCCAACATCTTCAAGCAGGTGCTGAACCTGCTGCGGGAATGGCAGGGCAAGGGCGCGCAGGTGAGCCTCTGTCTCATCGGCGGCAAGGGCCTGGCGTTCTTCCGTCGCCTGCAGCTGCCCATCCTCGCGAACGTCGCGGGCCTCGGCGACAAGCCGCACGTGAAGGATCTCATCGGCACCGTCAAAGTGATGCTCGACGCCTATCGCGACGGACAGATCGACCGCCTGTTCCTGGTGAATTCGCGGTTCGTCAGCACGATGACGCAACAGCCCACGGTCGAGCAGCTGCTGCCCATCGAGGCGGTGGACGTCGAAGGCCTGCAGGAGCATTGGGATTACATCTACGAGCCCGACGCTCGGGAGATCCTGGACGGGCTGCTGATGCGCTACATCGAATCGCAGGTCTATCGCGGCGCGGTGGAGAACGTCGCGTCCGAGATGGCCGCGCGCATGGTCGCGATGAAGGCCGCGTCGGACAACGCAGGCAAACTGATTGGCGAATTGCAGCTCGTCTACAACAAGGCGCGACAGGCTGCGATC
>JBGAIL010000008.1:0-49359 GCA_044225565.1 Steroidobacteraceae bacterium | reverse complement strand
TCGACCCGCTCTCCCTCCTGGCCCCGTGCTGCGAGCAGTGCCGGGGCACCGTCTGATCGGGAGGGCGGGGCGCGCTGCGGAACCCGTTTCGGAATCTCGCGGTCTAGAATCCTGCCTTTGGCCCACTGAAGACCGATGTCCCGATCCCCCCTACCCGCGCGGCGCCGCGGCAGGTACGCCTTCCTGGCCGCCTGCCTGCTCGGCTGTGGCGGCGCGTGGGCGAAGATCGACATCGACCTGCGCGGCATCGATAAGGAAGAGATCCGCGCCAACGTCCTCGTCTACCTGAGCCTCGAGCGGTATCGGTCCAGCGACGAGCTGAACCCCCAGATGCTGGAGCGCCTGCACGAGCGGGTGGACGGCGAGGTGCGCGCCGCCCTGAAGCCTTTCGGCTACTACCAGCCCACGATCCGCTCCGACCTCGAGACCGTGCGCGAAGGCGATTGGCGGGTGACCATCGAGGTCGAGCTCGGGGAGCCGGTGATCATGGAGTCCGTCACCATCGCCGTGCGTGGCGCCGGCGCGAACGAGCCGCTCTTCGCACGGCTGGCGGCCGACCCTCCCCTGCGCGAGGGCAAGCGCCTCAACCACGCCGCGTACGACAAGATCCGGGACGACCTGCAGCGCACGGCAGCCACGTACGGCTACCTCGACGCCCGCCTGGTGCGCAACGAGTTACGGGTCGATCCGGAGAAACACGTCGCGAGCGCGATCCTGGAGCTCGAAACCGGCGAGCGTTACTACTTCGGCGCGACCACCATCGAGCAGGACACGGTGAAGGAGTCGCTGGTCCGGCGACTCATGCGCTACCGTGAAGGAGACCCCTTCGATCTAACCCAGGTGCTCCGCACCCAGTTTGCCCTGGATGACAGCCTCTATTTCTCCACCGTGGAGGTCGTGCCCGGCGAAGCGGACAAGCAGACGCACATCGTTCCCATGACGTTGCGCGCGCAGCCGAACCGGCGTCACCGCTACTCCGTCGGCCTGGGCTATGGCACGGACACGCAGGAGCGCGGGCGGCTCACCTGGGAAGACCGCCGCGTGAACACCAGCGGCCATCGCTTCACGGCGGAGCTCGAGGCGGCGGCGCTCGCCCAGAAGCTGACCGGCCGCTACTTCATTCCCATCGGCGATCCGGCGCTCGAGAAGCTCGGCTTCGAGCTCACCGCGGAGCAGCGCGAGCTCGCCGACCTCGACACGGAAAACTACGACTTCGAGCCCAGCATCACCAAGGTGCGCGGGCGCTGGCAGTACGTCTGGTTCGTCACCGCCACGCGCACCACCACCGAATCGCTGCTGGAGAAGAGCACGGACACCCTGCTCATTCCGGGTGTGAACCTCGCTTCCGTGCCGCAGGGGTATCTCGGCGAGGCGCTCTTCTCACGGGAGTTCTTCGCGGAGCTGCGCGGCTCGCACAATATCTTCGGCTCGGACGCAGACTTCCTGCAGCTGCACGTACAGTCCGAGCGCGTATTCGACCTCTCCCGCAAGTGGCATCTGCTGTTGCGCGGTGAAGTGGGCGCGAGCCTGGTCTCGCGCTTCAGCCAGTTGCCAGGCTCCGTGCGCTTCTTCGCGGGCGGAGACCGCAGCGTGCGCGGCTTCGGCTATAACGACCTGTCTCCGGTCGAATATGTGACCGTAAAGGATGCCAATGGCAATGACGTGCGGGAGGCTGTGAAGGTGGGCGGCAAGAACCTGCTCACCGGCACCGTGGAGATCATCCGCGACCTGCCGCGCAACCTCGGCGTGGCCGTGTTCGCGGACGCCGGCAATGCTTTCGACGACTTCGGCGATCCCCTCGAGTACTCGGCCGGCTTCGGCATCCGCTGGCGCCTCCCGGTCGTCACGATGGGCATCGACATCGCGCAGCCGCTGTCCGAGCCGGGCGCCAGCCCGCGGCTGCACATCAACTTCTCGCCCAAGCTGTGACGCGCGGCCGGCTCATCCTCATCGCGGTCGTCCTGCTGCTGGTGGCGCTGCCGCTGTCGGTGGTGACGTACGTCGCGGTCAGCGAGGCGGGCCTGCAGTTCGTGGTGACTCACGTGCCGAAGCGCATCGGGCGGGCGCAGATCGACATCGGCCCGACGCGCGGCACGCTGGTCGGCGGCTTCGAAGCGGACCGCGTGGAGATCATCCACGAGCGCTGCCACCTCGTGTTCGAAGGCATCCGCGGCAAAGTGGCTTTGCTGCCGCTGCTGTGGCAGACAGTGGATGCACGCCAGGCCACGGTGAAGCATGCGTTCGTACAGGTGTACCGCCGTTCGCGGTCCGTCACCGGCCCTTCGCGGCTGCGCTTCCTGCCCCCGGGTCTGATCATCCGCGTGGAAGGCGGGCGCATCGAATCCGGAACGCTCATCGCCACGAATGGCCGGCGGTTCGATACCACCGGCAACTTCGTCTCCGGCACGGTGAAGCCACGCACCATCCGGCTCTACGACACCTCTTTCGACTGGGAGGCCATGCACGTCCGCGGCAACAGCAAACTGTCCGCGGCCGATCCGCTGAAGATCACGGGCGATGCACGCATCACCCTCACCTGGCCTCAGCAGCCGGTGTGGACCATCGACGCCACCGCAAATGGCGACCTCGACGTGCTGGGCATCCAGGCGAATTTCACGGCGCCGTTCCGGGCGGATTTCCGCGGGCAGGCGCGAGACCTGACGAGCCAGTGGAACTGGTCGGGCGATGCGCAAGTGCACGACTTCGACCTGCGCGCATGGGGAGCGGGTGGCGCGCTGGGCCGCATCACCGGAACGCTCGCGGTCCAGGGCGATTCGCAGGGCTTCGGTGGCCATGGCCCACTCACCCCGGCGGGCCTCGAAGCCGGCGCCTTCGAGAGCCTCTTCGAAGGCTCCTACGCAGACCGCGTGGTCACTGCAGACCGCATCGAGATCAAGCATCCGTCCGGTGCCACCCTGCGCGGCGCGGGCAGCATCACCGTGGTGGACGCCGGCCCGCGGCTCGATCTGCGGGGTACCTGGCAGGATTTTCGCTGGCCCCTGGTGGGCAACGACGTCGGCGTGCGCAGCGCGAACGGCAACTATCACCTGAGCGGCGTCTGGCCTTACGACTGGCGCGCCACGGGACCTCTCGCCGTTCAGGACTTCCCGCCGATGCCGGCCGAAGGCCGCGGCCGCCTGGCGAAGGATCGCGCCTACCTCGACGAAGTCTCCATCGAAGGTTTCGGCGGTCGCGCCACGCTGTCCGGCGAAGCCGTGTGGACGCCAGACGACCGGTGGCACGTCTCTGGCCGCGCGTACGGCGTGAACCCGGCGACACTGCGCGCGGACCTCCCGGGCAAGGTGGATTTCGGCTTCGAGGCGCAGGGTGAGCGCTTCGACAGCCAAGGTGATTTCAGCTTCGCCCTGCGCAACCTCGCCGGCAGCCTGCGCGGCGTGGCGGCCAGCGGCGGCGGCGCCATCGCACGGCGCGGCAAGGTGTGGGAGCTCGGCGATATCCGCCTGGGTCTCGGCCGCACCCGCATCGAAGCCAACGGGCGCATCGCGGACGAGGTCGATGTCGGCTTCGCCATCGCCGCCGAGGACCTCAGCTGGATCGACAAGGACAGTCACGGGCATCTCGACGCGCGGGGCCACGTGAAAGGAACGGCCGAGGATCCCGTGGTGGTCGCGAGCATTCACGGCAAGTCACTGTCGCACTCGGGCATTCATCTGGCACGCCTCGATGCGGAAGTCGATTTCGACTCGCGCAGCACGCGCGCCGCCTCGGTTTCGATGCAGGCGCGCGACCTGGCATACGGCAAGCGCACCATCGAAGCCATGAGCTTCAGCCTGCAGGGGCCGCCAGGCCAGCACACGGCGGAGCTCGAAGCGAAAGCGCCGGATCTGAGCCTGAAACTGAATGCCGCGGGCAGCTTCGTGCGCGGCGCCTGGAACGGGCAGCTCACCCGGCTGGACATCGCCGGCAGCGACGCTCTCAATCTCTCGCTCGAGGAGCCCGTAGCATTGCTCGCATCGAGCCAGCAGATGCGCGCCGACCGGTTCTGCCTTCGCGGCCAACCCGGCCGTATCTGCGCGGATGGCGAGTGGAGCCCCGTGAAGTGGGCGGCCACCCTGAATGCCTCGGAGCTGCCGTTGAGAACGCTCACGGCGGGACTCACTCCCGAAGTGGACTATCGCGGCAGCCTCACGATCACGGGTCGTGCTTCCGGCGCGAAAGGCGAGCCGTTGTTGGGCAACCTGCGCGCGGATCTCGTCGATGCGCGCATGGTGCATCGGCTCGCGAGCGGCAAGCGCCAGAGCATCCTGCTGGGCTCCGGCCTCGTCACCATCGATGCCACTACGGATGCCATCGACGCGCGCGTGGGGCTCGATGCAGGCGCCGTGGGCACCATCGAGGGGGCTCGATGCAGGCGCCGTGGGCACCATCGAAGGCAAGGCGGTACTGACCCGCAGCGCACCCCGCTGGGAGGGCATGCCGCTGCAGGGCCATCTGAAAGTCCACACGGCGGAGCTGGGTTTCGTCACGCTGTACGCGCCGCAGATCGATCGCGCCGCAGGGAAGCTCGAAGCGGAGATGACGTTCGCCGGCACGGCGGGCACGCCGCTGCTCGACGGCGACGTGCACCTCTCCGACGCGGAGCTCGACCAGTATCAGGTGAACATGGCGCTGCGGAACGCGAACCTCAACGCGCGCCTCCGCGGCAACGGGCTGGATTTCGACGGCACCGCGCGCATCGGTGAAGGCCAGATGCGAACCGATGGCAAGCTCGCGTGGCACGACGCGCTTCCCTACGGCAAGCTGCATCTGGAAGGCGAACGCCTGCGAGTCGCGGACGTGCCGGAAGCGCGCATCGACGCCTCACCGAACCTCGACTTCGCGATCGACGGTCGCGCCATCACCGTGACGGGCAGGGTGGAAGTGCCCTACGCCAGGATCGAGCCCACCGACCTGCGCAATGCCGTGCGCTCCTCCGCGGATGAGATCATCGTGGGGGAGAAAGCGCAGGATCCCACGAAGCGCTTCGAGGTCGTCACGGACATCGAGCTCGCGCTGTCGGACAAGGTGAGCATCGACACTTCGGGCCTCACCGGCCATCTCACGGGCAGCATCCGTGTTCGCAGCGGGCAGGAGGAGATGACCCGCGCCACCGGCGAGCTCTCGGTGGCGGACGGCAAATACGCGGCCTACGGCCGCAAGCTCGATATCGAGCGGGGCCGGTTGATCTTCGCCGGCGGGCCGGTGGGCAATCCCGGCGTCGACATCCGCGCCATCAAGGAGTTTCCCGAGGTGAAGGCCGGTGTGAACGTGCGCGGCACGCTGCTGCAGCCGCGGCTCACCTTCTTCTCAGAGCCGCCCCTGCCCCAGTCGCAGATCTTCTCGCTGATCCTCGCGGGCGGGTCGCTCTCGGCGGGCACGCAGACCCAGTCCACCACCCAGCGCCAGGCCGTCGGCGGCGGGGGTGAGCTGCTGGCCCAGGGCGGGGCGATCCTCGCGCAGCAGCTGGGCTCGAAAGTGGGCATCGAGGATGTGAGCGTGGAGCAGAACCTCTCCAACGAGACCTCGCTGGTGCTCGGCAAGTACCTCTCGCCGCGCCTGTACGTGAGCTACGGCATCAGCCTCGCGGAGTCCATCAACACCCTCAAGATGCGCTACAGCCTCAACGACCGCTGGACCGTCCGCAGCGAGGTCGGCGAGGCCCGCGGCGCGGACCTGGTCTACACCATCGAGAAATAGCGACCCGCCGGTGCAGCCGGCCCGGCCCCGCCGGTCCCGGGCAGAAACCGTCCCTGCCCGGTGGGCCTTGACCCGCCGTGCATAGATATGCACAATCCGCGCACTTTTATGCACGCGGATATCCAGCAAGGCGACCGGCATGCCGCCATCCTGCGCATCCTCAAGGAGGGTGCCGTGGGCGGGCAGGCCGAGCTCGTGCGCCTGCTGAAGAAGGCCGGCCACGACGTCACGCAGTCCTCGGTCAGCCGGGACCTGCGGGACCTCAAGGTCTCGAAATCCGCTGGCCGCTACGTGCTGCCGCCGGACGAGGTCGCCCGCGTGGACGACGATTTCTCCGCGCTCGCGCGCTTCGTGCGGGACATCCGCACGGCAGGCACCTCCCTCACCGTCATCAAGACTTCCATCGGCACGGCGCAGAGCGTCGCCGTCGCCATCGACAGGGCGGAATGGCCCGAAGTGGTCGGCACCATCTCCGGCGACGACGCCATCTTCGTCGCCACCACCGGCGCCGCCACGCAATCCCGTCTCCTCACGCGCCTGCGCGAACACTTCAAGGCCTGACGCCCATGAGCAACTCTTCGAACATGGGCGCAGAGCCCATCGTCCTCGCCTATTCCGGCGGACTCGACACCTCGTTCCTCGTCCCGTGGGTGGCCGAGCAATATCACCGCCCGATAGTCACCGTCACCGTGGATACGGGCGGCGTGGATGAGACCGCGGCCCGCACGCTGGAGGAGCGCGCGCGCGCGCTGGGGGCCACGTCGCACCAGTTGGTGGACGCGCGTTCGGAATATTTCGAGCAGGTGCTGCGCTTCCTCGTCATGGGCAACGTGCGGCGCGGCCAGCTTTATCCGCTCTGCGTCGGCGCGGAGCGCGTGATGCAGGCTCAAACGCTGGCGCGCGTAGCCAGGCAGCTCGGCACGCGAACGCTCGCTCACGGCTGCACGGCTGCGGGCAACGACCAGGTGCGCTTCGAAGTGGCGCTGCGCACGCTGGCGCCCGAGCTCGAAGTGCTCGCACCGGTGCGCGACCACGCCTTCAAGCGGCAGGACGAGCTGGAATACCTGCAGAAGCGCGGCCTGCCGGTACCGCCTTACGGCGCGGCCTACTCCACGAATCGCGGGCTGTGGGGCGTCACCATCGGCGGCAAGGAGACGCTCACCTCCGAAGGCAGCATTCCCGAGCACGCCTGGGTGCTGTCCAAGGATGCGTTCACGAAGCCGCGCGCGCCGGAGAAGCACACCATCGCGTTCGAGCGCGGCCGGCCGGTCGGGCTCGACGGCGAGGAGCTGTCGCCCGTGGCGCTCATCGAGAGGCTCGAGAGCATCGCCGCGCCCTTCGGCATCGGCCGCGGCATCCATCTCGGGGACACCATCATCGGCACGAAGGGTCGCGTGGCGTTCGAAGCGCCCGCGGCGGAAACGCTGCTCAACGCGCACCGCGAGCTCGAGAAGCTCGTGCTCACGCCGCGGCAGCAGCGCATCAAGGAAATGGTCGCGCAGCCCTACGGCGATCTCGTGCACGAAGGGCAGTTGCTCGATCCGGTCTGCCGCGACATCGAGGCACTGCTGCTGTCGTCCCAGGAACGGGTGACGGGCAAGGTGCACGTGCTGATGCGGCCCGGCAGCCTGTTCGTGGAAGGCGTCGAATCGCCGCACTCGCTCATGGCTGCCTCGAAAGGTGTCTACGGCGAGGCGGCCGGCGAATGGTCGCCGACCGATGCGCTCGGGTTCTCGAAGATCGTCTCGCTCACCGGCGTGTTCCACCGCCGCGCGGGCGGCGAACCGCAGAAGGAAGCCGCGACATGAAGACCCTCACGGTCGACAAGATCGCCTCGGTGACGCAGGCCTGCGATCTCTCGCAGGAAGTGCGCATCAGCGAGGACATCCCCGCCGAGGAAGGCGTGGTGGTGGTGGTCGAGGTGCTGAGCAACAAGTCCAGCTACAACACGCTCGAGCTCACCAGCGGCCGCATGGCGAAGGTCGGCAAGGGCGACATCGTCGTCGGCGCGCTCGGGCATCGCAAGGCGCTGTTCGGCTATTCGGGCCACGTGCCGGAATCGGTGAAGCCCGGCGACGTGCTGCAGATGCTCAACATCGGCGGCGTGCTCGGTGTCTGCGACTCGATCAATCCCGAGAAGGGCAAGCCGTTCGACTGCCGCGTGCTCGGCGTGGCGCTGCAATTCCCTTACCTCGGCGAGCGCATCGGCGTGCCTGCGCGCGCCGGCCGTCGCCGGCTCGACATCGGGGCTAAGCTCGACACGCGCGGCGTGAAAGTGGTGGCGCTCGCGGGTACCTGCATGGAGGCGGGCAAGACCGCCGCAGCCTGCGCCATCATCACCGCCATGCGCCACAGCGGCCTGGTGGTCGACGCTTTCAAGGCGACGGGCGTCTCGCTGCGCCGCGACATCCTAGCGATGGAAGATGCGGGCGCCCGCCATTCGATGATCTTCACGGATCTCGGCGTCATCTCGACGACGCGCGCCAACGGCCCTGCGCTCACGCGAACCATGCTCACGGAGCTCGCGGCCGGCAAGCCGGACGTCATCGTGTTCGAGCTGGGCGACGGCCTGCTCGGCACGTATGGCGTCGATGCGATCCTCGACTGCCCGGACATCCGGGCCGCGCTGAGCGGGGTGGTGCTCTCCGCCAACGACCCCGTCGCAGCCTGGGGCGGCGTGAAGCTGCTGCGGGAGCGCTTTGGCGTCGAGCCCTGCGTGGTCACGGGTCCCGCGACGGACAACAGCGTGGGCGTCGAGATCATCGAGAATCAGCTGGGTGTTCCCGCCTTCAATGCGATGAGCAGCGGCGCAGCGCTCGGCAACCGGGTCATCGAGGCAATCGGCCCCGGCGGCAGCGCGAAAGGCGCGGCGGCATGAGCACTGCCATTCCAACCATCGTGCTCGGCGGTACCGGCTACGTCGCCGGCGAGCTGCTGCGACTGATCGCAGGGCATCCCGTGTTCGAGCTCGCCGGGGTCCTCTCCGACAGCCAGCCCGGCGAGCCGGTCGCGAAGGCGTTTCCCATCTCGCCTGTGCTCATCCCGATACGGTCTTCAAGTCGCAGGCCGAGCTCGAGAAGCTCATCGCCGAGCTGCCGACCAGCGCCCTGCTCTGCGCGGCGCCGCATGGTGTCTCCGCCGCATTGATCGACTCGCTGCTGAAGGCAGCCGAGCGCGCCGGGGCGCAGCCGCGCGTAGTCGACATCTCCGCGGACTTCCGCTACCGGTCCGCCGAGGCCTATGAGGCGGTGTACAAGCACGCTCACGGCGCGCCGCAGCGCATCGGCGAGTTCACTTGTGCCGTTCCGGAGCATCTGGCGAATGTCACCACGAGGCACGTCGCCCATCCCGGCTGCTTCGCCACCTCCATCCTGCTGGCGAGCGTGCCGTTGCTCTCGGCGAAGCTGGTGGAGCCCTCCCTGTTCGTATCGGGCGTCACTGGCAGCACGGGCTCGGGCCGCAAGCCGGTGGAAGGCACGCATCATCCGCAGCGTCACAGCGACTTTTACTCCTACAACGCGCTCGGTCATCGCCATGTGCCGGAAGTGAAGGCGTGCGCGAAGGCCGCCTCGGGCGTGGAAGCGGAGTTCTCGTTCATTCCGCACTCGGGACCGTTCGCTCGCGGCATCCACGCCACCGTGCAGGCGCGTCTGAATTCGCCGGTGGACACCCGGCAGGTGCTCGCGACGCTCCGGGACTTCTATGCGGGCAAGCCATTCGTGCGTGTCACCGAGCAGGCGCCGCGCATCAAGGACATCGTGGCCAGCAACTATGCGCACGTCTCGGCGGTGGCGAAGGGAAACACCGTCGCAGTCATGTGCGCCGTGGACAATCTCAACAAGGGCGCAGCGGGTGGCGCCGTACAGTGGATGAACCGGCTGTTCGACCTTCCCGAGACCACCGGACTCGCCGCCCCCGCGGCCGGCTGGACCTGACGTGCGCCGCTTCCTCGACCTCGCGGATCTTCAACGTGACGAGATCGACGCGCTGATCGCACTCGCACGCCGACTCGAAAAGCATCCGGAACCGCGGGCGCTCGCGGGAAAGATCCTCGGCCTGGTGTTCTTCAATCCGTCGCTGCGCACGCTGGCTTCCATGCAGGCGGGCATCGCGCGGCTCGGAGGCACCTCGTTCGTGATCGCGCCGGGCCAGGGCACCTGGCAGATCGAGATGCGCGACGGCGTGGAAATGACGGGCACTGCGGCGGAGCACGTGCGCGAAGGCCTTCCCGCGCTCGCCGGTTATTGCGACGTGCTCGGCGTGCGCCTGTTCGCCGAAGGCAAGGACCTGCAGGTGGACCTGGCGGAAACCTCCCTGAACGCCATCGCGCGCGTGGTGGAGAAGCCGCTGATCAATCTCGAGTCCGCGATGAACCACCCCTGCCAGGCACTCGCGGACTGGAAGACGCTGGACGATCTCGAAACGCCCCGCAAGGCGAAATTCGTGCTGTCGTGGGCTTATCACCCACGCGCGCTGCCTCTCGCAGTTCCCGCAGCCACGCTGCACATGGCCGCAGCGCGAGGCATGGAAACCGTCGTGCTGCGCCCGGAAGGCTACGCGCTACCCGAAAGCGTGATGGGAAAGGCGCGTGCGGCCGCGGCGCTCTCCGGCGGCTCCGTCCGCGAAACGTCCGACCGGAACGAGGCGCTCGATGGCGCTCACGTGCTCTACGCGAAGGAATGGGGCTCCGCAGCTCATTATGGAGACGCACAGGCGGAATCGCTGTTGCGGGCGAAGCACGTGGACTGGTGCGTGCGCGAGAGCTGGTTCGCTCCGGCTCGAAAGGATTGTCGCCTGATGCATTGCCTGCCGGTGCGGCGCAACAGCGCGCTTGCCGACGAAGTGCTCGATGGTCCGCGCAGCATCGTGCTGCGCGAGGCGCAGAACCGCCTGAGCGTGCAGATGGCGGTGCTGCATCAATTGCTGAGGGGAGCTTGAAGCAATCATGATGGACCGGAACGACCAGGCCCTCGCCATCCGCGCGCTGCGCCGGGCAGCGCCTTACATCCGCATGTACAAGGGCCGCACGTTCGTCGTGAAAGCCGGCGGCGGTGTGTTCGCCAGCGAGGAATCCACTCGCGTGCTGATCGAGCAGATCGGCATCCTTCACTATTTCGGCGTGCGCGTCGTCCTCGTGCACGGCGGCGGTCCGCAGCTCACCGAGACTGCGGATGCGCTCGGCGTGGAAACGCGCATGGTGCAAGGCCGCCGCGTCACGGATGGCAAGGCCATCGACGTGTCGGCCATGGTGCTGAACGGGCTCATCAATACGCGGGTGCTCGCAATGTGCCGCGAGCTAGAGATCAACGCGGTCGGCGTCAGCGGCGTCGACGCGGGCCTGGTGCTCGCGCATCGCCGCCCGCCCGTGAAGCTGAAGGACGGCGAGACGGTTGACTACGGCTTCGTAGGCGACATCGATCGCATCGACGGCAGCGTGCTGAGTCGCCTGCTCGACAACGGCTTCATGCCGGTGGTGAGCCCGCTCTCCGCCGATGATCGCGGCACGCTGCTCAACATCAACGCGGATACGGTCGCCGCAGCGATCGGCTCGGCGCTCGCAGCGGAGAAGCTCATCCTCTGCACCGGGGCGCCCGGCATCCTGGAGCGCGTCGAGGATCCGGGCTCGCTCATCTCTTATACGGACCTGGCCGGCCTCGAGCGGCTGCGCGAGTCCGGCAGCCTGCAGGACGGCATGCTGCCGAAGGCCAAGGCCATCGAGGGCGCGCTGCGCGGCGGCGTGCGGCGGGTGCATGTGGTGTCCTACACGTCGCCCGAAGGCATTCTCGGCGAAGTCTTCACGAACGAAGGCACCGGCACCCTGATCGTCGAAGACATCAAGGCGCTGTCACCCGCCGAGCAGAGCGCCTGACATGAGCCGGCTGTGGGACAAAGGCGCGCCTCTCGACCAGCGGGTACTGCAGTACACGGCCGGAGAAGACCACTTGCTCGATGAGCGCCTGGTTCAGTACGACGTGCGCGCATCCATCGCGCACGCGCAGATGCTGCATGCCCAGCAGATGTTGAGCGCGGACGATCTGCGCGCCATCGAAGCGGGGCTGACCGCGCTCGCCGACGAGCACGCACAGGGCACGTGGCGCATCGATCTTGCCGATGAGGATGGCCAGACTGCACTGGAGCAACGGCTGACGGAGCGCATCGGGCCCGCCGGCGGCCGAGTGCATCTCGGGCGGTCGCGCAACGACCAGGTGCTCACCGCGTTGAGGCTCTATCTGCGCGATGCGGTCGAAGCGCTTCGAAGCGGTGCGGAGCGAGTTGCATCGGCGCTCGACTCACTGGCTGCCCGCGAAGCGCAGACGGCCTTGCCCGGCTACACGCACATGCAGCAGGCGATGCCCAGCTCCGTACTGTTGTGGGCAGGAGGATTCGCGGCGGAGATCCGCGACGACGCTGAAGGCCTCGTGCAGGTGCAACGCCGCTTGAGCAAGTCGCCGCTGGGTTCGGCAGCGGGTTACGGCACGCCCGGTCTTCCCATCGATCGCGAGCGTACACGCGCGGCACTCGGCTTTGCAGCGGTCCACGACCCGGTCACCGCCGTGCAGCTGTCGCGCGGGAAGGCCGAGTCGCAGCTGCTCTTCGAACTTGCGGTCTTGATGCAGGATCTCGGCCGTTTCGCGGCCGACGCGCTGCTCTTCTACACGCAGGAATTCGCTTTCGTCGCGCTGCCCGATGCGTTCACGACCGGCAGCTCGATCATGCCGCAGAAGCGCAACCCGGACGTGTTCGAGCTGATCCGCGCGCGCTCCGGCACGGCGCAGGGCTGTCTAGTCGAAGCGCTCGCCATCTGCGCCAAGCTGCCTTCAGGCTATCACCGCGACCTGCAGCTGCTGAAGGCACCACTGTTCCGCAGCATCGACATCGCCTCGCAGACGCTCGCGATACTGCCACCTGCGATCGAGGGGATGTTTTTCCGCCGGGACAACATCGAACTCGATCCGATGATTCACGCCGCCGAGGAAGCGAACCGCCTCGTCGTCGAACGCGGCATCCCCTTCCGCGAGGCTTATCGCGAAGTGGGGGCGAGGCTCAAGCGAGACAAGGCCTGAGAGGGTCGAATATCGCGTGTCGATGGGCTCGACGTGTGAGCCTCTGCCGGCAGATACCTCCCCAGGAAATCATCCATCTTCCTGTAGAGCGCCTCCCGGCTCTTCTCCCGGTGGAACCCGTGCCCTTCCCGTCGGACGATCAGCATGTCCACCTGCTTGCCGGCCCGGCGCAGCGCTCGCTCGAGGTCGGTCGCTTCGCTCAGCGGCACCACGAGATCCTCGTCGCCGTGCACAATGAGCACCGGCGCGCGCACCTTATCCACATTGAAGAGTGGTGAGATCTCTTTCAGCGCCGCCTCGTCGTCGCGGTCGCCGATGACGGACTCCCAGAACAAGCGTTCCTGCTTGCTGATGGTGCGGTACAGCCCCGAGCGCGCCACCACCTTACGCGCGTGCAGCGTGTGAACCAGGTTCGAGACGCCCGAGTAGGTCACGGCACATTTATAAAGATCCGGTGCGGTGACGAGCGCCATCATCGCCGCGTAGCCGCCATAGCTGACGCCGAATATGCCTACGCGGTTGACGTCCACCGTGCCCTGACGCACGAGCCACCGTACGCCGTCCTCGAGGTCCGTCTGCATCTTGCCGCCCCACTCGCGATAGCCGGCGGAACGGAAGTCGTGCCCATAGCCGCCCGAGCCCCGGAAATTCACCTGCAGCACCGCGTAGCCTCGATTCGCGAAGAGCTGCGTCTCGCGATCGAACACCTCATAGTCCCGCACTCCGAAGGGCCCGCCATGCACGTTCACGATGAGCGGCAAGTTTTTCTCGCCGGCGCCGCGTGGCATCGTCAGATAGCCGCTCAGACGCACGCCATCGCGAGCATCGAAGGCGATGGCGCGCATCGTCGCCATATCCGAGCTTTGCATCCACGGCGCGATGTCGGCGATCTTCCTCGCCTCCGTCCTCTTGCGATCGAACAGATAATAGGTGCCCGGTGTCGAGGCATCGCCTGCCCACACGACTGCCCTTGCGTTGTCGCGGCTGAAGGAGAGAGGCCGCACCTGCCGCCCCGGAAACGCCTTGTTTAGCGCCCGATGCATGGCGCCGAGCCCGGCATCCAGGTAATAGGCGCCCAGATCTTTCTTGTAATACGTCACCGCCACGAGTGTGCGGTGATCGCCTCCATATATGGCGGCGCCGAGATCAACCGGGCTCGGGTCGAACAGCAGCTCACCGAGTGCCTTTCGCTCCGGGTCGTACAGGAAGAGCGCCCGGTTGTCGCGCCCTACGTTGGAGGACACGTACATTTGCTTGCCGTCTGGCGTGAAGCCGAGCGGGACGATCCTGGGCCCGTCGGCACCGAAGCGGGCGAGCTCGACCCATTCGCCCCCTTCGTCGGCACGGTACAAGAGGCGCACGCTGTTGTCGGTCTCGATCGTCAGACAGGTGCGCACGACACCCTGAGTATCCGTCCGGTACGAGCACTCCCGGCCGGGCACCGAAAACAATGGCCTACGTACCGTCGGCCATTCCACGTCGTTGACAGGGATTGAGATCGACAACGGCGTGCCACGCTCGACGTTGACGCGATAGACCACCGGGAAATCAGCTCGGGCGGTCTCGGAAACGATGTACGCAGTCGTCGGATCGGTCCAGTTGAGATCCACGAGCGAGTCGGTGGTATAGCGCCCGTTGCGCTGCGGGTTGTAGTTGAGCAGTACGCGGTTCGAGGCGTCCGTATTCACCGCCGTCAGGATCGGCACCGAGTTGAAGTAAGCATCCTGGTGATAGCTGCGGTAGATGAGCCGCTCGCCGGTCTTCCACGAGATGGAACCCAGAATGTCCGGCGCTTTCACGCCGCCGACGAACACCGCCTTGCTCGTGGTGTCGAGCTCTAGCACCGCGAGGATCGTCATGTCCTCGTGGTGATACGCCACGGCGATCTTGCTACCGTCCGGCGAGATCTCCACGGTGTCGTAGGTGAATTCCCGCGAGAAGACATCGACGGGCAGTCGACCCACCGCCTGCGCTCCGACGCTCATCGAGAGCAGCGCTGCCATCGGCAGCGCGCGTGTCCATTTACGCACGCCTCCCCCCTTACACGTTCCTATTTTGGCTCGTTCTCTTTCTTCAGGTCCGAGTCCTGGGCCGAATCCGGGGACGAGGACTGCTGGGCCGGCGACGCCGGCGCAGGCCGCGTCACCACTTCGACAGTCTTCTCGGGCAGATAGAGCGGACCCTTCTGCCCGCAACCGCACAACAGGGCCGCCGCGCAGCAGGCGAGCAAGAGCGGGCGGCGCGGATCAGAGTGCATCGGCCTTGCCCTTGTCCTTCGAAATCGACTCGGCCGGGCGGTTGATCACCGCCATGGTGAGCCGCGAGACGCAAACCAGCCGCTCGCGGTCGTCGTGGATGTCGATCTGCCACACCTGGCTGCGTGTGCCGATGTGCACCGGCCGGGCCGTGGCCGTGACGTGGGAGCCTGCGGCCACGGGCCGCAGGTGGTTGGCATTGATGTCCTGGCCGACGCAGGCCTGCTTCGCCGGGTCGATGCTGAGATTCGCGGCAAAGCTGCCCACGGTCTCGGCAAGCGCGACCGAGGCGCCGCCATGCAGGATGCCCATGGTCTGCACGGTGCGGTGGTCCACCGGCATGGTGGCGCGGAGGAAGTCCTCGCCGAGCTCGGTGATGCGGATGTCCAGGTACTCCACCATCGTGCCGCGACGCATGTGATTCAGCTGGTCGAGGGAAGGCCGGACTTTCCAGGGGCTCATGAAGCGGCAGTGTACCGGGAGTCGGGAGCGGTGCCGAGCCGGGTGAGACCGGGCCGCATTGCCCGATGCCGGGTCGCGTCCTGCCGGGTCCCGGGCCGGCAAGGCCCTTCCTGCGGCGCGAGGGGAATGGCAAGCTGCGCCCACCATGAAGCTGTTCACCTACTATCGAAGCTCGGCCGCTTTCCGCGTCCGCATCGTCCTGAATCTCAAAGGGATCGCATACGAGTCGATCCCCAGGCATCTCACCCGCGGAGGCGGTGAGCACCTGCGTCCCGACTATCTCGCCTTGAACCCGCAGGGACTCATCCCCGCGCTCGAGGATGGCGGCGTCGTGCTGGCCCAGTCCCTGGCGATCATCGACTATCTCGACGAGAAATTCCCGCAACCCCCACTGCTGCCCGGGGATGCGATGCAGCGTGCGCAGATCCGGGCGATGGCGCTGGGCATCGCCTGCGAGATCCACCCGCTGCAGAACCTGCGGGTCACCAACTACCTCAGCCGCGAGATGGGTCAGAACGACGAGGCCATTGCGAAGTGGCGCGCTCACTG
This sequence comes from Steroidobacteraceae bacterium, assembly GCA_044225565.1. Lineage (GTDB taxonomy): Bacteria > Pseudomonadota > Gammaproteobacteria > Steroidobacterales > Steroidobacteraceae > CAVXAE01. The sequence goes on along the minus strand of JBGAIL010000008.1, from coordinate 33,332 downwards.
GATCACTGCCGGCTTCGCCGCACTCGAAGCACTGGTGAAGCAGCACACCGGCGACGGCAAACACTGCTTCGGCAGCTCGGTGACGCTCGCGGACGTGCTGCTGTTGCCGCAAATCTTCAGCTCACGCCGCTTCCAGATCGACCTCGCGCCCTACCCGACCCTGCGCTCCGTCGGAGCGCACCTGGAAACCCTGCCCGCGTTCACCAAAGCTGCGCCCCAGGCGCAAGCCGACGCCGAGTGAAGGAGCCCTCATGGCCAACGATCAAAACGTGACCGGCACCGCCGTCGTCGACGAATCGCTGGTCACCTACACGCACATCATCTACGCGCTGCATGCGCTCTCCGCGCTCATCGGCCTGACGAGCGGGGTGACGATCGTGGGGAATTTCGTGTTCGGGCTGCCTTCCATCGTCGCGGTCATCATGAATTACGCGCGCCAGTCGGCGGTGCGGGGCACCTATCTCGAATCGCACTTCCGCTGGCAGATCCGCACGTTCTGGTACGCCATCCTGGCCGCGCTGGTGGTGTGGTCGGTATCGCTGGTGCTGATGGTGGTGCTCATCGGCTTCGCGACGCTGCCAGTGGGCCTCGCGCTCATCGGTCTGTGGCTCATCTATCGCGTCGCGCGCGGCTGGCTTGCGCTGCGCGACCGCAGGCCGATGTACACGGTATAAACGCGGTAATCTGATTCCCATGAGCGTCAACTGCGATCTCGTCCTGGTGGACGGGTCTTCCTACATCTACCGCGCCTTCCATGCCCTGCCCACGCGGCTCACCAACTCGCGTGGAGAGCCGACTGGAGCGATTCACGTCGTCGTGAACATGCTCCTGAAGTTCCTGCAGGAGTGCCGGCCGACTCACGTCGGCCTGGTGTTCGACGCGCCCGGAAAAACCTTCCGCGACGAGCTCTTTGCCGAATACAAGGCGCACCGCGCGCCTATGCCGGATGATCTGCGCGCGCAGATCGAGCCCACGCTAACCATCCTGCGCGCGCACGGCTTTCCGATCCTGCACGTCGACGGCGTGGAGGCGGACGACGTCATCGGCACGCTGGCCTGCCGCGCCGCGCACATCGGGCGGCGCGTGCTCATCTCCACGGGCGACAAGGACATGGCCCAGCTGGTGAACGAGTCGATCACGCTCATCAATACCATGAGCAACACCGTGCTCGACCGCGAGGGCGTGAAGAAGAAGTTCGACGTCTATCCCGAGCAGATCATCGATTACCTCGCGCTCGTCGGGGACACCTCGGACAACATCCCGGGCATCGAGAAGGTCGGCCCGAAGACGGCGGCGAAGCTGCTGGGCCAGTACGGCACGCTCGACCGGCTCATCGCGGACGTGGCGTCCATCCAGGGCAAGGTCGGAGAGAACCTGCGCGCGGGGCTCGCCACGCTCGAACTCTCCCGCAAGCTCGCCACCATCAGCACGGATCTGGAATTGCCGCTCACGGTGGAACAGCTGGTGCCGGCGCCAGCGGATGAAGCGTTGCTGCGCGAGCTCTACACGCGTTACGAGCTGCGCTCATTGCTGCGGCAACTGGATGCGGCGCCGGGGAATGCGCCACCAGCCCCCAAGTCGGGCGACGCTTCGGTGCTGACGCTGACGCCCCCCCCTGCGAGAACCCAGGCGACTGCGCCGGTCCCCGCGGCAGGTGCCGAGCCTTTGCCGGCCACTGCCCGCCATCAGTACGAAACGATCACCGAGTGGGCCCAGCTCGAGCGCTGGATCGGCGCGCTGCGCAAGGCGGAGCTGTTCGCGTTCGACACGGAGACCACCGATCTCGACTACATGAAGGCGCAGATCGTGGGCCTGTCCTTCAGCATCGAGCCTGGCGTCGCGGCTTACCTGCCCGTGGGCCACGACTACGCGGGCGCGCCGGACCAGCTGGATCGCGAAAAGGTGCTCGCCGCGCTCAAGCCCATCCTCGAGGATCCCGAGCGCGGCAAGGTGGGCCACCATCTCAAATACGACGCGCACGTGCTGCTGAACTACGGCATCCGGCTGGCGGGCATGCGCTTCGACACCATGCTCGAGTCCTACGTGCTCGACAGCGTGGCCACGCGGCACGACATGGACAGCACCGCGGCGCGCTATCTCGGCGTCAGCACCATCAAGTTCGAGGACGTCGCGGGCAAAGGCGCGAAGCAGCTCACGTTCAACCAGGTGCCCGTCGATCGCGCTGCCGAGTACGCGGCGGAAGACGCGGACGTCACGTTGCAGCTGCACCGCGCGCTGTGGCCGCAGCTCGAAGCCATTCCGGAACTCGCCAAGCTCTATCAGGAAATCGAGCAGCCGCTCGTACCCGTGCTGCTGCGCATGGAGCATTTCGGCGTACTGGTCGACCGCGAGCGGCTGAAGGCGCAGAGCCGCGAGATCTCCGAACAGCTGCGCGGCCTGCACGATGCCGCCTGCAAGGAAGCCGGTTACGAGCTGAACGTGGATTCGCCTAAGCAGCTGCAGCAGGTGCTGTTCGAGAAGCTGCAACTGCCCGTCGTGCGGCGCACGCCCACGGGTCAGCCCTCTACCGCGGAAGACGTTCTGGAGGAGCTCGCTCAGCACTATCCGCTGCCGCGCATCATCCTGGACTACCGCGCGCTCGCGAAGCTCAAATCCACTTACACGGACAAGCTGCCCGAGCAGATCGACGCGAAGACCGGGCGCATCCACACCTCGTACCACCAGGCGGTGGCGCAGACGGGCCGGCTGTCCTCCACCGACCCGAACCTGCAGAACATTCCGATCCGCCGGCCCGAAGGGCGGCGCATCCGCCAGGCCTTCATCGCGCCGCCGGGCTACGTGCTGATGGCGGCGGACTACTCGCAGATCGAGCTGCGCATCATGGCGCACCTGTCGGACGATCCCGGCCTGCTCGAAGCCTTCGCGGAGGACCGCGACGTGCACCAGGCGACGGCGGCGGAGATCTTCGGCGTGCCGCTGGAAGCGGTGAACGCGGACCAGCGGCGCCAGGCGAAGACCATCAACTTCGGCCTCATCTACGGCATGTCGACGTTCGGGCTCGCGCGCCGGCTGGAGATCGATCGTGGCTCGGCGCAGCAGTACATCGACCGGTACTTCGCGCGCTATCCCGGCGTGAAGCGCTTCATGGACGAGACCCGGGCGCATGCGCATGAGACTGGGTACGTGCAGACGGTGTACGGCCGGCGGCTTTACCTCCCCGAGATCAACGCGCGCAACAAGCAGATGGCGCAGGGCGCGGAGCGCGCAGCCATCAATGCGCCGATGCAGGGAACCGCGGCGGACATCATCAAGCGCGCGATGATCGAGGTGGATTCCTGGCTCACGCGGGAAGACGCCCCGGCCCGCCTGATCATGCAGGTGCACGACGAGCTCGTGCTCGAAGTGAAGGAAGGCCACGTCGGCGAGGTGACGGACGCCATCCGCAAGCGCATGTCCGGCGCCGGCGAGTTGAAGGTGCCGCTGAAGGTCGACATCGGGACCGGCACCAACTGGGACGAAGCCCATTGAGTGGATTGGCCGCGCTGAGTTGATTGGCCAAAAGTCGCCGGCGGCGCTTTTTGCGGATGGTGGCTTCGTTTCCGGCTGCCAAAGGCGTGGCTTTGGCAGCCTGGGCCCAGACAGAAGATATTCCGTTGTTGCTTTGTGGCGACTCGCTACAGGTCGGGCACGAGTCTCGCTACCGTAGGACCCGGGCCGGGTGGCGGAGGGTCGCCCGGGCCCGCAGCAACCTCATGGACCACGGAGATTCCTCATGCGCAAGTTTCTGATCCTTTTGGCTTTGGTATCGGCTGGGGGGATGGCTCAGGCCGCCGACCGCGGCTTCTACGTCGGTGGCGGCGTCAGTCAGGTCAAGCTCGACGACATCGGGGACGACTTCGACACCGGCGATCTCGACGATTTCAAGATCGACGACACCGCCTGGAAAGTCATTGCGGGCTTCCGGCCCTTCAAGATGCTGGCGGTCGAGGCCAACTACATCGACCTGGGCAAGGAGAACACGAGCGTCGGTGGCGTCAATTTCGACGCTGATGCCTCCGCGTTCGCCGCTTATGCCGTCGGTTATCTGCCGCTTCCGATTCCGCTCGTCGATGTCTATGCCAAGGCGGGCGTGGCACGCTGGGAGCGGAACGCACGCGCCGAAGGCCTCTTCGACCTCGACGATCACGGAACGGACTTCGCCTACGGTGCCGGAGCGCAGCTGAACTTCGGCAGCCTCTCGGCCCGGCTCGAGTACGAGCAGTTCGACGTCAAGCACACCGACGGGGTGGAGCTTCTGTCGCTCGCGCTGACGTATACGTTCCTCTGAAAAAGCCGGAGTTTTCTCCGGCCGGATCCGGAACTCGTGCAGGCCGGCCCGCTCTAATCCTGCGAGCCCGGCAACGGGCTCCCCGCTTCCCTCCCTGAGCGGGCACAACCCGGTTCACGAGACCTGACACCGGGTTAGTCTGCCCCGGCGATTTCCCTGAAGTCGCCGGGGTATTTTTTTGCCGGCGACGATTCATGGCCGCAACCCTCACCACGCGCCCGGGCACGACCTCCGGCGCCTGGATCGCCTCAGCCCAGCCAGCCCTCCAGCACTTTGCGCGCCTCGTCGATGCCGCTTTTTCCATGGGCGGAAAAGAGCTGCACGGAAGCCTTCCCCTGCAGTGATCCCTCGGCCGCCTGCAGCGCCCGCATCGCCTCGCTGCGGCTCAGCTTGTCCGCCTTCGCCAGCAGCACGTGCAGCGGCCGCTGCTGCGCCCAGGCCATCAGCTCGTGGTCGGACTCGGCCACGCCGCGCCGGGAATCCACGATGAGGAACAGCCCGCGCAGCGAGCCGCGGTTGCGCAGCGCCTGGATGAGCGGTGCCCACTTGCGCCGTTCCTGCTCCGGCACGTCCGCATAGCCATAGCCCGGCAGGTCCACGATGCGCCGGCCGGGCGCGAGCTCGAAGAAATTGAGCAGCTGCGTGCGGCCGGGCGTCTTGCTGGTACGGGCCAGCGCGTGGCGCTGCACGATGGCATTGATGGCGGTGGACTTGCCTGCGTTCGAGCGCCCCGCGAAGGCGACCTCGGCGCCCTCGTCCCGGGGGAATTGTCCGGGCGCAGCGGCGCTCAGCATGAAACGGGCGTGCGGGAATCGGCTCACGCTGCTCCTTCGGCCGCGTGCGAAAGGCGCGACTTTTGCCCGCTAGTGTACAATCCGGCGCCCTCGATAACCGGCTGCAAGAGCGAAGAAGGCCAATGTTCAAGACCGTGCGGGTTGCCTGGCTGGGTTGCGCGCTGTTCGGCGTCGCGCTCGCGAACTCCCCCGAGAATCCCCCTGCCGTCACCGACGGCTCCGCGCAGGAGGGCACCGCGAAAGCGGGCGTCTGCCTCGCCTGCCACGGCATGAACGGCAACAGCACCAACCCGGAGTGGCCCTCGCTCGCCGGCCAGAGTGCGGTCTACACCGCCGAGCAGCTGCACCTGTTCCGTGCTGGTGCGCGCACCAATCCCGTGATGTCTCCCATGGCGACGAGCCTGTCGGACGACGACATCAACGACCTCGCCATGTACTACTCGCAGCAGACGCCGGTGGGCCTGGAATCGGACCCCTCGTACTGGAAAGCGGGCGAGCAGCTTTACCGCGTGGGCGACTCGGCCCGCAGCATCCCCGCCTGCGTCGCCTGCCATGGCCCCGTCGGTGCCGGCAATCCGGCCGCGGGTTATCCGGCGCTGCGCGCGCAGCATGCCGTGTATACGGTCAAACAGCTCACCGACTACGCGAGCGGCGCCCGCTACCAGAAGGTGGCGGATCCGGCAGTTCACAGCCGCAACGGCCAGATCATGGTCACCATCTCGCAACGGCTGACGGCGGAGGACATGCGCAATCTCGCCTCCTACGTCCAGGGCCTGCGCTGAACCCCAACGGAGCCTCCCAATGTTCCGACCGCTCGTCTCACTCGTGCTTCTCTCTTTGAGCGTCGCGGCGTGCGCGCGCGAGCAGGCGACGGCGCCCGAGCACGCTCCCGCCGCAACCAGCGCCGCGGCGGCCACACCCGCCTCCGAAACTCCGGCGCCGCAGGCCTCGGATCAGGCGCAGCCCGGGAACGAGACGCAGCAGGCCACGGCCGCACAGGAATCCGGCGGTGAAGCTTCGGCGGACGAGCATCGCGACGCGTCGCTGACGCGCCTCGCCGCGCTGCCGGCGGACCAGGCCCTGCCGGACGATCGCTGGAAAGCCGGCATCAACTACCAGCCGCTGGTGCCTCCGCAGCCCACGAACACGAGCGCCGGCCAGGTGGAAGTGCTCGAGATGTTCGCCTACGGCTGCCCGCACTGCGCGTCGCTCGAGCCTTACATCATGAGCTGGCTCAAGACCAAGCCGGCCTTCGTGAAATTCGAGCAGGTGCCCGCCTGGGGCGCGGACGAGGCGAAGCTCTTCTACACCATCGAGGCGCTCGGCAAGCCGGAGCTGCACGCGAAGGTGTTCCAGACCATCCATCCCGGCAACAACCAGCGCCGCTACGACCTGCTGTTCGCCCCCGGTGACGACGCGCGCAGTGCCGAACTGCAGCGCAAGTGGGCGGTGGCAAACGGCGTGAGCGCCGCGGACTTCGACAAGGCGCGGCAGTCCTTTTCGATGGCCACCAACCTCAAGCGCGCGGATGCGCTGCTGCGCCGCTACGGCGATCTCTACGAAGTCGGCACCGTGCCGAGCGTCGTGATCAACGGCAAGTACGTCACGGACGTGGGTCGCGCAGGCGGGCATACGCAGTTGCTGCAGCTCATCAACGACCTCGCCGCGAGCGAAAAGCGCCGCTAGAGAATCCCGCATGCTGAGCGCCTTCGTCTTGCGCCAGCAGGGCCTCACTCGCGTGGAAGGCCCGCTGGATGCGGAGTTGGTGCAGGAAGCGCTCTGGTTCGACCTGCTCGAGGCCACGACCGAGGAAGAGAAGACGGTCGAGCAGGCGCTCGGCATCGACGTGCCCACTCGTGAAGAGATGCGCGAGATCGAGTCCTCCAACCGGCTCTACGAGGAGGAAGGCGCGCTGTTCCTCACCGCCACCATCGTCACCAAGCTGGACACGGACCTGCCGGAAAGCACGCAGGTCACGTTCATCCTGGCGAAGGGCAAGCTGGTCACCAACCGGTATACCGATCCGCTGCCGTTCCGTCGCTTCATTTCCTACGCGCAGACGCATCCGGCCACCTGCCTGTCGGCGGTGGTGATCCTGGTGAACCTGCTCGAGTCCATCGTGAATCGCATCGCCGACGTGCTCGAGCGCGTCGGCGCGGATCTGGATTCCATCTCTGCCGAAGTGTTCACGCCGCCGCGCGGGCGCGCCCGGCGGCGCACGAAGGATTTCCGTGGCGTGCTGAGCCGCGTCGGGCAATCCGGCGAGCTGGTCTCCAAGTCGCGCGAGAGCCTGGTGAGCCTCGGCCGCCTGCTGGCCTTCGTTCAGCAGACGGCCAATGGCCCGGTGACCCAGGAGGTGCGTGCGCGTTTCCGCACCGTCTCGCGCGACGTGCTCGCGATGAGCGACCACGCTTCCTTCCTCGGTGACAAGGTGATGTTCACGCTCGACGCCACGCTCGGCATGCTGACCATCGACCAGAACAACATCCTCAAGATCTTCTCGGTGGTGACCGTGTTCCTGCTGCCACCGTCCGTGGTCGGCGCGTTCTACGGCATGAACTTCGATCACCTGCCCTTCATCCACGAGATCTGGGGCGAGTGGGCCGCGGTCGGCATGATGGCGCTGTCGGCGCTGTTGCCCTATCTCTACTTCAAGCGCCGCGGCTGGCTGTGAGGCGGCGGAGGGCAAGCGGCCCACCACCTACCATCGGCCTCGCACCGCCCCTCACTTCATCGCAACTACGCCTCTCGCGGGCTGCTTCCACAGCACGTCGTGGCAGACATCCTGCGATTGCGTGATTGGTGACGGACAATGCCGGATCTCGTGCGCATCGGCTGCGGAGGCGAGCACCGAGGCCACGAGCACAAAACACCACACCGCGATGACGAAGACGATGCAGCTCAGGGGCGCGGACTCTCGCCTCATGTCGTCGGGCCTGCGGCACGGCTCCCGGGCAAGACGCATGGCCACGCTCAGAAGTCGACGCGGACCGTTGCGCCGATCGCGCGCGGATTCCCCGGATACTGCGCGTACTGCAGCGTCCCGGACGCAGTGCTCAGACCACCCAGCGTGTAAACCTCGTCCGTGAGGTTCTTAGCCCATACCGACAGCGTCCACTGGCGGTCGCCCCAGTCGCCGGTGACGCCGGCGCGCAGGTTGAGTATCCCGAAGGACTTCACACGCGCGAGCTCGGAGTTGTCCGCGGAGCCGTAGAAGCTCGAGCGCCAGGAATACTCTGCCCCCGCGAATCCTGACAGGCGCTCGGTCAGCGCATGCTCGAACTGCGTGGCGGCACTCGCGATCCACTTCGGCGCGCCGACGACGCCCTCGCCGCTCAGATCGCAGACCCGCAGGCCCGCGGCCAGAGATTCCGCGGAGCAGGGCGCATTCGCGTAGGAGCGATATTTGGCGTCGTTGTAGGACCCGTTCACCGAGAACGTCAGGCCTTCGAGCGGCCGGGCCTGAAACTCCGCTTCGACACCCTTCGAGCGGACCTTGCCGATGTTGCTGAGGTTCTGCGTGAACACGCCGGGCGAGGTCTCGATGAGCTGGGTCGCCTGATAGTCCGTGACGTCCACCCAGAACAGGTTGGCGTTCAGCTGCAGGTGGCGGCCGAGCCAGTCCGATTTGAAGCCGAGCTCGTAGTCCAGCGCCTTCTCCGGATCGACGTAGAGCGAATCCGTGGTCAGTCCGGCGGTCGGCACGCTGGGATTGATGCCGCCGGCCTTGGCTCCGCGCGCGACCGAGCCGTACCACAGGAAGTCATCCGTGGCCTGGAAGCTCAGGCTCGCCAGCGCCGAGACCGTGGAATCGTCGCGCTTCAGGAGACCGGATTCGTAGGGCCCGAAAGCCGCCTGGAAGATCGGGTCACCGGTCGCCGGATTGCGGCGCACGAATGTGCTCTTCTCCTCGTAGGTCTCGCGCGCACCTCCCGTCAGGCTCCAGCGGTCGCTCAGCTTCCACGTGGCCTGCGCGAACGCGGAGTAGCTCTTCGTGCTGAGGAACTGATTGGTCGTGGACGATGCGTTGTTGAAGAACGGGCGCCCCGTATAGAGCCCGGCGTCCGGCCCGTAGAAGGTGTAGATCTGGTTGCTCTGGTGCTGATAGAAGTAATAGAGCCCCGCCACGTACTCGATGCGCTCGCCGGACGGCGAGGCGATGCGCAGCTCCTGGCTCCACTGGTCGTCGCTCACCGCCTGGCCGGCATTGGTGATGGCATCGATGTCGAGCCCATCGGCATCGTTCGTCGGGATGAAGCGCCAGTCCCGATAAGCGGTGATGGAGGTGAGCCTGTAGCGGCCCAGCTGCCAGTTAGCCTCCGCGGAGTAGCCGCCCTGGTGCACGAGCATGTTCTGACGGGAGTCGATCGTGACGGTTCGGTATTTGGGGTCGAGCACCGCATTGGCTCCGATCGCCTGGATGAAACCGAGATAGGCGGCGCCGCCGTTCGGGCCCAGGTTGTAGAGCGCGGACGCGCAGCACGTGGAATCCTCGCTGTTGTAGTCCCCGATCAGGCGCAGGCTGAAGGTGTCCGAAGGCTTGTAGAGCAGTTGCCCGCGGATGCCCTCGCGATCGTAGCCGTTGAGCTTGCGGCCATCGGTGATGTCGTCGATGAAGCCGTCCTTGTGCGATCGGGAATACGAGATGCGGCCCGCCAGCGTGTCGCCGAAGAGCGGTCCCGTGGCCGCGGCGCGGACCTGGTAGTAGCCGTAATCGCCCGCGGAGGTTTCCGCGTTGAATTCGGGATCGAATGACGGCTGGCGCGTCGTGAGATTCAGCACGCCCGCCGTGGTGTTCTTGCCGAACAGCGTGCCCTGCGGGCCGCGCAGCAGCGCGATCTGGTCGATGTCGATGAGATCGAGGTTCGCCATGCCGGGCCGGCCGAGATAGACGTTGTCCAGGTACACGCCGACGCTCGACTCGAGCGCGTCGTTGGCCGGGTTGTTGCCGAGACCGCGCACCGCGATGCTGGTCTGACGCGGATTGCCGAACTGCACGTTGGTGCTCGGCAGCCGTTGGTTCAACTCCTCGGTGCGGAACTGGCCGGCGCCGGCGAAAGCGTCGCCCGAGAGCGCCGAGATCGGGATCGGCACGCTCTGCGCGTTCTCTTCGCGACGCCGCGCGCTCACCGTCACCGACTGGATCTCACCAGCATCCTGGATCTCACCGTCGCTGGATTCGCCGATGGCTCCGGTTTCACCCACTGCCGCAGTGGCGACAGTGGCGGCGTTGAACAGCGTCGCCGCGACAAAGGCACGTAAAGGCTTCAAGTTCGTTCTCCCCGTGAATCGTTGCCGCGGCGTGCGCACCGCGGATTGATGGATCGTCGCTGTTGATGAGTTCGTCGTTGGGCTGCGCGGCGCTCGTGATCAGTCGACTCGTGCGAGCGGCGCGCCGGAGGCCGGCTCGAGGTAGCGCCTGGCGTACGAACCGGCGCGCAGCTGCGATTGCGCACGCCGCTCCTTCGCGGTCACCGCAGGAAAGCCCTTGGGCAGCGTCGCCTGCAGGGCCGGCAGCTTCACGACCTGCACGGAGCGGACGGCGGACTGCGCAGTGTCTCCCGGTTTGAGCGCCTGCCAGCGGATCAGGAACTTCCCGGAACGCAGGCCGCCGGTGTCCAGCCAGTTGCCCACCCCAGGATCGCGAGGCGCGATCACATAGGTGAACGTGCCATCGGCATTCGCCTTCACCTGCGTGTTGTTGAGGCTGCCCGTGGAATCGATGTGATTGCGCGACACCAGCCACGGATCGGTGAGATCGAACCCGACGTAACGCGCGCTGCGGTGATCGAGCTGCACGAGCAGCGCTTCATCCTGCGCGAGCCGATAGCCGCCGGTGGACGCGAAACCCCAGCCGCCACCTCGAGTGAACGGGGACGCCACCGAATTCGCCTTCGCTTTCGCCGCGAAACCGCTGGCCTGCCAGCCCAGCACCGTGTCCGTGGCGGCCTGGATGAGGCGCACCGCGTTCTTCGCCACCGCAGCATCGTCCTGCGCGGCGACTGAGGATGCTCCTCCGATTCGCCTGATGCCGACCGCCTGCGGGCTCTGCGCATTCCAGTCGCTGAGCGTATTGCGGATCAACAGCACCCGGGCCGCGGAATTGGTCTGCAGGTGATTCGGCCGGCCGTTGGCCGGACCGCTGTCGATGGTGACCGTGAAGCTGCCGTCGGCATTCGGCTTGATGTCCTGGTCGCGCAGCGCGGCGACCGGGGAGTCGAGATTGTTCTGCCTGCCGCCCTCGCCGACGAAACTGTCGTAGACCAGGAAGCTGTACTGCACCGGACGCCGGCTGGCCGTCGGCCGCACCGTGAGCTCGTACTTCGAGGCGCCGTCCACTGGCGCGAAACGGTAGACGTTGTCCGGATTGTCGATGCCCCAGCGCGAGCCGGGCACCTGATGGCCGAGCCAGCGACGCGGTGGCGTGAAGGCCCACACCACTCTCGGCCGCAGCGCATCGCCGTTCACCGCGTTCAGCGTAGCGGCGAAAGCGAGCTCTTCGACGGCGTTGTCCACCGTGGATCGCGATTCGGCATCCGCCGCGACCGGGCTGCGCAGGAACTGCTCGTGCGACTTCGCGATCTGCGCCTTCACCTGCGGAGTGGCGAAGATCGCGATGGCGCGGGACTCGACGGCACGCTGATCGGCCGTGGCGAGCACACTGGGCTGGTCGACGGCGGTCGCCGCAAGAGCCGGAACCGATGCGAGCAAAAGGGGGATAACGCTCGCGATCGTGCGGAGACCGCCGCCGCTCAACATTTTCGGGCGGGAGTGTTTGAGTGTCGTGGGGTGTATCGTGTTCATGGGAGCGCATGCTTGGCGATGGTCCCGGAACGACGCAATAACAAACCGATGACGCGAGATGACGGGTCGTTCGGTCACGATATCGTTTGAGCATGTTATCGGGCCGTGACCGGGCGATGCCGGTTTGAGCCGCAGATGTCACCGCCGGGTGATTGCCCGCATAACGCGAAAGCCTCTAGGGAAGTACGGCCGATGGGCCCTGTCGAATCCAGCAACGCGCACGGTCTCTGCGGCTTCTGTCGGTTTCTTGATATTCCTGCAGGGGCGCACCAGCCTTACCCTTCACCGATGCGCCGCACCCGCACCGCCCTGCTCTCTCTGGCCTCGGCTCTCCTCATCGCTCCCGCACTCCATGGCATGGAGAGCTCAGCTGGCGGGCCCGCGTCGGCAAGCCTCGGCGCGCTCGCCGAGCGCTACTACGACGAGCTGCTCGCGCTGACACCCACTTTTGCGACGAAGACCGGCGAGCACCGCTACGACGACCGACTGGAAGACTCGGCCACTCCCGGCTACCAGGAAGCGCATCTGGCCCTCGCTCGCAGATACCGTGAGGCGTTGTCGCGCCTCGATCCGAAGTCGCTGGACGAAGCCGCGCTCGTCACCTACGACGTGATGGCGGACAAGCTCGATACCACGCTCGCCGGAGCACCTTATCCGGACTACCTGTTTTCGTTCGACCAGATCCAGGGGGTGCCGGCCACGCTCGTCGTCTACGGCTCCGGTGTCGGCGCGCAGCCGCTGAAGACGGTGAGCGATTACGAAACCTTCCTGCGTCGCTGCGACGCCTTCGTACGCTGGGTGGATCACGCCATTCCGAGCCTCCGCGCCGGGATGGAGAAGGGTCTCACGCATCCGAAGCCCGTCGCGGAGCGGACGGCCGAGAGCCTGCGCATCGTCGCCGGCGCGAAGCTGGAGGACAGCCCGTTCTGGAAGGCCATCACCGACATGCCACGAAGCTTCCCGGGTGCAGATCGCTCGCGCCTGACCGCAGCGTGGCGCGAGAAGATCACCGGGCACGTGCTTCCCGCGTACGGGAGGCTCGCAGATTTCATGCAGCATGAGTACCTGCCCCGGGCCCGCACGTCCGTAGGCTGGAGTGGGCTTCCCAACGGCGAGGCGTGGTATCGCTACGAGATCCGCACTGCGACGACGCTGGATCTGGTGCCGGAGGACGTTCATGCCATCGGCCTTCGCGAGGTGGCCAGACTGCGAACCGAAATGGATGCAGTGCGGGTGCGCGTCGGATTCCAGGGCGATCTCGCCGCCTTCCTGCGCTTCGTGCAGACGGACCCTCGCTTCTACTTCAAGAGCGGCCCCGAGATGGTCGCGGCCTATCAGAAGGTCAAGACTCGCGTCGACGCGCAGCTTCCCGAGCTGTTCCGCGCGCTGCCGAGGAGCGGTTACGTGATTCGCGAAATGGAGGCCTACCGTGCCGTGAACACGCCGGGCGGGCAATATTTTTCGGCACCACCCGATGGCAGCCGCCCTGGTGTGTTCTACGTGAACACCCACGACCTGATGGGGCTGCCCAACTACATCACCGAGTCGCTGTCGCTGCACGAAGGGTCTCCGGGGCATCACGTGCAGGTGGAGATCGCTCACGAGCTGCAGGGCCAGCCGCGGCTGCAGCGCTTCGAGAGCAACTCGGCCTTCATGGAAGGCTGGGCGCTCTATGCAGAGACGCTGGGCAAGGACCTCGGGCTCTATTCCGATCCATACCAGTGGTACGGGCACCTCACCGAGCAGATGCTTCGTGCCATGCGGCTGATGGTGGACACCGGCCTGCACACTAAGGGCTGGACGCGTGAGCAGGCGGTGCAGTACATGCTGGACAACAGCTCGATGGCGCGTGAAAGCATCGAGATCGAGGTGGACCGGTACATGGTGTGGCCGGGGCAGGCGCTCGCCTACCAGACCGGAAAGATGAAGATTCTCGCGCTGCGCGCGAAGGCCGAGCAGGAGCTCGGAGAGAAGTTCGACATCCGCGACTTCCACAGCCAGATCCTGAACAGCGGGCCGCTCCCGCTCGGCGCGCTGGAGCGGAAGATGGAACGCTGGATCAGCGCCACGAAGCGCTGATCCCTGCGAGGCGCCTGGCGCACGGCGCACGCGTCGGTTCGCGCGACGCCGCTGCGTGGCGCTACCATGTGCGCCCATTCTGCCCGGAGCCCCGAGATGACCCGCCGTTTCCAGCTCGTCGACGTGTTCCACAGCCAGCTGCTGTCGGGCAATCCGCTCGCCGTCGTGTTCGACGCGGAAGACCTGACCACCGGGGAAATGCAGGAGATCACCCGCTGGCTGAATTTCTCCGAGACCACCTTCCTGCTGCCGCCCACTACCGGCCAGGCAGACTATCGCGTGCGCATCTTCACACTGGATCGCGAGATGCCGTTCGCGGGGCATCCGACACTCGGCAGCTGTCATGCGTGGCTCACGGCCGGCGGCAAGCCGCACGAGGCGAACCGCATCGTGCAGGAATGCGGCGCGGGACTCGTGCCCATTCGCCGTGATGGAGAGCGGCTGGCATTCGCTGCGCCGCCGCTGGTGCGCAGCGGGCCCGTCGATGAGAACAAGCTTTCGGAGATCGCCCAGGCGCTGCGCATCGAGCGTTCCGCCATCGTCGAAGCCCAGTGGGTGGACAACGGACCCGGCTGGGTCGCGGTGCTGCTCGCCTCCGCCGAAGCCGTGCTGGCCGTGGAGCCTGCGAAATCACATGCGGCGCGGCTCGATCTGGGACTGGTCGGGCCGTATCCCGCCGGCGGGCCGGTGGCCTTCGAATTGCGCGCCATCTTCTCGGATCATCACCGCAGCCTGATCGAGGATCCCGTCACGGGCAGCCTGAATGCATCCGTGGCGCAGTGGCTGCTGTCTTCGGGGCGTGCGACCGCACCCTACGTGGCTTCGCAAGGCACGCGGCTCGGGCGCGCCGGCCGCATCTACATCGATCAGGATGCGCGGGGAGACGTCTGGGTCGGAGGGCGGGCGACGACGATTTTTTCGGGAATCAGCGCCGTCGCATAGTGCCGCCGAGCCTCCTGTCGCACTCCGCGGCGATCTTCCGGAAGCCCGCACTCACTCGTCTGTCACTGGCGATTTCACTCCAGTAGACGCGCGCCAGCGCCAGAGCGCTCTCCCAAACGGACAACGTCCGCGCGCTCGGCGTTGGTGGCTCGAACGCCCGCGGCACGATCTGCTCGTGCGCCGGGGCAAACAGCATGGGCAACATGTCGTAGGCTGGTGCGAGCGCAAGCTGGCCATCGTACTGGTCCAAGAATGCGATGTTGCCGAAGTGCCGGTCGGTGTTGGCGATTGCCGCGCCGAACGCCGCGAGGAACCGGATTCGCTCGACATCCTGCTCACCGAGGATGCCGTCGGCGGACAATCGCTCCGCCGCCGCCGTCCACTCGTCCAGCTTGCCGTAGCGCCGAAGATCCACGGCGTGCAGCGACGTCACGCCAACCCTTCCCGTTGCACCCGCCCGATCGAAACGGATCATTTCCAGGAACGTGCGATCACCCGCTTCCAGGATTTCCGAGCGGCAGGAGGGAATGCCGGCGGTTTCGAGCGCGACGTGCGCGAGATGCTCGGCGACGAGCAGATCCGACCAGCGGCGCCCCGTTTCCGTGTCGCGGGGCGGCGAGAACTTGACCAGCACGCTCGCGGCACCTTCCCGCCTGCGCACCTTTGCGGCGAACTTCGGATTTTCGCCGTGCGCCGAAGAGCCTGGAATTCCTCCGGACATCGTCTCGCGAGCCAGCTTTGGATAGAACGCCGTCCGCTCCCGCTCCGCGATCACCTCGTCCGCATCGCCCGCAAGATGGCGATCCATCGAGGCTTCGCCGACGATGAGGTCGCTCACCGTGCCGGAGCCTCGCTGCGTCAGGTACGCGAGGTAGTGATCGTCAGTCCAGTCCGCGACACGCTGCGGAAGGTGCAGCTCCGGATATCGCCGGGGCACGAGGCGACCGAGGAAACCGGCCGGTCTCTGATCCTGGAGGAAGTACGGAAGACCGTCGGAAAGTCCGCTCACGGCGGCGAGCGCCGGATCGCTGGCTTCGAAATGGAACTGATTCGCGGCGAGTGCCTGCAGCACGCCCACCTGGCGCGCATTGCCCGCCGCGTCGACGCGATAGGCGGGCCAGCTCGAGCCGAGGGACGCCACTTCGCGGCGCAAGGCATACCTCGCCCCGCGCGTGGCCCCGATGCGCAGCACCCGCTTGTCGCGGACGAGCCGCGAGGTCAGGCGCGAAATGGTGGGCTGCGAGACCCCGAGGTCACGCATGAGATCGGACGCCGCGGCGGCACCGCTTTGCAGGCGTGCGACGATGTCTTGCGCGGAGGGGTTGGCCATGGGCGCTCCTGAATAGATATCAGAATAGATTAACGAATCTATCTATTCCAGTATTTTCATATATTTAGACGTGAATCAGTACTCCTTCTGAATAGTTTTAGGGATTCACTGTATTCCGTACAGCCGCGCGGCGTTGTCGTGCAGCACCATGCGGGCGAGCTCCACCCCGCGGGCGCGGGAGATCCCCTCATCACGCATCATGCCGGTGAGCGCGATGGCCAGCGCGCGGCGCGCCTTGTACGTCATCAGCCACTGCTTCTCTTCGTAATCCGTGAGCGGCGAAGCCGCGTCGGAATAGGCATCCGAGCCGAACAGCACTTTCTCCGGATGCCACTCGAGCCAGTCCCGCAGCACCACGGCCAGCGCCCGGGTCGACAGATAAAAGGTCTGCGCCGAGAAGTCCGCGTACGTGTTGGGCTTGTCCAGCATCGCCTGCGCGACCGAAGTGAATGGCCAGCCGCCGTGCAGCAGCACGAAATTCGTGCCGCGCAGCGGCTCCGAGCCGAGAGCCGGCTCGAGCAGCGAAGGATTCGCGCGGCCATTGTCGAAATACGGTCCATCGCCATTGCCGGTGTGCACGTGCACTACGAGACCGCGGGCGCCGGCTGATGCGGCGATCCCGCAGAAGAGAAAATCCTCCAGCGTCTTCCGCTCCGCAGCGGTCAGCGCCTGGCCGCCGGCTGCTTTCGAATACAGGGCCGCGGCGAGTGGCCGCTCGACCGGCTCGAAAGCCAGTGAGCGGGCATAGGCGGAAAGGAACTTCACGGCGACCGCGCCGCTATCCTTCCAGCGCGCGAGCGTCGGTTGTACGAGTTGCTCCACATAGGCGTCCAGCGTCGGCGGCAGGGAGCCGAGCCCTGCCTCCTCGCGCAGTCGCTCGTTGCTGATCGCACCGCCCGCGAATCGCAGCGGCGAGGCGTCTCCCGCGAACGGCCACAACAGCGGATCTGCATAAGGGACCCAGCGGAACCGGTCGTTGCGCTGCCCGGCACCGAGCTGCGCGGCATTGACCAGAGCCACCTGCACTCCCGCCGCGTCCAGCACGCCCACGGGCCAGGATTCACCGCGCTCGCGAGCCTTGGCACGCTTCGTTTCGAGCAGCGCGCGCACGTGCCCGGCTTCGATGTCCCGATAGGGATAGCCGTAGAGTGCCCGCCACGCGAGCCGCCACTCAGGGTTGTCGCTGCGGAGCGGCGCCACGTCCGGATAGCGCGGGCGGCCGAGAGGTGCGCCTGAATCCCAGGCGGTGATGCGATCGGCATCCGCCGGATCGGCGTGGGTGTGATTGTCGATGGCGCGGATCTGCTGGATCTCACGCCACAACCCGGCGTCGAGCGTTTCCTGCGCATTGGCGGCCTTCGCACCATTCGTCGCTGCGGCGTGAGCGTCGGTGGACGCCAAAGTGGCGGCGCCGATGCCAGCGGCAGCGATCAACGCCAACCGACACGCCGTCGACACCACCCGCATTTGCCCTCCACCGCTCGAACGCTACGGCGCCACCCACCCCATGACCGGCACCGTGCTGATCGAGTTCTTCGGGCTGCCCTCGATCACCCGGTCGCTGTAGGACACGTACACGAGCACGTTGCGCTCCCGGTCGTGGAACCGCACCACGTGCAACCGCTTGAACACCAGGCTGCGCTGCTCGTCGAACACGGTCTCGCCATCCTTCAGCTCGCCGGTGATGCGGATGGGCCCCACCTGCCGGCACGCGATGCTCGCATCGCTCGTGTCTTCCGCCAGCCCCAGCCCGCCCTTGATGCCGCCCGTGACCGCGCGGCTGATGTGGCAGGCCACGCCCTGCACCTTCGGATCGTCGAAGCCGTCGACCGCGATCTTGTCGTTGGGCCCGAGCAGGTGGAACCGCGTGCTCACCTTGCCGGTGGTGCCGCGCTCCGGCCGGCTCCAGATCCAGATGATGAACACCAGCAGGAACAGCAGGATGATGATGCTGAGCGTGACCAGGAACCGCTTCATTGTTTCTTCGACCTCCCGAGATGCGCCACTTGCCCCAGCCACCGCGCCGCCTGCTCCGGCGACACCGCCTGCGCGTCGCGGTCCACCATCTGGTTCGCCTCCCGCATCCGCTCGATGGGGATGGCGCCCAGCAGCGGGCCCAGCGCGCGGTGCAGCACCGGATCGGCGATGCGGTCCGGAGCCACGAGCACGATGGCATCGTATGGAAGGATAGCGCCGCGCGGATCGTCCAGCACCACCAGATCGTACGCGGCGATGCGCCCGTCGCTCGAGAAGGCGGAGATCACGTCCACCTCCCGGCTCTCGATGGCCCGGTACATGAAGGTGGGCTGGAACTGCCGCTGCTCGCGGAATTCCAGCCCGTACGCGACGCGTAGCGCCTTCCACTCCGGGCGCGTCAGGAATTCGAGATCGCTCCCGAAGGAAAGCATCGATGCATGTCGCGCCAGATCCGCGATGCTGCGCACGCCCAGCGCTTCCGCCCGGTCGCGACGCATCGCGAGCGCATAGGCGTTCTCGAAGCCCAGCGAGCCCATGAGCTCCACGCCGTGCGTGTCACGCATCCACTGTCGCATCTCCACGAGCATCGCGTCACGCGGCGGCGTGTCGGTGCGACCCATGAGGCTCGCCCAGACGGTGCCGGAATACTCCACGTAAGCGTCGATGTCACCGCTCGAAACGGCCTGGAATGCGATGCTCGAGCCCAGCCCGATGCGACGATTCGCCGCGTGCCCTGCCTCACGCAACCGCTCCGCAATGAGATCCGAGAGGATGTACTGCTCCGTGAAATTCTTCGCGCCGATGACGTAGCCTCGTTGTCCGGCACCCATCGACGGGATGCAGGCTGCAGCGATGCCCGCCAGCAACAGCACGAGCCCGGCCCACACGAACCGTGGCTGCCGCTTCGCCATTCCCTTCTCGATGAGCCCCAACAGGAAATCCGTGACGAGCGCCAGTGCGGCCGCCGCCACGCAGCCGAACGACACGAACACCCAGTTCTGCACCTGCAGCCCCGAGAAGATGTAGTTGCCCAGGCTCGTCTGGCCCACTGGCGTCGATAGCGTGGCCGTGCCGATGACCCAGACTGCCGAAGTCCGCACGCCCGCCATCAACACCGGTGCCGCGAGGGGCATCTCGACACGCACCAGCATCTGCCTCGGCGTCATGCCGACGCCGCGTGCAGCCTCGATCACCGCGGGGTCCAGATTCATCAGCGCCGTCACCCCATTGCGGATGACCGGCAGCATCGAATAAAGGGTGAGAGCCAGGAGCGACGGCAGAAAGCCCAGCGCGGAGATGCGCTCGCCGAACAGATGCTCGGTCACCGAGGACAGCGCCAGCAGTATCGGATAGAACAGTGCCAGCAGCGCGAGGCTCGGCACGGTCTGGATGAGACTGGACAGCGTGAGCAGCGGCCAGCGCACTCGCGGATACCGACTCGCCGCGATGATGAGCGGCAGGCTGATGGCGATTCCCAGGCCGAGCGCTGCAGCACTCAGTATCACGTGGCTGCCGAGATATTCGGGCAGCAGGTCGAATGCGGCCTGGAAGCGCTCATCCACGCGAATTTCTCGCTTCGAGAAGCGAGCGCACCCGCACAGCCTGCCGGCGTGGCATGTCCATGAGCGCGCGCACGCCGGCATCGGGATGTCCGTCGAGCAGCTCGTGCGGCTCGCCGTCGGCGACGATCTGCCCTGCGCGGATCACCAGGATGCGATCTGCCAGCAGGATCGCCTCGAGTACGTCGTGCGTCACCATCAACGTGGTGAGGCCCATCTGCTCGTGCAGCCGTCGGTATTCCGTGGCGATCGAATCACGCGTGATGGGATCGAGCGCACCGAACGGCTCATCCATGAGCATGATGGCTGGCCTCGCCGCGAGAGCCCGCGCCACGCCCACACGTTGCCGCTGGCCGCCCGAGAGCTCGTCCGGCATTCGGGTACGCAACTCACCAGGCAGGGATACCAGCTCAAGCAATTCGTCGACGCGCCTGGAGATCCCGCTTTGCGGCCACTCGAGCAACTGCGGCGTGATGCCGATGTTCTCCGCCACGCTCAAATGCGGGAACAACCCGACGCCCTGGAACACGTAGCCGATCTGCCGGCGAAGCACGTGAGGCTCGACGCCCTGCACGGGCTTGCCCGCGATGCTCACCGTGCCCGTATCCGGCTCGACGAGTCGATTGATCGTCTTGAGCAGCGTGGTCTTGCCGGAGCCCGACTCACCGACCAGCGCGACGAACGCGCGCTCGGGAACGCTGAACGTCACGTCCCGTACCGCGGAGCGGCCGCCGGCGCGATAAGCCTTGGAGACGTGCTCGAGCGCGATCATCGCCGGGATGTCGCCTTCGGAAAGCTCGCCCACGCGGGATCAAGCCCCGGCACTGCAGAGCACGGCGAGTGTCTCGCGCAGCGCCTTGATGCGTGGCGGCTTGCTCAGCACCCGGTCCACGTTCGGCGGCGCATGGCCTTCGGCCAGCAGCCGCTCGCCCCAGCCGGTGAGCAGGATGACGGGTGTGTCCGGCGAAGCACGCTTCACCGCCTGTGCGACCACGCGCCCGTCGACGTGGGGCATGCCGAGATCCGTGATCACGGCGGAGATAGCCGCGCTGCCCGGCTTGCGGGATGCCTCGAAGGTCTCGACGCCCTGCTGGCCGCCGCTGGCCGTGAGAATGGTGTGACCGTCGAGCTCCAGCGTCTCGCGCAGGGACTTGAGCACCGTCGGATCATCGTCGACCAGCAATAGGGTGAGGCCGGTCGGCGTTTCGAACCGGGACTCCACGGGATCCACGCCCGGTGCCGCCGCCACTTCGAAAGAGAGGCGCATCGTCGTGCCCTTGCCAGGCGCACTGTCGATGTCCACGCTGCCGCCGTGGCGCTGCATGACGCCATACACCATCGCGAGACCGAGACCCGTGCCACGCTCGCCTTTCGTGGTGAAGAACGGCTCGAGACAGCGGCGACGGGTCTCTTCGTCCATTCCCGTTCCCGTGTCGGAGACTTCGACGAGCGCTCGCCCGGCCACGTCGCGCTTCGTGCGCAAGATGAGCGTGCCGCCCTGCGGCATTGCGTCGACGGCATTGAAGATGAGATTGGTGAGCGCCTCACGGATCTCGCTCTCGATGCCTGCCACGGACGGCAGCCGAGGCGCGAGCTCCGTGCGCAATTCGATGACCACGCCGCGCCGCTGTGGCATGGCCTGCCAGCGCGCGCGGGTGAGCTCCACGACTTGCCGGACCAGATCGTTGATCTCGACCGCATTGAGCTCGGTCTGCGGCTCGCGCTGGCGATAGAACTCGCGCATGCGCGCAACGGTCTCTGCGACGTCGCTTACTGCCTGCTGGATGGTGCGCAGCGACGTCCGTGCCCGCTCGCTCAGCGTCGGGTCCGTCTCGAGCAGCGAGTCCGTGTACAGCATGATGGGCGAGATGGCGTTGTTGATGTCGTGCGCGATGCCGCTGGCCATCTGGCCGAGCACCCTCAGACGCTCCTGCTGAATCACGGACTGCTGCGAGTTGCGCAGATTCTCGTAGGCGGATTGCAGATCTCCGTGAAGCTGCGCCTGTCGCGCCGCGAGCGCCACGTGCTCGCTCAGCTGCCTCAGGAATTCGCAATCCCAGCTGCTGAACGTGCCAGGTTGCCGGCGAGCCGCCACCAGCACACCGAACACCGTGCTTTCGATCTGCAGCGGCGCGATGACCAGCGCGCGCAGCCCGCCTTCCGCGAGCCGCTGCGGAAACGGGAACGCGAGCCTGGAGACATCCGGCTCGTACACCAGATGGCCTCGCACGCATCGTGACAGACCGTTCTCGTCGATGGCTACCATCGCCTGTTCGGACATCTCGAGTCGTGCCGCGAGATCACCGCTCTTCGGCGCGACGGCCGTGACGGTGAGCGTGCACCGCTCCGCGTCGTAAAGCCCGACGCAGCCGAAGTCCAGCGGCATGTCGTCTTCCAGCGCGCCGATGGTGACGCGAAGGATGCTCGCCAGATCGTGCCGCTCGCCGACGGCGCGCGTGATCTGTTCGAGCAGATGAAGCCTCTGCAGCTGGGCGCGAAGCTTCATATCCGCCGTCTTGCGCGCCGTGATGTCCTGCAGCGCGCCGCGCAGCCTGATCACTTTGCCGTTCCGCATCACGGGCCGGCAGATGGTGCGCACCCATTTGTGCTCGCCTCGCGCGCTCACGAACTCGAGCTCGAGATCGTAAGGCGTGCCTTCGCTGATGGCGCGTTGCAGGGCGGCTTCGATGCGCGTTCTCGACTCTCCGGGATAGAACTCCAGCCCGAGCTGCCGGCTCGGCTGCACGCCCATGCCGAGCTCGTGGATGCGCGCGATCTCGCGCGTCCAGCGACCCTTGCCGGATTCGGGATCGAGCTCCCAACCGCCGACCTTGGCGAGGTCACCGGTTTCCTCCAGGAGCTGTTCGTGGCTCTTCAGCAGCTCATAGCTCTGGGCGAGCTCGGCGGTGCGTTCGCGCACGCGCCCCTCGAGCTGCTCGTTGGTTTCGCGCAGACCCTGCATCGCGTGGCGCCAGCGGTGGAACAGCCAGATGCAGCTCAGCGTGAGCAGCACCAGGGCTGCGGATACCAGCAGCATGATCTGCCGTAAGCCCGTGAACAGCGCACCCCATTCCGCCGGCGACACCTCCGAGGCCATGACCACGAAAGGCTCGTCCGCATGCAGCGCCGCCGTTTCCACCCCGATGTATTCTGAAGGCGAAAGCCGGCGCCAGGTGAATATGCCGTCGGCGCTGCGGAACTGGCCCGCCTGCTCCCGCTGCACCCGTGCCCAGAGACGCGCGTCGCTGCGGGCAAGTGTGCTGTGCTCCTGTGCCGGCAGCATGAAGCCCCATTCCAGATCCGCGCCCGCTCCCTTGAGCCAATACCCTTGCGAGTTGAGCATGCGCAGACGATGCGCGTAGAGCGGCACCATCTGCTGCAGGCGATCCACGAGGCGGCCGGCCAGATAGTTGATGACGTAGACGCCCCGCCGCTGCCCTTTCGAATCGAACACCGGCACGGCGAAGCGCAGCATGGGCTTGTAGGGCCGCTCCACCTGGCCGTTCTCGATGCTCAGATCGAAGGCGGAGAGATAGAGGCCGCCGGGCGGCAACTGGCTCGCGCGCTGGAAGTAATGCCGGTCCGCCTTGTTCTGCAGCTTCGATGGCTCGACTACCTGGCCGCCGTGATTGACGCGCAGGATCTCCTGCCCGCCCTGGTCGAGGTAGCGGACCTTGTCGTAGCCGGGCTTGTGCTCGCTGAAGAAGCGCGCGCGACGCAGCGCGGCCTGCAGCCCGCGCTGCTCGCCGGTTTCCAGGAAATGGCGCAGGCCATCGCCATCCGCGAGCAGCCGCAGATCGTCGGCGACGGGGCGCAGCTCACTCTGCATCAGCTTCGCCAGCAGGTTGACGCGGACCACCTCGCGCTCCGCCTGACGCTGCGCGATCTGCTCGGCTTCACGGATGTACAGTAGCCAGCATCCGCTCAGCACGACCGCGAGCGCCAGCGCGATGAGCGCGGCGAGCCGCAAGCGGTCCGGGGAATGCGGCGTAGGGTTCGTGCCCGAAGGAATGCTCATGCCTGGGTTTGCTGCGACGATGCGAAAAACGGATCGCCACGAATCCTAGCACCTGGCTGCGCGGCTCGCGGCCGGCACGGCCTGCTATGCTTGGCGCCAGCGAAACCTCCACGCTCCCGCACAGGCTCTCTCACGTGGCATCCCGATCCCGCGCGCCCCGGTCCAAGCCCAGAATGACCATGAAGGACGTCGCGCGCCGGGCCGGCGTTTCGGTGATGACCGTGTCCAACGTCATCAACGGCCGCTCCTCCAAGGTGGGAGAGAGCACGCGGCGCAAGGTGGAGGAGGCGATGGCGAAGCTCTCCTATCGCCTGGATCCCGCGGGACGCAGCCTGCGCCTGTCACGGAGATTCCTGGTCGAGATGGTCATCGTCGACCCTTCGCCCACCTTCGTCGCGGACGCTTTCTCCACGTCGGTGCTCGCGGGGCTCAGCAACTGCCTGAACCAGCGCGACTACGGGCTCATCCTGCGCGGCACGAGCGGGGAGCGGCTGCTCGATTCCGGCGCGCTGCGCAGCCGGCAGACGGACGCGCTCTGCGTGATGGCCTCGGGGCCGCCGGTGCAGCGCGAAAAGATCTATCGCCACCTCGCCTCGCTCGGCGACCCCCTCCTCATCTTCCAGGACAAGGTGCCCGCGTCGATCACGGATGCCGTGTCCCTCATGCAGGACGACCTGGGCGGCGGCACGCTGCTCGCCCGGCATCTCCTCGAACTCGGCTGCCGGCGTTTCGTGTGGGTCTCGCAGAAGCACCGCTGGCCGGCGCTCGAGAAGCGCGAGGCCGGCATCCAGAAAGTGCTGAAATCCGCTGGAGCGCGCACCTCGCTGCGCAGCCTCGCGACGGAAGGCGGCGACTATGTGTCGACGCAACGCGCCATCGCCACGCACGTCGCGACCGAAGGCACGCCGGACGCCTTTCTCTGCAGCAACGACCAGACGGGCATCGCCGTGGTGAACTGGTTGATCGACAACGGCTACCGCGTGCCCGAGGACGTGCGCGTCACCGGCTTCAACGCCTTCGATTTCTGGCGCTACTCCCGCCCCATGCTCACCACCGTGGAGTCCCCTGCCTACGAGCTCGGCGAGCTGGGCGGCCGCATGATCCTGGACCGGCTGCACGCCGGACGCTTCGAGACGCGCGGAACGGTGCTGCCGGTCAAATTACGGGTCGGCGCCTCCTGAGCCGCGGCCGGATGCCGCTCCGCCGGCCATTCGCAACCTCGCAGGTTTATCGATACACTGATCGCCGGCTCACCTCAGGGGATGGCGCATGCAGTCACCGGCGGAACGCGCCAGGGATCTCGGCGGCTACGGCGCGCACTTCGCGGAGCGCGGTGCATATCGCGTCGCCGTGGCTGGCGCCGCGAGCGGAATCGGTCTGGCGGTCGCACAGAGACTGCATACGATGCGATGCACGGTGCTCGCATTGGATGCCGATGCGAAGGGCCTTCGCGCGCTCGAGGAAAACTGCCCCGGCATCGCTGCGCTGCGCGTCGACCTGCTGGACGATGGCGCTACTCGAGCCACGCTGGCAGGACTTCCTGCCGCATCGGCCAAACTGGATGCGCTGATCAATTGCGTGGGCATCACTGGCCGAACCAATGTCCCCGCCGCCGAAGTCGATATCGGAGAGTTCGACCGCATCGTGACGCTGAACCTGCGCGGCGCGCTCACGCTCTCGCAGGCCGTGCTGCCGGGAATGATCGAGCGAGGCTATGGGCGCGTTCTGCATGTCGCTTCCATCGCGGGCAAGGAAGGTAATCCGGGCATGGCGGCGTACTCTGCATCCAAAGCCGCGCTGATCGGGCTCGTGAAGAGCATGGCCAAGGACTGCGCCACCACCGGCGTCACGGTGAACGCGCTCGCGCCGGCAGTCATACGCACGCCGCTGGTCGATGCGCTGCCTCAGGCAACGGTGGAGTACATGACGCAGCGCATCCCGATGCAGCGCTGCGGCACGCTCGAGGAAGCCGCATCGATGGTCGCCTGGATCGTCTCTCCCGCGTGCAGCTTCTGCACGGGATTCACGTTCGACCTGAGCGGCGGGCGCGCCACGTATTGAGTCAGCGGCCGAGCGGCCCCAACTCTCGCGACCATCGCCCCAGCACGCCGAGCGCGAACTCGCTGGCTCCCGCCGTCGGCGAGCGCACGACGCTCGATACTGGCGGTAGCCCCAGCCTCCGCACCATCAGCGTCTTGCCGTAGGTGAGGAAGTTGTCGATTCCGAGCATGAGGAAGCCGAGCAGCGGCGCGAGCTCTTTGTAATCGCGCTCGGCCTGCAGGGTCCGGCCGGGCTCATCGCTGCGCAGCGCTTCATAGATGCGAACCAGCCTGTCCGTACACTCCGCTCCGGGCACGAAGCCCGCACATCCCGCAGCCACGCTGTCCGGCATGTCGAGGCCGGCACGCCCGTTGAACACGGCGAATCGGCCGCCGGTGTCCTGGATCAGGCGTGCGACCTCGGGCGCCGGCATCTCCACTTTGAGGATGGAGATGTTGGGGCTGCGCGCCGCGAGCTTGGACAATGTCGCCGCCGACAACGTGCCGCTCAGGAAGTCGGGCGCGAGCTGCAGGCCGACCGGGGCATCCACCGCATCCGCCACTTCGCTGAAGAACGCGGCCAGCGAGGCTTCCGTCATGCCTTTTACCGGAGGGGGCTGCAGCACGAGCCACGCAGCCCCGAGCGCCATTGCCTGGCGTGCGAACTGGATCTGCCCTCTCGTGCTGGTCTCGGACACGGTGATGCTGAGCGGAGCCTTGCTGCCGTTCGCTTCCTGCACACACTCCATGAAGCGCAGCCGCTCGGCGGTGCTCATCTTGTTGGCCTCGGAGGCGAGGCCCAGCGCGGCGATGCCGTGCGCTCCCGCTGCCAGCACGGCGCTCACCTGGTTGCGCAATGCCTTCTCGTCCAGCGCGCCGGTCTCGTCGAAGAACGCGAACAGCATGGGATACACGCCCGAGAACGGAACGTCGCGCGCGGCAGCTACAGCATGGGGCATCTTGGAGATTCCATTGGATTGACGGGCACGCAGGAACGTGCGGCAGGCTCTATAGGGAGGGCGGTGGGACGCCTGCAGCGCGCCGCCCGGTGAGGAAATCGAAATCGCAGCCGGCATCGGCCTGCAGCACGTGATCGCGGAAGAGCCGCTCGTAGCCGTGCGCCTCGCCTTGCGGTCGTACCGGCGGGCGCCGCGCAGCGAGAACGGCAGCGTCGACATCCAGGGTGATGCGGCGGGCGGCCACGTCCAGCACGATGGGATCGCCTTCCTGCACCAGTGCGAGCGGCCCGCCGGCTGCGGCTTCCGGCGCAACGTGCAGCACCACCGTGCCGTAGGCGGTGCCGCTCATCCTCGCGTCGGAGACTCTCACGAGATCGCGGATGCCCCGGCGCAATACCTTCTGCGGCAGCCCGAGATTCGCCAGCTCCGGCATGCCCGGATAGCCGCGCGGCCCGCAATGGCGCAGGACGAGCACGGCATCGTCCGGCACGTCGAAATCCGGATGCGACACGCGCCGCTCGTAGTCCGGGTAGTCCTCGAACACGACGGCCGGACCGCGATGCTTCAGCAGATTGGGCGAGGCCGCGGAGACTTTCAGGACGGCGCCGTCCGGGGCGAGATTCCCGCGCAGCACCGCGATGCCGCCGTCGGCGCACACGGGATCGTCTAAGCGCCGGATGATGCGCTCATCTAGACATTCCGCCTTGCGACAGACATCTCCAATGCGCTCGCCGGTGAGCATGGGCGCCTCTTCCCGCAGCAGCCGGGCTTCAGCGAGCCTGCGCAGCACGACCTGCAATCCGCCGGCCGCGAAGAAGTCGTCCATCAGGCCGGCGCCCGCCGGCATCACGTCGACGAGAGTGGGCACGCCACGGCCGAGCCGGTCGATGTCGTCCAGCCGGAACGGAACCTCCAGTCGACCCGCAAGCGCGATGAGATGGATGACGGCGTTGGTGGAGCCGCCGAGCGCGGCGAGCACGCGGGCTGCATTCTCGAACGCTGCCGGCACGGCGACCTGCGAGATGAGCCGCCCTTCCTTGATCATCTCCACGGCGCGTGCGCCCGAGCGCCGCGCCAGCACGCGACGACGCGCATCGATCGCCGGGATGGTTCCATTGCCCGGAAGCGCGAGCCCCATCGCTTCCGCCAGGCAAGCCATGGTGGAGGCGGTTCCCATCGAGTTGCAGGTGCCGGGAGTGCGGTTCGTCTCCTGCGCGAAAGTGTCGAGCTCCTCGCGAGCGACGGTGCCGGCGCGCACCTCTTCGCTGATGCGGTACATGTCCGTGCCCGAGCCCACCCGACGACCGCGATGGCGGCCCCCGAGCATGGGGCCCGCCGACACCACGAGCGCCGGCAGATCGCAGCTCGCAGCGCCCATGAGCAGCGCAGGGGTCGTCTTGTCGCATCCCGCGAGCAGCACGAGCCCGTCGATGGGGTTGGCGCGCACGGTCTCCTCGACGTCCATGCTCGCCAGGTTGCGGCAGAGCATGGCGGTGGGACGCATGCTCGATTCACCGAGCGACATCACGGGAAACTCGAGCGGCAATCCACCCGCTTCGCGCACGCCCTGCTTGACGTGCTCCGCGAGGTCGCGCAGCAGGGAATTGCACGGCGTAAGCTCGGACCATGTGTTGCAGATGCCGACCACCGGCCGGCCGCGCAGCTCCTCGGGCGAGATGCCCTGGCCCAGCATCCAGGTGGCGTGCACGAAGCTGGCCTTGGAATCGCCGGCGAACCAGGCTGCCGAGCGGAGCGGTCTGTGCGTCACGTGCTGACCTGTGCGGTGGTCCGGCCGGGCGATCCGGGGCGCGCGCGGCGTAGGTTTATCGTTATACTCAGCATATGGAGCCGGTTTTTACCTGTCAATACGCGTGCCGCACCGGGCGATGCCGGGTGCGCCCATGAGCCGGGGCCGCCTGCTCGACTGGTCCCTGCTGGTGTTCTGCAACCTCGTGTGGGCGAGCCAGTTCGTCATGGTGAAGCTCGTGCAGCGCCAGCTCGGGCCCATCGCCGCGACGCTCCTGCCGATGGCGCTGGCCACTGCCCTGCTCGTGCCTTTCGTGCTGCGGGAGCGGAAGCAACGCGCGCCCGGACCGCGCCCAGGCGCCGGAGCCAGCGCGCTGAGCGTAGTGGGTCAATTCGTGTTGCTGGGCGTGCTCGGGCAGGTGTTCGCGCAACTCTTCATCACCTGGGGCATGCGCTACGCGTCCGCTTCCAACGCTGCGCTGCTCATGCTGATGCTGCCGGTGATCACCGCCGTCATGGCGCGCGTGCTCCTCGGAGAGCACATGACGCCGGTCCGCTGGGTCAGCTTCGGGCTCGCCATCGTCGGTGCGCTGTTGTGCTCCGGCATCGACTGGAGCGCGGTCTCGCTGGCCGGCAACCAGGCGGCGCTGGGCAGCGGACTGGTCGTGCTCAGCATCTGCGGCAGCGCCTTCTACAACGTCTATTCGAAACGCCTGCTGGCGAGCTACTCTCCGCTGGAAGTGCTGCTGTACAGCTATTTCGCCGTGCTCGCCTGCCTGGCGCCCATCGCGTGGGCGCTCGAGCCCGCCACGTTCACCCGGTTGCCTCATCTCACGGCCACTACGCTCGCCGGCATCGGCGTGCTGGCTTTCTTCCAGTACTGTATCTCCATGGTGGCCTTCCTCGCGGTGCTGAAGCGGCTCGATGCCAACCAGGCCTCGCTCGGCAACTACCTCATCCCCTTCTTCGGCCTGCTCATCGCCGCGGCATTGCTCGGCGAGCGGCTGCAAGGGCCCGTCATCGTTGGCGGGGCGCTGGTGCTCTCCGCCACGGTGCTCGCCACGCTCGGCGAGCGCAAGTCCCGCGCGGGCGAGCTGGCTGTGCCCACGTGAAGGAGGTCGTGGTCGTCACGGGCGCCGGGTCGGGCATCGGGCGCGCCATTGCGCTGGAGTTCGCTTCCGGGGGTGCGGTGGTGGCCGTGGTGGACATCGATGCCGCCGCTGCCTGTGCCACTCATGAACTGATCTCGGCGCAAGGCGGCACTGCGGAAGTCCATGTCACGGATGTCTCGAATCCCGCTTCCGTCGAGCAACTGGCGAAGCACGTCCAGACGACGCTGGGTCCCGCAACCACGCTCGTGAACAACGCTGCCATCCAGGTGAATGCAAGCGTCGAGCACACTTCTTACGAGGACTGGAGGCGCGTCGTCGACGTGAACTTCGGCGGTGTGTTCCTGTGTTCCAAGCTCTTCCTGCCGCAGCTGCGCGCCACCCGCGGCAGCATCGTGAACCTGTCCTCGGTGAACGGATTCTTCGCAGAGCCTGGCTGCGCCGTGTACTCCGCCACGAAGGCGGCCATCATCGGCCTCACCAGGGCGATGGCCATCGATCACGGACGGGAAGGCATTCGCGTGAACTGTGTGTGCCCCGGCTACGTGGATGCCGGTCTCGCAGCCGGGTATTTCGCGGCGCAGCCGGATCCGCAGGCCGCACGGCAAGCCGCGGGCGGCCTGCACGCGCTGAACCGCATCGCCGAGCCGCAGGAGATCGCACGCGCCGTGCGCTTTCTCGCCGGCTCGCAGGCTTCGTTCGTCACCGGCACCCAGCTGGTGGTGGACGGTGGGTTCAGCGTCGGCCTTCCCGGCGCCCTTCCCTGACCTCGACCTCGGAGAATCGAAGCCCATGAAACTCGTCCGCTGGGGAGCCAGGGGAATGGAGCGCCCCGGCATGCTGGATCGCACCGGCCGCCTGTGCGACCTCTCGAGCATCGTTGCGGACATCGCCGGTGCGACGCTGCATCCCGAGAGCCTGCACCGGCTCCGCGGGATAGGCGCGGAGACGCTTCCCCCTGTCCCGGAATCGGTACGTCTCGGCCCCTGCGTCGGCGGCGTGGGCAAGATCGTCTGCGTCGGCCTCAACTATGCCGATCACGCGGCAGAGGCCGGCGCGCAGGTGCCCGCGGAGCCGGTGCTGTTCATGAAAGCCACCAGCGCCATCGTCGGGCCGAACGACGACGTGCAGCTTCCGAGAGGCTCCACCAAGACGGACTGGGAAGTGGAGCTGGGCGTGGTGATCGGTGCACCCGCGAAGTATGTGGACGAAGAGCAGGCTCTCGCGCACGTGGCGGGATACTGCGTGGTGAACGACGTCTCCGAACGCGAATTCCAGCTCGAGCGGCACGGCACCTGGGACAAGGGCAAATGCTGCGACACGTTCGCGCCCCTCGGCCCGTGGCTGGTCACGGCGGACGAGGTCGCGGACCCGCAGAAGCTGGACATGTTCCTGGAAGTGGACGGTGAGCGCTTCCAGAACGGCAACACGCGCACCATGATCTTCACGGTGCCCCGGCTGGTGTCCTATGTCAGCCACTTCATGACCCTGCATCCGGGCGACATCATCTCCACCGGCACGCCGCCCGGTGTCGGCATGGGTCAGAAGCCACCGAGATTCCTGCGCGCGGGCAACCGGATGAGGCTCGGAATCGCGGGCCTCGGCGAGCAGACGCAGAAGGTCGTCGCCCCTTGATGGCGACTGCGACGAGTCAAGCGTCGAGCGGACGCGTTGCCATTCGCGAAGGTGCGCTGACCGTGGAGCTGGTTCCTTCACTCGGGGGCAGCATCGCCTCGGCCCGGTACCATGGACGGGACGTGCTGAGGCCGCTCTCGGCGGAAGCGGAGCGCGCACGCGACATCCTGGGCGTCGCGTGCTTTCCGATGGTGCCTTACGCCAACCGCATCGATCACAATCAATTCGAGTTCGAGGGTCGTGTGCATCGCTTCGCGCCCAACGTGCCGCCGGAACCCTACAACGAGCACGGCAGCGGCTGGACCTCGGCGTGGAGCGTAAACGAGCGCTCCGCGAACCGTGCGGTGCTGCAGCTGGAGCGCCGGAATGCCGCCGAGCCGTACTCATTCCGGGCAACGCAGACGTTCACGGTGCGCAACGATCGCCTGGACATCCTCACCTCGGTGACGAACCTGGGGGCGATGCGGATGCCTTTCGGCTTCGGTCAGCATCCCTGGTTTGCGCGGGATCCGGATACCACGGTGCGCTTCGAGGCCACGCATTTCTGGCTGGAGGGGCCCGGCGGCTCCGCCACGGACCGCATCACGTTGCCGCCCGAGCTCGATTTCGCATCGGCTCGCGCGCTGCCTGCCAGGTGGCGCAACAACTGCTATGGCGGCTGGCGTGGCGTGGCCGAGCTGTGCTTCCCTTCACGCCGCATCGCCGTGAAACTGACGGCGGATCCCGTCTTCCGCCATCTGATGCTCTATGCGGATCCGGCCTTGCCGGTGTTCTGCCTCGAGCCACAAACCAATGCCAGCTGCGCGTTCAACAATCTCTCCGGCATGGCGCACCAGGATCTGGGCGTGGTGGTACTCGATCCCGGCGCTCACGCGGAAGGCAGCATCTCGCTCGCAATGAGCGGGACCTGACCCGCTCGCGCCGGCATCAGGCGCTTTGCGGAACCCTCAGCACGACGGAACCGTGGCGCGGCAGCGTCACGGCATGGCGCCCGTCTTCGAGCGTAAGGTCGCGGCCTGCCCAGACGTCCCGCGCTTCCCGCACCTTCCCCAGCCCGATGCTGGCCGTATCCAGCTGCGCGTCGACAGGTTTCTCACCCTTGTTGAAGAGCGCGATGGCGTGCCCGTCCGCGAGCGGCTTCACCCAGGTTTCCACCTCGCCTCGCCGGCTCACCCGCTGCCCTTGCGTGCCGCGCACGTCCTGGTCGATGGCGATGATCTCGCGGTTGGTGAGGATGCTGCGCGTCTCGGAGCTCATGGAGCGCAGATCCGGGGCCGCGATGAGAGGCGCGGCCAGCATGCACCACAGGCTCATCTGGGTGCGATATTCCTCGGTGGTGAGCGCGCCGAGGCCGACCATGAGGTAGTCCGGGTCGTTCCAGTGGCCGGGCCCGGCGAACGGCGCGAGCCGACCCTGCTCGAACGCACCCGAAACGGATTCCCACGTGTCCTCGATGTCGTCCGTGGTGCGCCACATGTTGCCGCCCACCTTGGGACCCCATTCCCACACGTCGCTTTCGCCGTACTGGCACAGGCTGTAGATGATGGGCCGCCCGCAGGCCTGCAGCGCGCTGCCCATCTTCTGATACACGCGGCGCGAGGCATCCGGGCCGCTGTGGATCTCGCGCACGCTGCACGCATCGTGCTTGATGAAATCCACGCCCCATTCGGCGAACATGCGCGCATCCTGCTCTTCGTGGCCGTAGCTGGCGGGATAGCCGATGCAATCGTAAGGGCCTGGCGACGTGCAGATGCCCATCTCGAGGCCGAGCGAGTGCAGGTAGTCCGAGAGCGCCTTCATGTCCGGGAACTTCGCGTTCGCGCGCAGGCGGCCATCGGGGTCGCGCTGCCCGGTCCAGCCCACCTCCATGTTGAGGATGCGGTAGCCCGCCTCACGCATGCCGGTGGACACCATGGCCCGCGCCATCTCGCGGATGAGCTCATCGGTGATGGTGGTGGTGAAGGTGTACCACGCGCCCCAGATCATCGGCGGCGTGCGCGCGAGGCCGTTGCTCGGCAGCTCGGCGAGAGCGGGCAACGCCTGGGCCGCTGGG
>JBGAIL010000252.1:0-5579 GCA_044225565.1 Steroidobacteraceae bacterium | reverse complement strand
GGCGCACATCGAGCCACTTGCCGCCCTTGGCGATGATCTCGCGCGCGCCTTCATAGGTGACCCACTGCAGCAGCGGCTCGTTCATGAGCTCGCGGAAGTCCTGCTTGTTGAGGCGCATGAGCACGCCGTCCTGCGACATCGTCACGGTGGCGTTGCGCTTCGCCTCGGCGATGAGCGCTTCCTCGCCGAAGGTGTCGCCGACGGCGAGCTCGGCAAGCTTGATGCCTTCCTTGTTGAGCGGCGTCTCGCGCGTGACCACGCACTTGCCGCTGACGATGGCGTAGAAGTAGTCGCCCTCGTCACCTTGCTTGATGATGACCTCGCCCGCGCGATACGGCACGCGCTGCATGCGCATGAAGATCGCCTGGATGTTCGCCGGCGGGATGCGGTGGAAGGCCTTCGTTTGCAGCAGCGTGGTCATCCAGTCGTCGCTGCTCGTACCTTCCGTCTGCGATTGCAGCTCCGCCACCTCGTAGGTGCCGGTCTGGTCCCAGGTGATCATGACGTCCAGCAGCTCGCTGTCGATGGCGAGATAGCTGATCTCTTCCACGGCCCGGGCAGTCACGCGACGCGGGATCTGCGGATAGAGCGGCGCGCGCGCCTCTGGCGTGCCGCCGCGGATCATTGCCACGGTCTGCTCTCGTTCGCGGAGTTCCACCATGCCGCTCACCAGCCAGATGCTCCGCTTGTCCGTCTCGCCCTCCTTGAACAGGATGCGGCCGGCCGGCATGGTGCGGACGCTGACTTTCTTCGCGAGCGCGGTGAGGTTCTCGCGCTTGAGCCCATCGAGGGGCGCGAACGTCTTAAGGAGTTGAACGCTGGCTTCGCGTTCCTCGCTCATCTCGGCCTTTCCACCCGCTCACGCGGGCCTTGACATCGGGTGCACTGCAAAGCCCGGGGATGGTAGCACAGCGACTTCGCCTTCCTGGGATGGCAGTCACGCTTTTCCCGGCCCTCGCAGCAGCGACCAGCCCTCGTCCGGCCGGAAACGTGAGCCGTATCGGCTCGCGAGCTCCTCGAGGCGCGCGACCACTTCCTGCACGCCTCTGTTGCGGGCATAGGCGAGCGGGGCGCCACGGAAAGGAGCGAAGCCGGTGCCGAATATCACGGCGGCATCGATGAGGTCCGGGTCGTCCACGACGCGCTCGCGCAGGACCACTTCCTCCACCCCTCTGCTGCGGGCGTAGGCGAGGGGGCCGCCCCGGAACGGAGCGAAGCCGGTGCCGAAGATCACCGCGGCATCGATGAGGTCCGGGTCGTCCACGATGCGCTCGCGCAGGCAGGCTACGCATTCGTTGACCAGCACCAGGATCATGCGATCGATGAGGTCCGGCGGCACGCTCGCGCCGTTCGTGGGCGCCTTGACCGCCTTGCCTTCCTTCCACTCGTAGAAGCCCGAGCCGGTCTTGCGGCCGAGCTTCTTCGCCGCGATGAGCTGCTCGAGCTGGGTGAGCTGCGGGGGCGTACGGCCCAGTTCCTCGGCGATGATCTTGCCAACGTGGCTCGCCACGTCGAGGCCGACCACGTCCGCGAGCTCCACCGGGCCCATCGGCATGCCGAAATCGACCGCGGCGCGATCCACGACGGCGAGCGGTACGCCTTCCTGCGCGGCATACATGGCTTCGTGGAGATAGGGCATGAGCACACGGTTGACCACGAAGCCCGGGGCGCTGCGGCAGGGCAGGGGCAGTTTGTCGAGTTTGCGTGCAAACACGACGGCCGACTGGGCCACGGCGGCGTCGGTCGACGCGGAGCTGACGATCTCGATGAGCGGCATCTGCGCGACGGGGTTGAAGAAGTGCAGGCCCACCAGCCGCTCGGGCCGTTGCAGCTGCTCGGCGAGCGGCTCGAGCATGATGCTCGAGGTATTGGTGGCGAGCGGCGCTTCCGGCTTCATGCGCGGTTCGAGCCGCGCATAGAGCTCGCGCTTGGCATCGAGGTTCTCGAAGATGGCCTCGATGACGATGTCCGCATCCGGTACGCCTTCGCCTTCCACGTCCGCATGCAGGCGTTCACGGGCTTCGGCTGCTTTGGCCGGGTCCTTGAGCTTCTTCGTGAACAGGTCGTGCGCACGATCGATGGCGGGCTGGATGTATTCCATGCCACGGTCCTGAAGGGTGACGGTGAGGCCCCGCAAGGCGCACCACGCGGCAATGTCGCCGCCCATGACACCCGCACCAACCACGTGCACGTGCCTGAACGACGGGCCGCCCCGGCCGCCCATGGACTTCAGGCGATCCTGCAGCAGGAATACCCGCACGAGCTGGCGGGAGGTCTCGGTGGTGAACAGGTGCGCGATGGAGCGCGCCTCGGCCTCGAACGATTGTTTGCCGTGCGCGCCGTTCTGTGCCCACAGCTCCACGATGGCGTACGGGGCAGGGTAGTGCTCCCGCTTCGCCTTGCGCGCCACCTGCGCGAGCAGCTGCGATTTGACGAACGAACGCACCACAGGCCAGCTCAACACCTGTTCGACGAACGGCGGCCGATGGCGGGGCGGCGGATCCAGGGCGATCTTGCGAGCGGCCGCGTCGAGCTCGGCAGCCGGCACCAGGCGGTCGACCAGGCCGAGCTGCAGCGCCTTGTCCGCGCGAACCGGACGGCCCGTGAGCATCAGCTCCATGGAAGGCCGCACGCCGATGAGCCGTACCGACCGCACGGTGCCGCCGAATCCGGGATGGATACCGAGCTGCACTTCGGGCAGGCCGAGGGACAGGCGCTCGTCCGCGACGCCCACTCGATACCTGCAGGCGAGCGCGAGCTCGAGCCCTCCGCCCAGCGCGAACCCGTGGATCGCCGCGACCGTCGGGCAGCGCAATGCCGCGAGACGGTCCAGCACCTGCTGGCCGCCGCGGATCAGTGCGTAGCCCTCCGTCGCATTTTTGAGGCCGGTGAACTCCTTGATGTCGGCGCCCGCGATGAAGCCGCTGGGCTTGGCGGACTTCACGATGACCGCGCGCGGCGGGGTCGCTTCGAGCGGCTCGAGGAGCTGACCGAGCTCGACCAGGATGTTCCGGGAGAGCACGTTCGCGCTGGTGCCGGGCTTGTCCAGGATGAGCCAGGCGATGCCGTCGGCATCGTGCTCCAGTTTCCAGGCGGACGCTTCGCTGTTCATGGGCTCGGCCCCTTGAATTGGGATGGGAGTCACGCGGCAGCGTGCCGCGTGGAAGGCTCTGCAGTGATGCGGAAATCGCAGACGAGCGGCAGGTGGTCGGAGTAGCGCACCTGCGGCACGCGGAAGTCCGTGACTTCGATGCCGTCGCTCACCAGGATGAAATCGAGCTCGACGCGCGGCGAGCGCGACGGGAAAGAGGGGAGCCCTGCGGTGTTGGCATTGTGCAGCCGTGCCGCGCGCATGAAGAGATAGATCTCGTGCGTGCCCCAGAAGGTGTTGAAGTCCCCGGCGACGATCACGGGCTTCTTGGACTTGAGAATCAGGTCGTGCAGCGAGCGCAGCTGGTACTGACGGTGCCGGAACTTGAGCGACAGGTGCACCAGGAACACGCACACCTCTTCGAGCTCGAGCTCGATGATGAGGCGCTTGATGCCGGTGTCGAAGTAGTGGAAGCGCTCACCGTGCACGTGCGGCGCCGAAAGGAACGCGTTGCCCTGCTTGCGCACCACCGGCATGAACTGGTTGATGGAGCCCGTGCCGTACTTGCACTGGAACGTGGAGTAGTGGCCGAGCTGGCGGGCGATGTGCTCGGCCTGGTTGACCATGCCGGTGCGGATGGAGCCCGTGTCCACCTCGATGAGCCCGACGATGTCGGGGCGCTCGTCGCGGATGAATCCGGTGATGCCGTCGAGCACCTTGCGGTTGCTGCGCAGATAGCCCGCGCCCGGCAGCGGCAGGTGGAATGCCGGCCCGGTGCCGGTCGCGTAGCGGATGTTGTAGACCAGGAGTCGCAACGGCAACGGGCGCCTGTGGACCGCGAAAGGCGGCATTCTAGCGGACTTTATGCGAGACTCGCGCCATGTCCCAAGCCAATCCGATCCTGCTGTACGTCACGCACGTCTGGGAGAAAAGCGACGATTACCTGCGCGTGTTCGAATTCCTGGAAAGCGCGCGTAATTTTTTCTATCGCAACTACAGCACGCCCGAGCACCGTCCGGTGGGCGACAAGGAGAAGCTCAAGGAAGACCTGCGCCGCCAGATTGCGCCGGTCGAGGCGGTGGTGGCGCTCTCCAGCCTGTTCGAGCAGGACCGCGATCTTGCGGTGTTCCAGATGCTCTATGCCCAGGCGAACAACAAGCCCGTGGTGCTGCTCAAGCCCTTCGGCGGCCGCGTCGAGGTGCCGAAGCTCATGGCCGAACACGCGGCGGAGATCGTGGACTGGGACGAGCGCGGACTCGTAGATGCGATCCGTCGTCAGGCGCGCCACGAGGATACGCAGCGCTGGGACACCATCGAATTCAAGATGGACTGAAAGCGAGCGCGGCTCAGGCTTCTGCGATATAGAGCGGCACCACCTGCGCAGCGGGCTTGGAGCGGGCGCTCACAGCGAATCCGCGCGGCAATGCGCTGAACATCTGAACCACCGAGCATGCAATGTCCTCGGCTTCCTCGCAGGACATCTTGCGTACGGTGGCGCGGAATGCGTCTTCGCCGCGTAGCATGGGTCGCTCCCGCGTCAGTGCACGAGTGAAGGCGCGAAACTCGGCGCGCATCTCGCGAGGCAGGTCTTCTTCGGCGACTCCACACAAATGATTGCGGTAGGCGCTCGAGAGGCGATCCTTGATCGCACCGGAGCGGGCGAGCGCCACGGTGGCCCGTTGAAATTTTTCCCACGTCGGATTGATGCTCATCGGAGACCCTCGGGGCTCGCGCCCCTTGTTGTTGTTCTCGGCGGTCGGCTGGCCCGGAATCGTTGTCGGTCAGGCCATTAGGCACGAAATATAGCGCAGTGCCTGACAAAGGCAACGGAAGGCGGGGCCAGGGCGCGCACTTCAGCTTGCTCGGTCCGATGTCTAATAGTGCGCATAATGTATATTATGACAAATATATCAGCCGAACCCTCAGGAGCCTGAAGCGCACTCTCTGCAGCTCCCGGCTCCACGGCGCGTTGTAAGACTGGGGCTGGGCTTTGGAAACTTTGCAATGAAAGTCGGCGCCGCGCCTGTTCGAAGGCGCGCGAAAAACCACGGGCGCAGGCGCCCGTGGGTGATGGAGCCTCAATCCGGCGCCGCGATCAGTGCGTGCCGGGCTTGTTCTGGTGCTCGGTGAGGTTCGTGACAGCATTCCCTGAGACCCCGCCATGGCTCGCCTGACCGCCTTTGCGGCCGGCCTCGGCTGCCAGACTGGGATTCTGGGAGAAGCTGCGCTTCTCGTCGGGGACGCTCTGGCCGCCCTTGCGGCCCGCCTGGGCGGCGAGCTCCCGGTTCTGCGAGAAGCTGCGTTTGGCGCCCGGAACGCTCTGGCCGCCCTTGCGACCCGCCTCGGCCGCCAGCTGGCGGTTCTGCGAGAAGCTGCGCTTCGCGTCGGGGACGGCCTTGCCACCCATGCTGGCAATCTGCCGCTGCCGTTCCACATCCATCGAGGCAAAGCCCCGATTCGACGTCCTACCGTCTTGAGTCCTTCCGTG
>JBGAIL010000007.1:0-50608 GCA_044225565.1 Steroidobacteraceae bacterium | reverse complement strand
CGCTGATGCCCCAGCGGAAGTCGTTGAAGAACGAGGGGGCATAGTACGTGTCTTCCAGCAGGTTCCGGGCCGATACGAACGCCTCCCATCGCGGCGTGTTGTAGAACACCCGCAGGTCGAGCTCGTTCACGTCGCCGAAGTCGAAGTGCACCGGGTCGTGCCCGAACACCTGGCCGTAGTTCTCGAGCCCGTTCTTGTAGACATACCCGAGCCCTACACCGAGCCCCTTCGCCGGCCCGCCCTGCAGCTGGTAGCTCGTGAACACCGAGAGCGCCTGCTTCGGCGCGTTCGCCGCATGCATGCCCACAAACTCGCCCTCGATGAACTCCGCATCCATGAACGCCGCGGACGCATAGATCTCCCATCCTGGCAGCAGCTGCCCCGCCGCTCCCAGCTCCACGCCGCGGCTGCGCTGCGTGCCGATCGGCGTGTTGAAGCCGGGATGCTCGTGGTCCGACTGGCTGATGCCGCTGCGCTCCATGCTGAAGATGGCGAGCGTGAGCCCGAGACGGTCGTCGAGCGCGCCGCCCTTGATGCCCACCTCGAACTGCTCGCCTTGCTCCGGAGCGATGTGCATGCCGCCATCGGGATTCGAAGGATCGAACTGCAGGCCGAGCTGCGGCTCGTAGGTCTGCCCCCAGTTGAAATAGAGGTTGGTGGAAGGCGTCAGCTCGTAGGTGATGCCCGCCTGCCCTACGGTCTTGCTGCTGTCGAACACCGCGACCGGCCGGCTCACGTAGTCGACTTCCCCCAGGCCCGCGAGCGTGTCCGAGGAACGCTGATCCGCACGCGTGCGCCGGTCCTTGTTGTAACGCGCCGCCATCAGCAGGCTGAGCCGGTCCGTCGCGTGCAACAGCAGCTGCGCAGTGAGGCCGGAGTACGTGGCATCGTTCAGCCTCTGGCGATAGAAAGGGAAGTCCTCGCGGCTCACCGGCGCGATGCGCACCGGGTTCAGCACGTTGTAGCCGATGCTGCTGCCCCACGCGGTGCCGTGATCGGCATCGTCGATGTAGTCGAAGGCCTGCATGCGATAGCTGTCCTGCTCGGCATAGTCCGCGCCGAAGAGCACCGTGTGCTTCTGCCCGAACGCCTCGAAATCGCCGATCAGGTTCACTTCGCCGCTGTGCAGCGGCGTGTCCTCTTCGCTCAGGTACGTGAAGCATCCCGGGAACACGCGCCCCTCGAGATCCGCGTTGTTCTGCGCCGAGCAGTTGAGGCGATCCTTCTGCAGCTTGTTGCGCTGCACGGCCATGCGGATGCGCCAGCTGTCGTTGAAGTCGTGCTCCATCTGCAGAGTGACGATCGAAGCCTCGAGATCCGTGTGGTTCCAGGGCTCGCCGAAGAAATGCGAGCGCGACACCGGCAGCAGCCGGAAATCGCCCGCGGCCGCGTCCACTGCCTGCAGGCCCGCGCCCCAGTCGCTCACGGCCTTCTGCTTGTTGTAATAGCCCGTGAGCAGGAAGCGGGTGTGCTCGCTCATGTCGAAGGAGAGCGAGGGCACGACGGTCGTGGACTTCCGGCCCGCGAAATCCAGGTACGAGCCGGTGTCCTCGAAAGCGCCGATGAGCCGGTACTTCCACCGGCCCTGCGCGTCGATCGGTCCCGTGAGATCGAGCTCGCCGCGCCTGAAGTCATCGTTTCCGCCGAGCACCCGCAGGCTGCCCGCGCGCGCGGCCTGCGGCTTCTTGGTCACCGCGTTCAGCGTGCCGCCGATGGTGTTCTGGCCGAAGAGCGCGCTCGAAGGCCCCTTCACCACCTCGAAACGCTCGAAGCCCAGCATGTCGAGGTCGATGTTGCCGGCGAAGCGGAAGCCGTCGATGCGGATGGCGTTGACGCCCTGGTTCGTGAAGCCGCGGAAGAAAGCGGTGGGGAACCCGTCGTTCCTGAACGTGCTGCCCGAGGACGCATCGACGCGATAGATGTCGTCGAAGCGGCGGATGCTGGCGAAGTCCATGACGTCCTCGGTGACGAGGGTGATGGACTGCGGGATGTCCTTCGGCGCCATGGGCAGCTTGGTCGCTGTGGAGGGTGCCGTGTAGCGGAACTCGATGCCGCGCACGACCACCTCTTCGATGTCCGCGGACCCGTTCCCTTCCTGCCCGCTCTGCGCCAGGGTGAACGACCCATCGGCGCCCGCCGCCGCCTGCCTGCCGTTCTCGAGGTCGATGGTGACGGCACGCTCGGCCGTCTGCCGGTACTTCAGGCCCGAGCCTCTCAGCAGCTCCGCGAGCGCACGGCTCACCGGGTAGGCGCCGCGAACACCCTGCGTCGTCTTCCCGGATACCGCGCTCTCCGTGGCGAGCACCTGAACGCCCGCCTGCTTCGAGAATTCGAGCAGGGCCGTATCCAGCGGCTGGGCCGCGATGTCGAAGTTGACGGAGGCTTCGAGCTCGGCGGCCGTGGCCGCCCTCGCCGGCGGGGAAACCGGAATGCTGCTCCCCAGAGCCAGTGCCACCGCCCACTGCACCGCAGACCCGACCTTGCGCGATTCCGCCCCGCTTTTCATGCCTGCCCTCATGGTTCTCCCCCGGCCTTGTGACTCGCCGGTGCGCCCGGCGTAACGTGCCCTCCAGGACGGAAGGGAGGCCCGGGATGGACAGAATGCCCCCGCCCTGTCCGTTCCGGGAGGGAGTTCCGTCTTAAGATCGTGCAGGGGCAAAGGCGGCGGATTGCGGTGCGGGGACGGCATGCATTCTAAGGCAGGATCGGAAAGCGTTCCGGCGCAGGCCGGCGAGCGCACCGCGCTCGTCGAGCGGCTGTTCCAGGAGCACAACGATTCGCTGCTGCGCTTCCTCGCCATGCGCCTTGGCTCCCACCAGGAGGCGAAGGAAGTCGCGCAGGAGGCCTACGTGCGGCTGCTGATGCTCGATGAGCCCGGCGCCGTGAGCTACCTGCGCGCCTTCCTGTTCAAGACGGCCTCGAACCTCGCGATAGACCGCATGCGCTCGCGACGCTCGCAGGAGCGGCACGAGGCCTTCGAGTTCTTCGCTTCCCCACGCGGCGCGCTCTCGGCCGAGCGCGTCGTTTCCGGCATCGAAGAGGTCGCGCTGCTGCAGCGCCTGCTCGCCGAGCTGCCCGTGAAGTGCCAGCGCGCATTCATGCTCAACCGCTTCCAGGACATGGACGTGAAGGCCGTCGCGCGCGACCTCCACACCACCGAGCGCTCCGTGCGCCGCTACATCGTGCAAGCGCTTCTGCACTGCCGTGCCGGGCTCGATGCCGCGCTGGCGCCCGCAACGAAGGAACGATCCCCATGAGAATCGCTGAAATGGCAGCCGTAGCGGGCGAAACCGCCTCCCCGACGAACGAGGCCGCGGAGTGGTTCGTGCGCCTGCAGGACGAGGAGCTGAGCGTCGAGCAGATCTCGCACTGGCAGCAATGGCTCGCTGCCAGCGAAGAGAACCGGCAGGCGTTCGAGCGGATCGAGGAGCTGTGGGCGAAGTTCGAGCGGCTTCCCAACAAGCTGCCCCCTCCTCTGCCGCCCGAGCGGTGGTGGCAGACACCGAAGCATCTGGCCGCGGCTGCGGCCATGGTTGCGCTCGCAGTGGGCATGGCAGCCGTTCTGGGCTGGCAGGCGTGGCGGAATACCGGCTGGGATGCGAGCACCGGCGCCTTGGCGCAGACCCGGACGGGCGAGCACCGGGACGTGAAGCTGCCGGACGGCTCGCGCGTCGCGCTCGGTGCAAGGTCGGTAGCGAAGATCCGTTTCGCGGTCGATGAACGCGAAGTCCGGCTCGAGTCGGGCGAAGCATTCTTCGACGTGGAGAAGGATGCGCGCCGGCCATTCGTGGTGCGTGCGGGTGAGACGACCATTACGGCGATAGGCACCGCGTTCAACGTGCGGCGCGCCGGCGATCGTACGCACGTCACGGTGACCGAAGGCGCGGTGCGCGTCGACGCGCCCGGCATGGCGAGTGATTCACCGCCGATCACGGCGGGGCATCAGTTCACCGTGGATCCCTCGCTCACCCGATCTGCGGTTCGTGCAGCTTCCGTGGAATCCGCCACGGCGTGGCAGAGCGGGCGGCTGGAGTATCTGGGCGAGCCGCTCAAGTACGTGATCGACGACGTGAACCGTTACGCGCACCGCCGCATCGTCATCGGCGATGCCGAAGTGGGCGAGCTGCGGCTGACCGGCACGGTCTTCGAGAACGACATCGAGTCGTGGCTGCGCAGCGTGGAAGACTTGCTGCCGGTGAAGGCGGAGCGGAGCATGGATGGGGAGGTGATTCTGCGGCTGCGGGAGCCGTAAGGCTGAGGGCATTCCAGCGCAAAAGGCCGCGCCGAGACGGATTCGCATCGGCCGGCACCACCTCTGTGATTCCCCGGCGCCGGGGCACCCACCTCTCCCAGGAATGTCGTCAACATGCGGACAGATTCACCCCGATTGTCCGCTGCCGGACAGTCCAGGCGAGTTCGTCCACATGTTGACGAATTCCCGGAGGGGCCGTGAAAAGACGCTGCACGCCGCCACCGCCGTCTCGCGCTGCAGGCAATCGCACCGCTACGTCCACTCGCCGCAACCGCCCTAGGCCACGC
The DNA here is from genome assembly GCA_044225565.1 of Steroidobacteraceae bacterium. Taxonomy (GTDB): domain Bacteria; phylum Pseudomonadota; class Gammaproteobacteria; order Steroidobacterales; family Steroidobacteraceae; genus CAVXAE01. The sequence continues at coordinate 46,069 of JBGAIL010000007.1, read as the reverse complement.
CGACCGCCACGGAGTAAAGTCGCACCCCTCTCTTCGGCTGGAGCCCCCGCATGATCACCCGGCGTCACGCGATTCAGGTCGGAGCCCTGCTGGCGGCACAGGCGGCGATGCCGCGCGGTGCGTTCGGCGCGGGCAAGTCGAAAACCCTGCTCATCCTCGGCGGCACCGGCTTCATCGGGCCGCACCTCACGCAGGATGCCCTGCGCCAGGGCTGGACAGTGACGCACTTCAACCGCGGCAAGCGCGAGCCCGGCGGTGTGCAGGGCGTGGAGACCCTCGTCGGCGACCGCAACGGCAAGCTCGGCGCGCTCGAGGGCCGCAAGTGGGACGTGGTGGTGGACAACTCCGGCTACGTGCCGAAGTTCGTGAAGTCGTCCTCGGACCTCCTGGCGCCGAACTGCGGGCATTGCGTGTACGTCTCCAGCATCTCGGCGTACGCCAGCTTCGAGAAGCCCAACGACGAGAGCTCGCCCACCGGCAAGCTCGAAGACCCGAACACCGAGGAGATCACCGGCGAGACCTATGGGCCGATGAAGGCGCTCTGCGAGCAGTACGTGCGCGAAGCGTTCGGCAACCGCGCGAGCATCGTGCGGCCCGGGTATATCGTGGGGCCGCTCGACCCGACGGATCGATTCACCTACTGGCCGGTGCGCGCATCGCGAGGCGGCGAGATGCTGGCGCCCGGCACATCGCGCGACCCCATCCAGGTCATCGACGTGCGCGACCTCACCGCGTGGATGCTGAAGCTCGCGGACACGCGCGCCACCGGAAACTTCAACGCCATCTCGCCGCCGAATGCCTTCACCATGGGGCAGCTCGTCGAGGCGAGCCGGCGCGAATCGCCTCAGGCCGGCACGAAAGTCACCTGGGTCTCCGAGGACTACCTCGCGAAGAACTGGAAGCCGGAGGAGATCGACCTGCCGCCGTGGGCGCCGGTGAAAGGCGAGTCCGCGGGCGCGTCGCTCACTTCGGTGAAACGCGCGGCGGAGACGGGTCTCGAGTCGCGGCCGTTGCAGGAAACCGTCCGCGACACGCTCGCGTGGTTCAAGACGCTGCCTGCGGACCGGCAGGCGAAGCTGAAGGCGGGACTCGATCCGAAGAAAGAGGCCGAGACGCTCGCAGCGTGGCATGCGAGCACCGGGGCGACGAAGAGCTAGAAGTCCGGTGCGGCCGCAGCCTCATCGAAACGTCGGGCAGCTCGCACGATGGCAGCGGCAATGGCCGCATCGGCGCGCCGCCCGGCGACAACGCCCTCTGCCGCTCCTTCCGGCGACCCGCCCGGCATGAACACTTCGCACGCCTTGATCGCCAACACTGCGATCCCCATCGGCCCCGCTGGCACAGGCACCTCGAAGCTCTCACGGCGTTCTCGAATGAACGCCGCAGCAGTCTGCACTGCACGGTGCGCCAGCTCGTCACGCGATGTCGGATACCCGAACCGCCAGCTGCGCACGCGCTCGTTGATCACCGCCTTGTCCTGCCCACCTGCCTCGATGCCCGCAGCCGCGAACACCCGGCAGTCGTAATCCAGGCAGGTTTGCGGCCGTACTTCGTAGATGGTGCATCGGCCCGCCTCGAGCATCGGGCACGTGCCGTTCGCCCTCGGCCACATCGTGCGCTGGTCCGCAGGGAAGCCCGCCGCGCTCTCCAGCAATTCCGGCGGGATGCGCGCTGCGGCACGATGGTCCACCGGCCGAAGCTGCACCGAATAGCCCGAAGTGCAACAGCCCGTGCACGTTCCGCACGGCACCTGCATGCCGCCGCGCCCCTGCAAGGAGCGCCGCATGGCTGCGAGCCATTCGCCGAACGGACCGGCGTCGACAGGTTCGACGGATGGGCAGGACACCGGCGCAGTATGCGGCAGCGGCACACTCTGCGCGTCAGAAGCTGCAGCCGAGAGTGGCCGAAAAGCGCGTCCCCGCGTCGCCGCCACCCACGAGAGCGGGGGCAGGCCTGGCCTTGCTGAATGCCGCGGAGCCATACCAGCGCCCGCGGCTCGCACGGAGGCCGAGCTTCCAGTCCATGTAGCTGCGCAGCGAGCCCACCGAAAACTGCGAGGCACCGATCTGCCCGGACACGCCGACATCCATGCCTGCGAACTGGATCAGCGACACCGATCCGGACAGGTACTCGTATCGGCTCGAGCCGCCCAGGTAGAAGTCCGGGCTGTAGTACAGGCCGAGCCGCGCCGACGCGCGCCCCAGTTTCGCACCGACCGAAGCGTTGAACTCGCCGAAATCGAGATCCACCGGCTCCGGCACGGGGCGGACGTGCCGCAGGTACGCGAGCTCGACGTTCAGTCCGTTACGGGTGATCGTGTAGCCGGCGAAAGGCAGGATGTGAACGGAAGTGTCGTACCGCTCGTCGCCCGCGCTCGCGACCCAGAGGCCCGCGAGCGGGCCGTTCGGTGTCCGCCACTACCTCGCCGATGACCCCCGCGCGTCCGCGAGTGTCCTCGACAGGCCGCGCCAGATGCGGTCCGTGGTGAAGGCGACGCCGGATTTCACCGGGTTCGCGGCTTCCGGCTCCGCAGCAGCGGCGAACATGGCGTTCCCGCAGCAGAAGACGGCACAGGACAGGGCCAATCAGCGTGATCCGTAACGACGCCACGCGCGCAGCTTAGCCCGACGATGCGGGCCGCCCCTCTCATTCAGGATCGCGGATTTAGCAACCGCGCAAAGGGGGTCACGATCCCCACAACTTTTCCGGCACCTGGATCAACCCGCCCGCGTAATCCACCGCCGGACTCCGATCGCTCCTGATGAACAGCGGGCCGTCGAGATCGACCACCTCGCACAGCTGGCCGATCAGATACGCGGGCGCCATGGCGAGCGAAGTGCCCATCATGTTGCCCACCATCAGCTCGAGACCGTGCTCGCGCGCGGCGCGCGCCATCGCGAGGGCCTCCGTGAGGCCACCGCATTTGTCCAGCGTGATGTTCATCACCTCGAAGCGGCCGACGAGCGCGGGCACGTCCGCCAGGCTCTGCACGCTCTCGTCCGCCGCGACGGGAATGGGCGATTCGAAGCCATCGAGCAGCGCTTCCTGGCCGATGGGGAACGGCTGCTCGACCAGCTCGACGCGCGTGTCGAGGAGCGTGGGCATCAGTTTCTCGAGCGAGGCGCGCGTGAAACCCTGGTTGGCATCCACGCCGAGCCACACATCTCCCCTCGCCTCCCGCACCGCCCGCACGCGTTCTGCATCCGAAGGCTCACCAGTCAGTTTGAGCTTGATGGCCCGTGCATTCCTGTAATTGCGCGCCGCCGCGGCCATCTTTGCCGGCTCGTCGGCACCGCAAGTCATGGTGGTGAGCAGAGGCTTCGGTGTCTCGAGCCCCGCGGTCTTCCACGCCGGCGTGCCGGAAAGCTTCGCTTCCAGGTCCCACAGCGCAGCATCCAGCGCGTTGCGCGCGCCGCCCGGCGGCAGCAGCTTCTGCGCCGCGAGGCGATCCGTTCCGGCCTCGATGGCGCCGCGGATGGATTCGATCTGCCTCAGCATGCTCGCGGTGGTGTCGTTCCTGTAGTAAACCCCCGAGGCCTCGCCGCGACCCACCTTGCCTTCCCGCTCGAGCGTGACGAGCAGTACTTCGATGTTCTCCCAGGTATAGCCCGTGATGCGGAACGGGGCCACGAGGGGCCATTTCTCGATGGTGGCGTGCAGCTTCATGGGCGCGATGATAGTCGGGGGGCTGGGAATCAGCCATCGGTCAAGGCGCGAGGCTGAACACGAACGTGCTCTCGATGATCAGCGGCAGCGGCTCCCCTTTCGTCCCGCCCTGGTCGCGATAAGCGTCGACTTCCGTGTTCCGACCCCTGAACGCCACGTCGACGCGCCACTGTCCTGCTGCCGGCAGACGGAACTCGCCCTCACCGGCCTGCAGGGTCGAATGGATCGCCCACCGGTTGCCGAAGCTGGCGTTGTGCGCGGTGAGATAGGCCTCTCCTTCTGCCGGAACCCACGCCTTACCGTTCAGCAATACCTTGAAGCGCGCCACGTCACCGACGCGCGCGTCGCTGAGATCGGTCAGCGGCACGATCTCGAGCGGCTGACCGAGCGGCGCCGGATCGCTCCAGCCGCCCACGACGAACGCGGCCTTCATGAGGTTCATCTCGAGCCTCGTCTCCAGCACTTCCGCGACGTCCTTCAGCTTCGCGACGGGCTGGTCCGAATAGCGATCCTTGCCCTGCTTGTCACGATAGTGGACGACGCGCACGAGCGGCGTGCGCGCAGCCACCTGGTACGTGCCCTTCCTGGCGCCCGCGCCGATGGCGATCTTGCGCACGCCGATGTCCGGGTCCACCTGCACGGTGAGACCCGTCTCGAGCGTCCGCTTCTCCTGGATGACGGGCTTCGGCACGCCGAGCGGATCTGCCTTGCCGTCGGGAGAGACGAGGTCGTAGCTCTCGATCAGCATGGCGCCCCAGTCCGGCGTGAGGATCTCGCTGCCGGGCAGCGTGTCGCCATAGCCAATGGAGGTGATGACGTGCTTGCCCGCCTCCGGCACGACGTTGACCCAGAGCGTATGGGCGTCCGCGGACAGGCTGTGGGCTGCCGCCAGCGCCGCGGCAAGGACGAGAATCGACTTGCGCATGATGCGACTCCTGCTGATCTATTTGCCGGGGGTGCCGGCCCTGGCGAACCGGTCGAGCCGGAAGCCGGAAATGTCGGTCGGGCTGCGCCCGTCGAGCGCCAGCTCCGCGGCCACGGCGCCGCTCGCCGGGCCGAGCTGGAAGCCGTGCCCCGAGAAGCCGAACGCATGCACGAGCCCGGGAACGCGCGCGCTGAAGTCCAGCACCGGCAGGGAGTCCGGCATCTTCCCTTCGACTCCGGACCACGTGCGGATGATGTGATACGGCCGCAGGAACGGCACGAGGCCGAGCGCGATGCTCGAGGCGTTGAAGCCGTTCTGCGGGATGACGAATGCGCGGTCCGCTTCGAGGTCGACCCGGCCGGGCCCACGACCGAACAGCACGTTGCCGCGGGGAATCTGGCGGATGTAGAGATAGCGCCCGCCCACGTCGCAATCCACGATGCCGCGGATGCGGTACGGAATGGGCTCGCTCACCACCATCTGCGGCGCGAGAGTGAGCCACGGCGTGCGGTCTCCGAACCGTTCGGCGAGCTGCCCGCCCCAGGCGCCGGCCGAATTGATGAGCGCACGCGCGCGGAATTCCCGCCCGTCCGCCGCATGCACGCGGAACCGCTGCCCGTCGTGCTCCATGTGCGAAACGGCGCAGTGCTCCAGAATCTGCGCACCCAGCCGCCGCGCGGCGCGCGCTATATAAGGTGTCGCCAGGCGCGGGTTCGCACTGCCGTCCTGCGCCATGAGGCATCCGCCCACGAGCCTGCCGTTCAACCAGGGATAACGCTCCCGGATCCGGCTTCGATCGAGCAGCTCCGGCGCGAGGCCGAACTCCCGGGCGGTGCGCACCCAGCCCTCGATGACCGCCATCTTCTTCCCGGTCGCGGCCACCTCCAGATGGCCGGTGAACTCCGTCTCGCAATCGTGGCCGACGTGCTTGCGGATGTCGCCCCAGAACTCGCGGGCGCGGACGCTGAGCGGGATCTCCGGAGGCTCGCGCCCGTTGATGCGCAGCCCTCCGAAATTGACGCCGCTCGCCTTGCTGCCCACCGTATCTTTTTCGAGCACGAGCGCCTTCGCGCCGCGCTGAGCCAGGCTCAGCGCCGCGGAGCAGCCGACGATGCCGCCGCCGACCACGATGACGTCCAGCTGCTCCGGAGCGCTCATCACGCCCCCTCGTTCTCGTTCTGCGGCAGCTCATGACCCGGCTCGGCGTGCCGGGCCGCCTTCGCGAAGGCCAGCGGCTTGATGGGTGCCTGCGGCCGCAGGGGCGAAATGGCGGAGACGGGGCTGCCCGTGCGCGCCGCCAGGTACTCACATATATAAGGACCGCAGACCCGCCCCTGGCAGCGACCCATGCCGATACGGCTGAACGCCTTCAGCCGGTTCGAGCCGTCCGGCCCGAGCTCCTCCATGGCCTCGTCCAGCTGCGCCAGCGTGACGGCTTCGCAACGGCAGACCAGCGTGTCCTTCGGGATTGCGCTCGTGACCGATTCGGGGAACGGGAAAGCGCGCTCGATGCCGCGACGAAATTTCTGCAAGCGGCGCACGCGCGCTCGCAAATGGCGCAAGCGCCGTGACGGAATCGCGATGCCGAGATCCGCGAGCAGTGACAGCGCCGCCCGCTCTCCCTGAAGCTCGGCGGAATCCGCCCCTTCGATGGCCACACAGTCTCCCGCCACGTAGATGCCGGCGCCCGCGCGGCCGTCACCGTCATGACGCACGCCCCAGAGCCGCTGGACGGAGTTGAACTCCAGCTGACAACCCGCGAGCTGCGCGAGCTGGCTTTCGGGCTTGAGCCCATAGCCCATGCCCACCGCATCGCAGCTCACGACGTGCTCTGCGCCGGCGTGGCGATATCGCACGGCTTGCACGCAATCCGACCCGGCGACGGACAGAGGCTGGGCGCCCTGGATCAGGCGAATGCCGCGGGCCTTGAGCCAGAGCATGTAGTAGATGCCCAGGCCGGCCGCACGCGGGCTCGCGAGCATGTCGGCCAGGCCGGAGAACTTGTCGTCGAAGGTGCTCGTGTCCAGCACGCACGATACTTCCACTCCAGCCTTCGCATACTGATATGCGACGAGGTAGAGAAGCGGGCCCGTCCCGACGAACGCGACGCATCGGCCGATGGCGCACGCCTGATGCTTCAGCGCGACCTGCGAGCCGCCCAGGGTGAACACGCCGGGCAGCGTCCACCCCGGCAAGGGCATCACGCGATCCATCGCGCCGGTGGCGAGGATCAGCGAGTCGAAAGCCAGCTCCTCGATGCCGGCCGGTGCGTCGAGGAACAGGCTGCGCTCCACGACGTTGAGCACGGTGGTGCCGGGCCGGAAATCCATCGAGCCACGCAGCGCATCGAAGGTGGCGTGCAGAGCGGTTGCCTTCGCCGCTTCCGAGCCATAAAGCTTTTCCGGCGGGCGGCGAAAGCCTTCGGGCTGGCGGCGATAGATCTGCCCGCCGTTGCTCATCGCTTCGGTGATGACGGTGGGCCTCAGCCCGTGCCCGATGAGACACTGGGCCGCGCGCGTGCCGGCGGGGCCCGCACCCACGATGACGACACGATGCGACTTCACATCGCTCATCCCGTGACCACTCGCATGCCTTCGGTCACGAACTCGCCGCAGGCGCGCGTGCGCGTGCCGTCCTCGAATGCGATCCAGCAGTCCTGGCAGGCGCCCATGTTGCAGAAGCCCGCTCGCGGGCCATCGCCGAACTCCGACGAGCGCAGCTTGCGGCCGTTGAGCAGGATGGCGGTGAGCAGCGTATCGCCAGCCAGCGCGGTCGCCGGCTGGCCGTCTATCCAGAAGCTCACGGTAGCGCGATGCGCCTCATCCACGCGCTGCAACTGGCTGCCGGGCTTCTGTGCTGCCATTCAGTGGGACCGTTGCGCTGCCCGAAGCGCGAAGGCGCGCTCGTCGAAGAACGAGCGGATGCGCCGCAACCCCTCCTCCAGGTGCTCCGCGGAGGATCCGATGCCGATTCTCAGGTAGTGCTCGAGTCCGAACGCCGAGCCCGGCACCGGGAACACGCTCTTCTCCTCCCTCAACCGCTCCACCAGCTCCCTGGAGGGCACGTCCATACGGTAGCTCACGAAGGCCATGCCGCCGGCCTTCGGCGGGATGAAGGAAAGGCGCGCGGCATCCGCCTCGATCCAGCGCGCAATGATCCCGAGGTTCCTGCGGAGGATGTCCTTGCTGCGCGCGAGCACATTCGCGCGACGCGCGGGTTCCAGCACTCGCGTCGCGATGAACTCGCTCATCGAGCTCGTGGTGATGCTCGTGTAGTCCTTGCAATGCCAGGCCTTCGCGATCTCCGACGCAGGGCCGACGAGCCACCCGAGCCGCAGGCCCGGCATCGCCATCGCCTTGGAGAGCCCGTTGGTGACGAGCGCTCGCTCGTAGAGATCCGCGAAGCTCGGGCCCTCGGAAGTGAAGAGCTCGGACCCCTTGTAGATCTCGTCCGCATGCAGATACAGCCCATGCTTGCGCGCGAGCGCCACGACGTCCTGCATCTGCTCACGCGTCAGCAACGCGCCCGTCGGGTTATTGGGATTGCAGAGCGTGATCATCCGCGTCCGCGGTGTGATGGCCCGCTCGATCTCCGCGAGATCCGGCAGCCATGCGTTCTCCTGCCTCAGCGGCACCACCTTCGTGACGACACCCGCGGCCTGCGCCCAACCCAGTATCTGCAGGTAATTCGGCACCACCACGATGAGCTCGTCGCCGGGATTCAGGAGCGCCATCACCATGAGGAAGTTGGCTTCCGCGGATCCGTTGGTGACGATGACGTTCCCGCACGCCCGGCCGGGATACAGGCGCGCGATGGCGTCGCGCAACGCCTCGCCGCCGTTGGTCCAGCCGTAGCCGAGCTCGATGGCGCACATCTCCTCGATCTCCTGCGGGCTCAGCAGTGCGCGCAGCTCGTATGGGTGCACGCCGCTGTCGGAGAGATTGATCTCGACGGTGTTCTCGTAGAGGGACTGGATGCGCTCGAGCGCGAATTCACTGATCTGCATGGACGTTTCCTGCCTCAATACGGCTCGCGGCGGCGGTTGACGAAGATCTTCGATTTCCCATCCGGCGCCGCGACCAGCAGCAGGTCGTCCTCGGTGTAGATGGACTCGTTGCCCGCTTCGTTGATGCTGGCGACTTCCAGCACGCGCGCGAGCGTCGTGCCGCGATTCACGAAATGGTGGCCGACGGGGCGGCCCGCCGGAAACCCGACGCTCTGCCCCGGCCGCATCACGATCTCGCCGACGTCGGTGACGAGCGTGGGCGTTCCCTCGAGCACGTAGTAGAACTCGTCCTCGCTCGTCTGCCACATGCGCAGCGAGGTGGCCACGCCCGGCGGAAGGTCGGCCACGAGCACGGAGAGCTGTTTGAGTCCGGCCTGCTTGCCGAAGCGCCGCTTGATGCGCCCCTGCACCTTCGGCTGGAAGCGCGCCGGATAGGCCGAAGCGGCGCTCGCCTCGACGCTGTCATCGCTCATCACCCAGGAACTCAACTCGCTCATCGTGATTCCCCGCAGAGGCTCTCTTCGCATCGAAGCTGCAGTTAGCCTAGCAGAACGCTCCCGCACGACGCACCGGTATGACTTCGACGACTGGAGATCGGCGATTTCGGAATTGGCCGCGCAGCACGCGGATGCGTACCCTGCGGACGCATGTCCTCCCCCGTGAGCAAGAGACTGGGATTGCCGATGGCGCCTGAGGTGCAGAGCCTCATCTACCAGCCGCGCCTGTCCCAGGAGATCGCGACGAGCTTCCCGCACGTCGTCGACGTCAACCAGGCGCATACCATCATGCTCGCGGAGAAGGGCATCATCTCTGGCGAGGTCGCGCGTGGCCTCGCTCGCGCGCTGATCGAGATCGAACGGGAAGGCGCGCAGGCTCTGGCAGCGAGCCCCGCCCTCGAGGACGTGCATTTCAATTTCGAGGCGGCGCTCATCGAGCGCGCGGGCGCAGACGTCGGTGGCCGCGTCCACATCGCACGCAGCCGCAACGACATGGGCGCCACCATCGACCGCATCCGCGCGCGCCACGCGTACCTGCAGATCACACGGGAGCTGGTCGGCCTCAGGAAGGTGCTGCTCGAACGGGCCGCCACCCACGCGGATGCCGTGATGTCCGGATACACGCATCTGCGGCCTGCGCAGCCGGTCACGTTCGGGTTCTATCTGCTCGGCATCGCGGAAGCGATGGAGCGCGATCACGGCCGCGTGGCCGGCGCCTACGGCACGATCAATCGCTGTCCGATGGGAGCGGCCGCGATGGCGGGCACCTCCTTTCCCATCGATCGCGAGCGGGTTGCCGTGCTGCTCGGCTTCGACGAAGTGCTGGCGCATGCGCAGGATGCCGTGGCATCGCGCGATTTCCTGCTGGAGCTCGGCAGCGCCTGCGCCATTCTCGGCGTCACCTGGAGCCGCCTCGCGCAGGACCTCTACGTGTGGAGCACCGACGAATTCGGGCTCATCGAGCTCACGGACGACGTGGCGGGCACCTCCAGCATCATGCCGCAGAAGAAGAACCCGGTGGTCATGGAATTCCTGAAGGCCACCAGTGGAGAGAACATCGGCTCGCTGGTCTCCGTGCTGAGCACCATGCGGGCCTCGCATTTCACCAACAGCATCGACGGGGTGCGCGCATCGACCGCGGGCGCCTGGCAGCTGCTGGAGACGACCGTGCGCAGCCTCGTGATCGCCCGACTCATGGTGGCGGCGAGCACGCCGAACCGGGAGAACATGCTGCGCCAGGTGCGGCGAAACTTCTCTACGCTCACGGACGTGGCGGACCTCCTGGTGCGGGATTGCGGCGTCACGTTCCGCGAAGCGCATCACGTAGCCGGCGCCGCAGTGCGCATCGCCCTCGACCGCGGACTGGATTCGAGCAAGATCGACCACACGGTGCTCGAACGAGCGGCGCTCGAAGTGCTCGGGCGCGCGATCAGCATTTCGCCGGAGCAGGCCGTCTCCAGCAGCGATCCGCAGCTCTCCATCCTGCAGCGCAAGTCGATGGGAGCCGCGAGCCCCGGCGAGATCGGGCGCCTCAACGCCCGGGCGCTCGAGAGACTGCGCGACGACGAGGCCACTCTCGAGCGACAGGTTGCGCAGCAGCGCGCGCAGCGCGAAGCCCTCAAGAGCGCCATCGCAACGCTGGCGGGCAGCGAGTAGCCCCATCTTCCAGGGCTCAGGCCTTGCCGAGGAACTCCTGCAGCCGGCGGCTGCGCGGCTCCACGAGCACCCGTGATGGCGGCCCTTCCTCCTCGATGCGCCCTTCATGCAGGAACAGCACCCGGTGCGAGACGTCCCGCGCGAATTTCATCTCGTGCGTGACGACGATCATGGTGCGCCCCTCGGCGGACAGGGCGCGCATCACCGCCAGCACTTCGCTCACGAGCTCGGGATCGAGCGCCGAGGTGGGCTCGTCGAACAGCAGGATGTCCGGATTCACGGCCAGCGCTCTGGCGATGGCCACACGCTGTTGCTGGCCGCCGGAAAGCTGCGAAGGATACGCATCGCGACGATCCGCCATGCCCACCTTTTCCAGGAAGCCGAGCGCGAGCGCCCTGGCTTCCTCCACCGGCATGCCGTGCACGTGCACCGGCACCTTGTAGACGTTCTCCCACGCCGTCCAGTGCGTCCAGAGATTGAACTGCTGGAAGACCATGGCCATCGACTTGCGCAACCGGCTCACCTGCGCGGCATCGGCCGCCTCGGTGCCCCGCTTGCCCGTACGGAACTGGATGGGCTCACCCTTGAGCAGGAACTCGCTCGCTTCCGGCACCTCCAGCAGGTTGAGGCAGCGCAGCAACGTGCTCTTGCCCGAGCCGCTGCGCCCGATGATGGAGACGGTCTCGTGCTCGTAGGCGGAGAAATCGATGCCACGCAGCACGTCGTGATCGCCGAGTCGCTTGCACAGGCCCCTCACGCGGATGGTCTCCGCGCGAGCCTGCGGCGCGATCGGAGACACGACTGAAGCCTGGGACATGGGGTGCTCCACTGCCTCAGGCAGTCGTGTAGATGGTCATGGGGCTCGTGTAGAACTCGCGGGCCGAGGAGCCGAGCTCCTTAGGGCCGAACGAGGAGGCGCGGGTTCCACCGAACGGGACGTGGTAGTCGGTGCCCACGGTAGGCAGGTTGATCATGGCCATGCCGGCCCGGATCTCGCGACGGAAGCGGCGCGCGCTCGCGAGCGATGCCGTGAACAGCCCGGCGCAAAGGCCGTACTCGGTGTCGTTGGCGACCGCGATGCCCTGCTCGAGGTCTGCGACACGCAGCACCGAAGCCACGGGCCCGAAGATCTCCTCGCGATTGATGCGGTGGCCCGGGTCATCGTCGATGAAGAGCGCGGGCCGCATGAAATGACCCTTCGTGCGCGCCTCGACGCGCTCGCCACCGAGAACGAGCTTCGCGCCCTCCTTCTGCCCGACGGCGAGATAGCTCTGCACCCGGTCCAGCTGCGGCTCGCTGACGAGCGGGCCGATGTCCGTTCCGTCGTCCAGCGCGTGGCCGACGCGCAGCCGCTTCATCGCTTCCTGCATCTTTCCGATGAATGCCTCCGCGACCGCGTGGTGCACGATGAGCCGGCTGCAGGCCGTGCAGCGCTGGCCGGTGGAGTAGAACGCGCCTTTGACGGCCGCATCCACGGCTTTGTCGAGATCCGCATCGTCCATCACGATGAGCGGATTCTTGCCGCCCATCTCGAACTGGAGGCGCATGCCGCGAGCGGCCGACGCGGCGATGTGCTCGCCGGTGCGCGTCGAGCCCGTGAAGCTGATGCCCTGGATGCCCGCATGAGCGGACAGCGCCTGCCCCACGCGCCCATCCCCCATGACGAGCTGGAACAGGCCGGCCGGAAGATGCCGCGACGCGATCTGCGCCAGCGACCAGGCCACGGCATTGGTGAGCTCGGAAGGCTTGAGGATGACCGCGTTGCCGTAGGCGAGCGCAGGCGCCGCCTTCCATGCCGGGATCGACATCGGGAAGTTCCACGGCGTGATGAGGCCCACCACGCCGAGCGGCCTGCGCTCCACGTCGATATCGATGCCTGCGCGGATGGAGCTCACGTGCTCGCCCCACATACGCACCGCCTCACCCGCGAAATATTTGAACAGCTGCGCCGACTTCGTGACCTCCGCACGGGACTCGGGCAGCGTCTTGCCTTCTTCCCGGGACAACTCGCGCGCGAGCATTTCGCGCGCGGAGTCGATATCTCCGGCGATGGCATCCAGGCGAACGCTGCGCTCCTGCGGAGTGAGGTCGAACCAGGCGAGCTGCGCCCTGGTGGCGCGCTCGACGGCTTCGTCGACATCGGCTGCGGTGGCTACCGCATAGTGACCGATGACGTCGGATGTTTCAGACGGATTGACGCTCGCGATCGCATCGCGCGCCGCACGCCATTCGCCGCCAATCAAATTCCCGTGAACGTTCTGCATCGACGAGGTCCGTGTTTGATTCCGTGAACTCAAAATCGCTTGCGGAAACGCAGCGCTCGCCGGATAGTGTAGCGAGTGATCCGCGCAGGCACACAGCAGAATCCGTCGGGGCATTCATGAATCGCGCTTCTGTATTCCGCACGGTTATCGGCGCTCTCGCAGGGCTCGCGCTGCTCGCCCCGGGCGGCGCCGAAGCGCAGGATCGCCCGTTGCGCATCGGTACGGACGGCGCCTATCCGCCCTACAACGCCACCACCTCGGCAGGCGAGCTGGTCGGCTTCGAGATCGATCTCATCAAGGACCTGTGCCGCCGCATGCAGCGGCGCTGCACGTTCGTCACCACCGAATGGATCGGCATGATCCCGAAGCTGCAGGAAGGCAGCGTGGACATCATCATGTCGGCGCTGTCCATCCGCCCGGAGCGCCGCAAGGTCATCGATTTCAGCCTGCCGTACTTCTCCGCGCCCACTTACTTCATCGCGCGCAAGGGCAGCAAGGTCTACTACCCCCAGTCGCAACAAGTCATCGATCTCGGCATGCCGCAGGCGGGCGATGCACGGGCCATGGCTGGCATCGCGCAGCATCTGCAGGGCGCGGTCGTCGGCGTCGAAGGCTCCACCACGCACGAAGACTTCGTGCGCGAGCGCTTCCCGTCCGTCGGGCGCATCCGCATCTATCCGAAGCAGGAGAACCTGTTCCTCGATCTCGTCATCGGGCGGGTGGATGCGGTCGTCGTCGGCTTCGCCAACACCAACGCCTTCATCGCCGAGGAGCACGAGCGCGGACGGGAGTTCGGCAGGTTCGGCCCGGGCTTCCGCGGGGGCTCGCTCGGTGACGGCGTCGCCTTCGGGCTCAACAAGAAAAGCACGACGCTGCGCCAGCAGCTGGACGAAGCGCTCGTGAAAGCCAGCGCGGACGGCACCGTGAGCCGCATGAGCCGGCAATGGTTCGGCATCGACGGCTCCATCCGCTACGACGCGCCGTCGCCGAACGTGGCAGGGAATTGAGCATGGGCATCCTCGAGCTGCTCTCTTTGGGCGACAAGGGTTGGGGCGACGAGCTGCTCATCGGCACGCTCATGACGCTCGCGCTCGCCGTGCCGGCTTTCGGCGTGGGCTGCGTCATCGGCACCGTGGCCGCCACCGTGAAGGAGCGAGGGAATCCGTTCGGCTCCGCGCTGGTCACGGCGTACACCTCCTGCGTGCGCGGCGTGCCCGAGCTCCTCGTCGTGTACCTGTTCTTCTTCGGCGGCGGGCAGCTCATGCGCCTGGTGCTGAGTGCGTTCGGCTATGAAGGCGAATTCGAGCCCAGCGCCTTCCTTGCGGGCCTCCTCAGTCTCAGCGTCATCTGCGGCGCCTACGCTACGGAGATCATGCGCGGCGCATTCAAAGCCATCGACCGCCGGCAGATCGAAGCCGCGCAGGCCTTCGGCTGGTCGCGGCTCAGCCTGTTCCGGCGCGTCCTGTTCCCGCAACTGCTGCGCATCGCCCTGCCCGGCCTCGGCAACGTGTGGCTGCTCACGCTCAAGGACACTGCGCTCATCTCGATCACCGGCCTCGTCGAGCTCATGCGCGCCGCGGGCATCGCCACCGGCTCGACGCGCATGCCGCTCTACTTCTACGGAGCCGCGCTCATCCTCTACCTGCTGCTCTCCACGGGATCGAACTCCGTCTTCGGGTTCCTGGAACGCCGCACGCGCCGCGGGTTGAGAGGGCTCGCCACGCCATGAGCCCTCAAGTCATCTTCCAGCATTTCCTGCTGCTGCTCGAAGGCGTGCCGCTCACACTGCAGATCGTGCTGCTCGCGCTCGCCTTCGGGTTCCTCATGGGCGGCATCACCGCCTTCCTGCGCATGAGCCGCGTGCCCGTGCTGTCGCAGCTGGCGCATCTCTACGTGTACGTCATCCGCGGCACGCCGCTGCTGGTGCAGATCTTCCTCATCTATTTCGGCCTCGGCCAGATCGAGCTGATCCGCGACTCCTTCGCCTGGCCCATGCTGCGCGAGGAATTCTGGTGCGCCATCCTGGCCCTCTCGCTGAACTCGGCCGCCTATACCAGCGAGGCCATCCGCGGCGCGATCCAGTCGGTCGAGCACGGGCAGGTGGAAGCGGCCCTCGCCTACGGCATGAGCCGCCGTGAACGGTTCATGCAGGTCATCCTGCCGCAGGCGCTGCGGCAGTTCCTGCCGGCCTACGGCAACGAAGTGGTCATCATGGTGAAGGCCAGCGCGCTCGCCAGCACCATCACGCTGATGGAGGTCACCGGCATCGCCCGCAACCTCGCCTCCAAGACCTACACCCCCATCGAAACCTTCATCGCCGCCGGGCTCATCTACCTGGCGCTCAACCTCGTCTTCACCCGCCTGCTCGGCCGGGCGGAGGCACGAGCCGGCAGCCATGCGCGCTGAAGCCCCGCCCTGCCTATAATCCCGCCGTGGAATCCACGCTCAAGATCCGCCAGGTAGAAGCCTTCAAGGCCGTCGTGGAGACGGGCTCGGTCACGGCGGCCTCGCACAAGCTCTCTCTCACGCAGCCCGCGGTGAGCAAGCTCATCGCGCAGCTCGAGCGCTCCGTGGGCATGGCGCTTTTCGAGCGCACCCGCGGCAGGCTGCGCGCCACGCCGGAAGCGCAGATCTTCTACGAGCACGTCGCGCAGTCCTTCTCCATCCTCGAGAGCCTCCTGCTCGCGGCGAAGGAGATCAAGAGCATGAAGCGCGGCAAGCTGAGCGTCGTGTGCCTGCCCATGCTGTGCAACACCTGGCTGCCGCAGCAGTGCGTGGAGTTCGCCAGGGGCAAGCCCGATCTCAGCTTCGCGGTGCAGACGCAGAGCTCCACCCGCATCCTGGAATGGATCGCGAGCGGCCAGTCCGACATCGGCATCGGCATGCTCGGTGACGACCCTAGAGTGAAGGCGGAGCTGCTCGCCTCCGTCGAAGCCGTGTGCGTGCTGCCGCGCGGGCACGAGCTCACGCGCAAGAGCGTCATCAAGCCCGAGGACTTCCACGGCCAGAGCTTCGTCCAGACGGGCGGCATGGATGGCACGCGCGACAAGATCGCCGCGCTGTTCAAGACGTTCGACATCCGGGCCCAGTCGCGCTTCGACACCATCATCGGCTCGGCCACCTGCAATTTCGTCGCCGCCGGCGCGGGCATCTCGCTGGTCAACGCCGTGAGCGCCTGGGAATTCCAGCACATGGGCTACGAGATCCGCCGCTTCCGCCCGGAGCTGCGCTTCAAGATCTACCTGCTCACCTCGCAGCACAAGCCCGTGCCGGCCCTCGCCACCGCGTTCGGCACCCAGCTCAAGCGCAACGCCAGGGAGCAGCTCGAGCAGCTCACGCAGCGCCTGCTCGAGCCGGAGTCCTGATCGGGGCCCGGGTATCGAGATACCTTGCCGCCAGGCGGTACAAGGCGGGCAATACCAGCAACGTGAGGACGGTCGAGGAGATCACGCCGCCGATCACCACCGTGGCGAGCGGCCTCTGCACCTCGCTGCCGATGCCGGTATTGAAGGCCATGGGCACGAACCCGAGCGCGGCGACCAGCGCCGTCATCAACACGGGCCGCAATCGCGTCATGGCGCCGTGCCGGATCGCCTCATCCAGCGCCATTCCCTGCTGACGCAGATCGCGAATGAAGCTGACGAGCACCAGCCCGTTGAGGACCGCGACGCCGGAGAGCGCGATGAAGCCGACGCCGGCGGAGATGGACAACGGGATGTCGCGCAGCCAGAGCGCAATGATGCCGCCGGTCAAGGCGAGAGGCACCCCGGTGAAGATCAGGAGCGCCGTCGGCAGCGAGCCGAACGCCAGCCACAGCAACCCCAGGATCAGTGCGAGCGTGATCGGCACCACGATGGCGAGACGGGCGCTGGCCGACTGCAGCTGCTCGAACGTGCCACCGTAGTCGACCCAGTAGCCGGGCGGCAGCTCCGCTTCTTCCGCCACCCGCTCCTGCACTTCGGCGATGAACGATCCCAGGTCGCGTCCCCGGACGTTCGTCGTCACCACGACCCTGCGCTTGCCGTTCTCGCGATTGATCTGGTTCGGACCCTGGGCGAGATCGAGCCCGGCGACCTCGCCCAGCGGGACGTAACCTCCGCTGGGCAGGGGCACCGGCAGGCGGGCGAACGCTTCGAGGTTGGAACGCAGGGACTCCGGCAGGCGCACGACGAGGTCGTGCCGTCGATCGCCTTCGAACACCGCGCCGACGGGCTCCCCGCCATAGGCTGCGGCGACGACGTCCTGCAGCGTCGCGACGTCGAGCCCGTAGCGGGACAGTATCTCGCGATGCGGCTGCACGCTCAGGACCGGCAGGCCGGTCACCTGCTCCAGCGCCACGTCCCGGGCACCGGAGATGCCGCTCACCACGCCTTCCAGGCTCTTGCCGATGGCCGCGAGCGTATCGAGGTCGTCGCCATAGACCTTCACGGCCACGTCCGCCCGCACGCCGGACAGCAGCTCGTTGAAGCGCATCTGGATCGGCTGCGTGAACTCGTAGTTGTTGCCGGGAATCTGCCCCACCGCCCGCTCGAGCTCGGCGACGACTTCGGACTTGGGCTTGCGCCGGTCCGGCCACGCCTTGCGGTCCTTCAGGATGATGAAGTTGTCCGCGACGCTCGGCGGCATGGGATCGGTCGCGATATCGGCCGTGCCGATCTTGGCCACGATATGGTCGACCTCGGGCAAGGCGCGCACGGTCGCCTCGAGCTGCGTCTGCATGCCGACCGCCTGCGTGAGGCTGGTTCCCGGGATGCGCAGCGCGTGCATGGCGATGTCGCCCTCATCGAGGCTCGGCAGGAACTCCGACCCCATGCGCATCGCCACGAAGGTGGTCAGCCCTGCCAGCGCAGCGGCCGCCACCACGACCGCGACGCGTGCCCGGATGGCTCCGTTCAGCACCGGCTCGTACAGCCGATGCGTCAGGCGCGCGAACCGATCTTCGCTGTGCGCCTTCGGCTTGCGAATCCACAGTGCCACGGCGGCCGGCACGGCCGTCACCGACAGGACCATGGCCGCGACCAGGGCCATGACCACCGTTTGCGCCATCGGGTGGAACATCTTCCCTTCGACGCCGCTCAACGCGAAGATCGGCAGATACACCGCCGTGATGATGAATACGCCGAACAAGGCCGGGCGGAGCACCTCCCGTGTGGCGTCGAACACGATCTCGAGGCGCTGCGCGAGGGGCAGCGCCTCTTCGCCACGGCTGGCGAGCCCCAGCCTGCGCAGGCAGTTCTCGACGATGATGACGGCGCCATCGACGATGAGGCCGAAGTCCAGCGCGCCCAGGCTCATCAGGTTGGCGGACACGCCGGCCCGCACCATGCCGGTGATCGTCATCATCATGGTGAGCGGGATGACCATCGCCGTGATGAGCGCGGCGCGGATGTTTCCCAGCAGCGCGAACAGCACTACGATGACCAGCAGCGCGCCTTCCACGAGATTCTTTTCGACCGTGGCGAGCGTCTTCTCGACGAGCGTGGTCCGGTCGTAGCTCGTCGTGACGGTGATGCCCGGAGGCAGCGTCGGCCCGATCTCCTCGAGCTTTTTCGCGACCGCCTGCGCGACCGTGCGGCTGTTCTCGCCCACGCGCATGAGCACGGTGCCCAGCACGACCTCGCGGCCGTTCTGGGTAGCCGCGCCAGTGCGCAGCTCGGAGCCGATCGCGACACTCGCGATGTCTCCGACGCGCACCGGCGCGCCGCCGACGTTCTTCACGACGATGCGCTCGAGATCCTCGATGGCGGCGTCCCCTGATCCCACCTGCCCAGGCACGCGCACCAGCATCTGCTGGCCATGCCGCTCGATGTAGCCCGCACCGCGGTTGGCGTTGTTGCGCCCGAGTGCCTGCACCAGCTCGGTGACCGTGATGCCGTGTGACAGCAGCCTGGTGGGCTCGGGCTGCACCAGGAACTGCTTCTGGTAGCCGCCCACGGTGTTGACGTCCGCCACGCCCGGCACGCGGAGCAGTTGCGGGCGCACGATCCAGTCCTGCGCCATCCGCAGATCCGTGGCGGTGACGCTCGATGCCGCACCTGCTTTCGCGCTTGCATCGACGGTGTACATGAAAATCTCGCCCAGACCCGTCGCTGCGGGACCCATCTCCGGCTCGACGCCGGGTGGCAACGACGCGCGAACGGTTTGCAGGCGTTCCACGACCTGTTGCCGCGCGAAGTACAGGTCCGTGCCTTCTTCGAAGACGACGGTCACCTGCGACAAGCCGTATCGCGACAGCGAGCGCGTGTATTCCAGCTTCGCGAGGCCTGCCATGGCCGTCTCGAGCGGAAAGGTGATGCGCTGCTCGGCCTCGAGCGGAGTGAAGCCCGCCGCCTCGGTGTTGATCTGCACCTGGACGTTCGTGATGTCCGGTACGGCATCGATCGGGAGCCGCTGGAAGCTCCAGACGCCGAGCAGGCCCAGCGCGAGCGCCGCGACCAGCACGGCGAAGCGGAACCGGAGACTGAAATGCAGGATGCGCGTGAGCATGGGCGGCGCCTCTAGTGATCGTGACTCGCGCCGGACTTCTCGATGTCGGCCTTGATGAGGTAGCTGTTCCCGATCACGTACTGCACGCCGGGCTTCAAGCCACCGAGCACCTCGGCCCAGGTCTCATCCTGCCGCCCGAGCTCCAGCATCCGCACTTCGTACGTCTCGCCGACCTGCTCGAACACGACGGTGAAGTCGCGGAAGGCCTGCAAGCCGCTGCGCCTGACGGCCAGCGGCACCTGCACCTGCGACACCTCGATCCGCCCTTCCACGAACAGGCCTGGCGTCCATGCGCGATCCTTGTTGTCGAGGGCGACGCGAACTTCGTACAGGCCGGTCGTCGCGCCATGCACGGCGCCTTCCGCGGGCGCGACGCGAACCACGCGACCCTCTCGCGACAGCGACCCGTCCGCCGCCTTCAACTGCACCTTCTGTCCAGGCTTGATGCGAGGCAGGTCTTTCGGAAACAACGCAAGCTCCGCCCAGAGCGAGTCGTAATCGGCAATGACGAACAGCGGCTCGCCCGTCGCATTCTCGCCGGGGTTGGTGTGCCGCTCGGTGATGACGCCGCTGATCGGCGCGAGCAGCGGATAGCTCTCCAGGCTCTCGTTGCTCTCGATGGTCGCGAGCCGGTCGCCCGCGCGAACCGGATCGCCGACGGAGCGCCTGACCTCGCGGATCAAGCCGGGGAAGCGTGCCGACACGTTGCGGGTGCGCTCGGCATCCGGTGTGAGCCGTCCGGTCAGCGGAACGAGATCGCCGATCGTCGCGGGGCCCGCACGCTCCACGCGGATGCCCGCTTCGGCTGCGGTCTTCGCGGCGATGGTGACGCGCCCCTCGAAGCTGTCGAAGCTCCACCGGTGCGCCTTGCCGCCCTCCTCGGCCGTCACTTCCACACTGAAGGAATGCGGCTCGTGGACGACGCCCGATCCCCGCAGGAATCCGCCTTCGGGCGTGAAGGTGAAGGCGTTCACTTCGCCGTCCAGCCGGGTCAGCTTCACGGCCACCCGGGCGGAGGCCGGATCGACGGGCTTGCCATCCCGGAACAGGTACACGTGGTACTCCGGTGGCACGCCTTCTTCGAAGATCTGCAACTCCAGCGCAAAACTGCCATCGCGCAGCAAACGCCCACGGTGCGGGCCACGCTCGAATTCCTCGGCGGCGGCTCCATGCGCTTCGCTCTCCTTCTCCCCGGCCGGCTCTCCGCGACCACAAGCCGCCAGGAGCACGGCGCACGCAAGGCCGGTCCACAGGGATGCATGCAACGTTCTCATCGTGATTCTCCATCGAGCGCGACGCGCTCTCCGCTCATCCGCTCGATCTCGATCCGCAGGGTGTGGAACCTGGCGGTCACCTCGTTCAGCCGCCGGCGCGCCGCGAAGAGATCGCCCTGGACCTGGCTCCACTCCAGGTAGGAATAGCGGCCGCGCTGGTAGGCGTACTCGCTCTTCCGCAGGGCATCGGCGAGTCGCGGAATGACCGTGTCCTGCAAGACACGCGTCTCGAGCCGCGCATGCTCGAGCTCCTGGTACTGGTCGAAGAGCTGCGCCCGTACGGTGAGGAATGCGGCCTCCTTCTCGGCGTCGACCTGTGCCCGTTCCGCCCGGGCGATCTCGATGCCGCTCGCGGCGCGCCGGCGCGATCCGATCGGCACCGAGACGCCGGCCATCAGCGCCACGTCATCGCCGTCGCCGTACTGACGCACGCCGATCTGGGTGCGCACATCCGGGCGGCGCCGCATCTCTGCGAGCCGGATCTGCGCGTCGCGCACGCGAGCCTGGTCGGCGAAGCGAGTGAAGTCGGGGCTCGACTCGATGCGCTTCTCGAGCGCTTCGAAGGGAAGCGTCTCGCCGAGCTCCAGGAGCGAGCCAGCGCTTCGACCGAAGCCGACCTCACGCTCGCCCATGGCCGCCGCGAGAAACTGCCGTGCTCCTTTCAGCTCGTGCTCGGCATGCTCCAGATCCAACTTCGCCTGCTCGAGACCCACCTCGGCGCGCACGGCTTCGGCGGCAGGCGCCAGCGCATTGCGGACGCGTTTGTCGACGGCGGCCAGAGTTCGGTGCGCACCGGCCAGAGCGTCGGTGGCCACGTCGGATTGAGCCTGCGCCAGCAGGGTCTGCACGAAGCGGCGCGCGACCTCTGCTCCGACATCGAGCCGACGCACATCCTGCTCGGTCCGCAGCAGCGACTCTTCCGCGCGCGCAACGGCGATGCGCCCCTCGCGTTTGTCGCCCAGCTCGAAAAGATGACTCAGGCTCAACGTCGCCTGCGACGACGAGAAGCCCCGCCGGTCACCCGTGCCCGCGGCATCTTCAACCATGAGCTCGGCGCTCGATTGCGGCCGCAGCGCCGCCTCAGCGCCTCGTCCCGCCTGGGCGCGCAAGGCCGCTTCGCCCACGACGAGCGCCGGATGATGGGCCGCGGCGCGTTCCAGCGCTCGCGCCAGCGTGATCGCCGCATCCTCGGCGCGTGCCGCCGACGAGCCGATCAGCCATGTGACGCAGACGACCTGCGCCACGAATCTCGGGAAAACTCGCATGAATGCCTCCCACAGGCATCAGGTCCCGCGGAGCGGGACGACAACGCAATGACCGCCGATCAGGCGGTGCGGGGAGGCGCGTGGGCGGGAGGCAGGGAGTAAGGATGCCAGCGGTGGCCGGGCGGCTTGTCCGGCGGCGTCAGACGAAGCTGATGGGAGACGAGCCGTATCAGAAGGAAAAGGAAACCGACCCAGGCGAGGACGAACAGATCCGCCTTCAGCAGCGGGGTCTTGGAGAACACCTTCGCGGGAGGATCGACATCGACCGCGCCATGCTCGGCGTGGTCGCGCTCGTGATCCGCGCCCCCCAGCGCGAGATGCGAGGGGTCGAACACGGAGAAGTGGGTGTGAGAGTCCGACCCACCCTGCGGATGCGACAGATGATGGCCGTGCGCCCCCACGATGCCGAGCAGCGCCAGAATGGCACAGCAGGTCCACACGATGAGGGCACGGCTCATGCTCGGTATCGTCATGTGACGCGCTGCTTCCGTCAAGTGCCGGTACCGCCCGACGGAGCCGCCGAGCGGCACCTTCGAGGCCGGCGGCCGACTAGAAGTCGGCCGACACCGCCATGATCACTTCCCTCGGACGGCCCACGCTCAGGCCCTGAGTGAAGGCGCTGGCGTAGTAATACTTGTCGAAGAGGTTGCGCGCGATGAGTCGCACGCTGACCGGGCGGCTGGCCCACTTCGTCGCGTACGCCACCGTGGCATCCACCAGCGTGTAGCCATCGATGAACCCCGAGTTCTGCGCGTCGATGGCACGGCTCGAGACGTAGTTCAGCGAGGAGCCCACCGACAGACCCTTGACCGCCGGCACCGAGTAATCCACCGAGAGGCCACCCGTCCACTTCGGCGTGCCCTCCGTTCGCTTGCCCAGCACCGCGGCCTCGATGACGTCCTCGAGCTTCGTGTTCAGGTAAGCGAGGCTGGCGCCCACCTTGAGCCCGGTGGCGACTCTGGTGTTGACCGTAGCCTCGATGCCCCGGTGACGCAGGTTGCCGTCCAGCACGAAGTCGTTGGCCAGGTTCACGTAGCCCGCCTCGCGCTCGATCTGGAACACCGCGACGCCGACATTCCAGGTTTCGGCGAGATCCGCCTTCACTCCGAGCTCGTACTGCTCCGACTCGATGGGGGCGGTCTGCTCTCCGGCGTTGTTGGCGGAGAACGGCGCGAACTCGCCCTGCTCGAGGCCTCGCGAGTAGCTCGCGTAGGTGGTCATGTCCGGCACGGGCTTGAAGATGAGGCCGAACGAAGGCACGAACGCGCTCTCATCGTAATCCGCCGAGCGGACGCCCACGGCGCTCTTCCTGAAGCTGGAATAGTCGACGTAGCGTGCGCCGACCAACGCCTGCCAGCGTGGCGTGAAGGTCAGGAGGTCGCTGAAGAACACCGACTTCTCGCGGATGGTGTCCTTGCGGGTGAAGACTGCCGGGCCGAGGTCGACCTCCGGCGGATCGACCGGATCCAGCACGTTGCCCACCGTGATCTCGGGAAACACCGCCGCCGTGCGCCGGTTGGTGAACTCCTTGTACGCCGCGCCGGTGAAGATGTCGTGCCCCAGGGAGCCGGTCTGGAACTTGCCGCCGATGAAGCCCTGCACCGTGCTCACCGCATAGCGCTGACCCGGCGTGTAGAAGAGCGCGGAGCCGGCCCCGATGTCGCCGTTCGGCGCGATGTCGAACAGGTCCTGGAAGGCCTGGTCGCGCGTGTTCTCCGAGTAGTTCCCCTGCAGCACGGCGAACCAGCCTTCGCGCAGCTTCATGTCCAGCTTGGCATCCAGGTTGCGCGCATCCGTCTCGTAACGGAACCACGACGGCGAGAGCAGATCGCGGCGATCGACGTGCGGCGGCTCGATGAACGTGGACGGGTCCAGCGGATCGACGCGCGCGCTCTGGTCGGCGCGCAGCAGCGGATCGGCAATGCGAGAGGAGCGCTGGTAGTCCGCGTTCAGCTGCAGGACGGTGCTCTCCGTGAGGCGCAAGTCCGTCGCCGCGCCGATGAACTTGCGCTCGAGGTCGCCCGCGTGGTCGAAGTCCCCCACCTTCTCGTACGCGCCGTTGACGCGCACGCCGAGGAAGCCGCCCGCCGTCGAGTGGCTGGTATCGAGGGCGACGTACCGCCCCTGCAGCGACGAAAGGTGCCCCGAGAGCTTCCAGAACGGATCGGCGGTCGGCCGCTTGACGATGTAGTTGATCGAGCCGCCCGGCGAGTTGAATCCGTAGAGGAATCCGGAAGGCCCCTTGAGCGCATCGATGCGCTCGATGTTCTCGAGCGGCACGTCCTGGTACGGCGCGAGCGAGAGCCCGTCGCGGCGCAGGGTGTTCGTGAAATCGATGGCGAAGCCGCGCAGCCGGAAGTTGTCGTAGGCGCCGCCCACCGACGCGCTCTGCACGGAAGGATCGTTCTGCAGCACGTCGAGCAGCGTGCGGGCGGCCTTGATCTCGAAGTCCGCCGCCGAGTAGTTCTGGATGGAGAGCGGGATGTCCATGAGATCGCGCTCGCCGAAGGCGCCCACGTTGACGGTGTGCGTATCGTTGAGCGGCTTGCCGCGCACGAACACTTCGGCGATGGGCTCTTCCTGCGCCTCCTGGGCGGTGGCGAGCTGGGCGCCCGCGGCGCCGACCGTCGCCAGCAACAACAGATTCAAACGACCTGGATACTTCATGACAGCCCCTGCGATAGCGGATGTCGCGTCAATGCGAACTCGGTTGTGGATTCCGTGGATCGCGATCGAGTCTAGCGAAGCCGTTCCGCGCTGAATAATTCCAATTCGCGGCTGCTCGATTACCGGAAGCTATCCCCTCGCCCGGAGAAGCCGGCGCCGTCCGCTCAATGATGATGCGAGCCGCCCGCTCCTTCGGCCGGCGCGTCGAGAGAATCGTGATGAGAGCCACGCGATGGAGCGACGCGGGCCCGATAGGACTGCGCATCGAGATGGGGAAGCTGTTGCAGCACTGCCACGATGTCCCACAGCTGCTCATCGCTGTGCGTCGGGCCGAAGGCCGGCATGCCCGTCATGCGCACGCCGTGCTTCACGATCCAGAAGAGCTCCGCCGCGCTCCAGCGCTGCGCGGCGCGCGCAAGGGATGGCGGCCGCGGCTCCAGCCCCTGTCCCGACTCTCCGGGCTCGATGCCCGGCCCGCCGTGGCACTCGATGCACATGGCGTTGAAATGGATGAAGCCTTCGCTCAAGCGCTCTTCATCGACCGGTGCCGGCACTTCGATGCCGGCCGCGCGTTGGCGCACGGACTCGCGCATCGCACCGTGGAGGAGCGAGGCCATCATCGGCGAGTGCCGCTCCGTGGCGGCAACGTTGTATCCGCCACGCGCGAGCACCAGCAGCGCGAGCGCCATGACCGCAATCGCGGTCGCGAAACCGTAGAGGAATCTCATCGGGGCACTCAACGCCCCGTGAAGTTTGCCGCGAGATACTCGCCAGTCTCGCTCAGGAACACGAACAGCGTGCGCTTGTCTTCCGGGGCCTTCGGGTTCGCGAAGACCACCTGCCATTCCG
This sequence comes from Steroidobacteraceae bacterium, assembly GCA_044225565.1. GTDB lineage: Bacteria > Pseudomonadota > Gammaproteobacteria > Steroidobacterales > Steroidobacteraceae > CAVXAE01. The sequence goes on along the minus strand of JBGAIL010000007.1, from coordinate 20,514 downwards.
GCTCGCCCTGGCCCTTGTGCGTCTCCGCGCTCTTCAGCGCAGCCTCGAGCTTCCACGACTTGTCGATCTTGCCTGCCTCCACGAGGCGCGCGATCTGCGCTTCCGCGCGCTGGATCGCCTCCTCACGGCCGATGGGATCGCCGTGCCCGGGATGGCCCCAGACGGGTGACATGAGGGCCAGCGCCAGCACGGCGAGCGCGGCACGGATCGAGCCGATGAGGTTCTGCGTCATGAATCGGTCTCCTGGATCGTGCGTGGAGGCTACCTCACCGTGCCGCGCGACTGGATTCCAATATCGAGCTGCTCGATGCCGGAAAGCTATCCGGCCCCATGGCTGGCCCGGGCGACCCGCCTTCCGGGGGCCATGGCCTCCCCCGCCGCAGTCTTATTAATATGAGCCGGATGACCGACCGCGCCCCCACCCCGTTTCGCCAGCGCTTCTGGGCGCAGGACTACGCGGAAGACCTGAAGCGCTTCCTGGCCAAGCGCCGCCTCATCGAGGCCGACATCAAGGACGTCAGCCAGGAGGTGTTCCTGCGCCTGCTGCGCTTCGAGCGTCCGGCGGTGGTCGAGAACCCGCTGGCCTACATCCTGCGGGTGGCTGCCAACGTCTCGCACGATTTCCGTCTTCGGCAGGCGCGCTGGGAGCCCCTCGAGGCCGCCCGCCCCGAAATGCTGGAAGACGAGCGAAGCGTGGAACAGCCCACTGAGGATGCATTCAGGGCGCGGCGGGTGGAAGACGCCCTCGCCCGCCTGCCGCCCGTCATGCGGGCCGTGCTGGCCCTGCAGTCCCGCGAAGACCTGACCTACGCGGAGATCGCAGTGCGCCTGGGCATCACCCGCCGCAGCGTGAAACGGGCCATCGAGAACGGGTACGCGGCACTGCGTGACTCGCTGGCCAGGGAGGATTGAGCATGGACACGCGCAGACCGGACGATGCCTCGCCGAAAACCGCCGCGGAGTGGTTCACGGCGCTGACGGAACCGCAGGTGGATGCGGCGACCCGCGGCGCCTTCACGGACTGGGTGCGGGAGTCCCCCACGCGCATCCGCGAGATCATGGACCTCGTCCTGCTGAAAGAGGATCTGCAAGCCGCGCGCGTCGATGATGCGACGCTGCAGGCATGGGTCGAAGAGGCCCGGACGTCCTCGGTGGAAAGCCTGAAGCACGTGGCAACCACGCACGTTGCGCCAAAGCGGCGATGGCTGGCACGGCCACGCGCCTGGGCGGCGGCGGCCGCACTGGCATTCCTCTGCATCACCGCAGCGGCCATGTGGTGGTCGCAAGGCGAGCGTTACGACACTCATCTCGGGGAGCAGCGGCTCATCTCCCTGCGCGACGGCAGCATGGTCTCCCTCAACACGAACTCGAGAGTGCGCGTCGAGCTCAGCGAGCGTGCCCGCACAGTGGAGCTCTCACGCGGCGAAGCCTACTTCGATGTCAAACGGGATCCTTCCCGCCCCTTCAGCGTGGTGGTCGGCGACACCGTCGTCATCGCCATCGGCACTGCATTCAACGTCCGCGCGCTGCCGGAAGGCGCCATGGTCAGCGTGGCCGAAGGCAAGGTCGAAGTGCGCTCCAGGCTCGCCTCCAAGGCGGCACCCGTCGCGCTGTCCGGAGGCGAGCGGGCAGTCGTGTCGAAGCGTGCGGCAGTCACCCGGCTGCCGCACGTCAAGGCGGGCCACGCCGCCGCCTGGATGCAGGGCCGCATCGAATTCGAGGCGGCCACGCTGGAGGAAGTGATTCGCGAGTTCGCCCGCTATCGCCGCCTCGAAGTGGGCTTCGCCGACGACGAGCTGCGCCAGCGGCGCATCACCGGCTCCTTCAACGCACGGGATCCCGAAGCCGTGCTCGCCTACATCGGCACCCTGCCGGGCATCCGTGTGGAACAGATCCGCGAGGACGAATTCCTCGTCACCCACGATGGCGAATGACCTCTCGCGCAGGGGGCCATCCATGCGGCTGCCCCGGTCTTTATGGATGACGCTCCTGCTCACGATCGGATTCGCGGCGCTCGAACCCGCCGCGGCGTCCGAAACCGTGAGCATCGGGATCGAGGCGCAGCCCCTGGCGACCGCGCTGCGCGAGTTCGCGCGGCAGTCGGGAATCCAGGTGGCCGTGGAGGCCCAGCTGATCCGCGACAAGCGGTCGGCCACCGTGCATGGCGAACTCGAGCCTTTCGAGGCTCTGGTGCGCCTGCTGCAGGGCTCGCGCCTCGAGGCGTACCGGGTGAACGACAACACGTTCGGTATCGGCCGCCCGGAAGACGTGAAGAGACGGAGAGCGGATGCAGCCTGCGTGGTGTGCAGGCGCCGCACCGAACCGACGCAAACAGGGGAATACACGATGACGACGACCCATTCGAGCCGCGAACGCTGTCTTTCCACCGGAGTGATCGCTTCGCTCTGGTGCGCGCTGGTGCCCACGCTGGCACTGGCTCAACAGAGCGAGACGACGACGGACTCCGCGACGGCCGAGGCGCCTGTCGCCACGGAGGGCCTCCAGGAAATCGTCGTGACCGCGACGCGGCGCGCCGAGACCGTGCAGGACGTGCCGTACAACATCCAGGCCATCTCGTCGGGAACGCTCGAGAAGATCGGCGCCCTCGACCAGCGCGACTTCGCCCGCCTGGTGCCGGGCCTGAGCATGGTCGACACCGGTGCCCGCAACGGCGTGGATTTCGTGCTGCGCGGGCTCACCACCGGCGGCAACGCCAACACCACCTCGACCTACGTCGATGAGACGCAGGTGAACCTCTACACCGGGCTGCTCGATCTCAAGCTCATCGACGTCGACCGCATCGAGGTGCTGCGCGGCCCCCAGGGCACCCTGTACGGCGGCGGCTCGATCGGCGGCACCATCCGCTACATCTCGACCAAGCCGGCGTTCAACCAGGTGGAGGGTCGCGTGGGCGGCCTGCTGTCGGGCACCGCACATGCGGGCACCAACTACGACGCGACCGGCATGCTCAACCTGCCCGTCGTCGAGGACAAGGCCGCGATCCGCATGAGCGTCGGCTACTTCGACAACGACGGCTACATCGACAACGTGCGGCTCGGCAACAAGGGCACCAACTGGGACCGCACCCTGTCCGGCCGCTTCGCCTTCCTGGCACGCCCCTTCGACGGGCTCGACATCGAGCTCACCCATTACTACCAGCGCGGGAAGTACGGCGATTTCGGCGAGGTCTTCGACCAGTTCGACGGCCTCGAGGAGGACACCTACGGACCGCCGGGCCGCGGCCAGAAGGAAGTGAACCTCACCAACCTCACGGTCTCCTACGACCTGTCGCTCGCGAAGCTCACCTCGAGCACCTCGTACGTGCACGAGACCGGGCACGGCCACGACGACAACACCTTCTACATCCGCGACACGATCTTCGCGAGCTTCCTGCCGCCCGAGATCATCCCGGAGGTGGAGATCACCACCGACCGCAAGCGCCGCTCGCGCGAGATCTCCGAAGAGGTGCGCCTCGTCTCGCAGGACACCGGCCGCTGGAACTGGCTCGTCGGCGGCTACTGGTACGACCGGCGCGCGCGCGAGATCCTGCAGGAGCATGCCGCCGTACCGTTTCCGGGACAGGCGCAGTTCGAGGAGATCATCGGCGGCACGATCACGGACGGCAACGAATACTTCTTCACGAGCGACCCGACCACGCTCAAGCAGTGGGCCGCATTCGGCGAGCTGGGCTATGCGATCACCGACAGGCTGCATGCCTCGCTGGGCCTGCGCTATTTCAAGTACAAGCTGGGCGAGGACTTCTATGCGATCGACCAGTTCTTCGGCGAAGCGGCCCGCAATCCGGACGGCACGGCCCGCACCGAGCCGCTCGACTACGAGTACGCCATCGGCCGCGCCAGCGACGACGGCACGATCTATCGCTTCAATGCTTCGTACGACGTGACGGACGACGACCTCGTCTACGTCACGGTCGCCGAAGGCTACCGGCCCGGCGGCTTCAACCTCATCACGCCGAACACCGGCGTCCCGGAGAGCGAGCGCCAGTATGACCCGGACAGCATCACCAGCTACGAGGTGGGCGCCAAGCTCTCCCTGCTGGACCATCACGCGTACCTCAGCACCGCGGTCTACTACATCGACTGGCAGGACATCCAGACGACGATCATGACGGACCTCGGGTTCACGCTGCAGGGGAACGCGGGCAAAGCGACCGCGCGCGGCTTCGAGCTCGAGCTGCAGACCCGCGATCTCGGCATTCGCGGGCTCTCGTTCGGTGTCGGGTACTCGTACACCTATGCGAAGCTCGCGGAGAGCATTCCCGAGCTCGGCTTCAACGGCGATCGCGTGCCGACGGTGCCGAAGCATTCGGGGTTCGTCATGGCGGACTACGAAATCCCGGTGGCCGCGGGCTGGATGGCAGGCCTCACGCTGTCGACCACCTACACGGGCACCTCGTTCTCGACCTTCGGGCCCGCGCGGCCGGACTTCGAGGGAGGCTCGCAGGACGACCCGTTCTACCTGCGCCAGGAGAACTACTGGCTCTCGACGCTGTCGGCGCGGCTGTCGAAGGATCAGTGGGATCTGCGCCTCTTCGCCGACAATCTGTTCGACAAGCGGGCGACGCTCTCGCGCACCTACAACCCCACGGACTCTCCATTCCGCAGCCCGTTCTACTCGCGTGACGTGGCGCGGCCGCGCACCGTCGGCATCGAGGTGACGCGCTCGTTCTGAGCGGGGCCGCGATCCAAGGGCGGACGCGAACCGGTCTAAGTCGAGACGATCGCCGCGGACTCGCGGCGTGGCAGATCCGGCAGCCACGCCGCGAGCAACCCCAGCGCGGGCAGGAAGGAGCAGATCCGGTAGACGAGGTCGATACCGTACAGGTCGGCCAGATGACCCAGAGAGGCGGCGCCGAGCCCGGCCATGCCGAACGAGAACCCGAACATCAGTCCGGAGACCATGCCGATGCGGTTGGGCAGCAGCTCCTGACCGAACACCACGATGGCGGGAAACGCGGATGCGATGAGCAATCCGATGGCGGCGCTCAGCACGCCGGTCCAGAAAAGATCCACGTAAGGCAGCAGCAGCGTGAACGGCAGCGCCGCCAGGATGGAGAACCAGATGACTGCCTTGCGCCCCACCCGATCCCCGAAGTACCCGCCCAGCAGCGTGCCCAGCGCGAGCGCGCCGAGGAACACGAACAGGCGTACCTGGGATTCCACCACCGACACGTGGAAGCGCTCGATGAGATAGAACGTGTAGTAGTTGGTCAGGCTCGCGATGTAGACGAACTTCGAGAAGATGAGCAGCAGGAGGATGGCGATGCCCCGCCCGGCGTGCCGCGCCGGCACCATCGACGGGCCGTGCTTGCTGCTGCGCGCCGCGGCCAGACGCGGCAGGCCGTGGTGCTTGTACCAGACGCCGACGTTCCACAGTACCGCGGTGGAGACCACCGTGAGCAACACGAAAGTCGCGACGCTCGACTGTCCCCACTGCACCACCACCAGCGCGACGAGCAAAGGCCCGATGGCCGCGCCGGCGTTCCCTCCGAGCTGGAACAGCGATTGCGCCAGGCCGTGCCGGCCGCCTGCGGCCATGCGAGCCACTCGCGAAGCCTCGGGATGGAACACCGAAGAGCCCATCCCCAGGAAAGAGGCCCCGACCAGCAGCAGCGCGTAACTGTCGGCCAGCGAGAGCACCAAGAGCCCCGTGCCGGTGAACAGCGTGCCCGCCGGCAGCGAGAACGGCGCAGGCCGCCGGTCCGAGAAGTATCCGACGAGCGGCTGCAGGAGCGACGCCGTCACCTGGTAGGCCAGCGAGATCCATCCGAGCTGGGTGAAGCTCAGGCGGTAGGCCGCCTTGAGCGTGGGGAACAGCGCGGGCAGCAGCGACTGCATCATGTCGTTCAACAGATGGCAGAAGCTGACGGCCAGGATCACCGAGAACGCGGTGCCCTCGACCGCCGGCCGGGGCATTGCGGGGTTATCGGCCTTCATCGAGATACAGGTCGAGCACCTTGCGGGACATGGCCTTCGCCTCGGCCTCGTCGGAATTGCAGTACACCACGACCGTGAGGCGGCGCTCCGGAATGCGGATGAAGTCGGTGCTGAAGGCGAGGAAGCTGCCGCTGTGGCCGACGGATCTCAGGCCGCGGTACTCACCCGGAACCACGCCGAACGCGTAGTCGTTGGGCTTGCCGTCGCTCAGCGGCTCCGTCGAGAGCAGCTGGTCGATCAGCTTCTGGCCGCGCCGGCCGAGCACGTTGTGGTAGAAGTTCCGGTCCCAGAGCTGGAAGTCGCGCACCGTCGTCAGCAGGCCGCCGTCGCCCACCAGGTCGAAGCTCGACTGGAACAGTGCGAGGCCGCCGCCTTGCGCGGCATCCCTGCGGAAGTAGGCGCTGGCGCGCAGCGGCACGATGAGCGTGGCGTCGTCGTGGAAATGGGTGCTGCGCATGCCGAGCGGCGCGAAGATGCGCTCTTCGGCGTACTGCCGCAACGACTTGCCGCTCGCCCGCTTCACGATGACCGACAGCAGGAAATAGTTCGAGTTGCTGTAGCGATAGGCGCTGCCCGGGGTGAACTCCAGCTTGTCCTGCTTCGCGATGAGCGCGATCGCCTCCTTCTCCGGGATCGAGTCCGCGTAGCTGCGGCCCGCATCGTGCCAGAGGCCGAGGTAGTCGCGCAGGCCGCTCGTGTGATGCACCAGGTTGGCGATGGTGATGGTCTTTTCGTAGGCGGGGATCTCGGGCATGTACTTGCGCAGGTCGTCGCCCAGGGAGATCTTCCCCTCCTCGGCCAGCAGCGCCACGGCGGCGGCCGTGAACTGCTTGGACATGGAGGCGATGTAGAAGACGGTATCGGGCGTGATGGGCTCGTGGTAGTCGAGGTTCGCCATGCCGTAGCCGCGCTCGTAGGCCGGTTTGCCGTCGCGCATCACGGAGAGCGCGCAGCCGGGCGTATCCGGCTTGTTCCACTCGGCGAACACCTCGTCCACACGGGCTTCGAGCGAGTGGCCCGCGGCGCCGGAAGCCGGCAGCGAGGCCATCGTCATCGCCATGGCGAGGAGGCTCGCGGCCATCGGCAGGGAAGCTCGGGTCATCGGTCACCTTTCATTCGTTCATGAATACGCACGCTACCAGCCGCCCCCCGGGACGGCTGCCGTCTGCTCGCCACCCTTCGTCGCATTCGCGCCATGAGCCGGACGGCCATAGCCTCGGGCTATCCCCTGCGCACGGATTGGAAATTCCCACGCGCCGCGATCCCGGGGATGGTATGCAGGCAGACTCGAAGACAGGTGATGCATGACACGACGATTTCCGCGGGGGCGATGGCCGCGAGGACGGTGGGCCCCATTGTGCGGCCTGGCGACGTGGCTTGCCGCATGGCCGATCGCTTCCGTCGCCGCGTCGGCCCTCGAGCCGGCTGATGTCCTCATCTCCGGCGGAACCGTCTACGACGGTACGGAGGATGCCGCGCGAGTCGCGGATGTCGTCATCAGCGGCGACCGGATCGCCTACGTCGGGCCGGGTGCCGCGGCACGCTATTCGGCGGCACGCGTCGTCGATGCCCGCGGCAAGATCGTCTCTCCGGGCTTCATCGATCCGCATGCGCACCCGGACACCTACATCCGGAGCAAGGATGCCGCGCAACGAGTCAACGCGCCCTGGCTCTTTCAGGGCGCCACCACGTTGCTCATCGGCGTGGATGGCGGCGGTACGCCGGAGATCGCCAGGGAAAGCGCGGAGCTCACCCGCCTCGGAATCGGCACGAACGTCGCGATGTACGTGGGCTTCTCACCGGTGCGGGAGCGGATATTGGGCGAGAGCGCGCGCGAACCCAGCGCTGCGGAACTGGACCGCATGCGCGCACTGGTCGCGCAAGGCATGTGCGAAGGCGCCATCGGCTTTTCCACCGGGCTTTTCTACGCGCCTCAGCGCTTCGCGAAGACGGAGGAAGTCATCGAGCTCGCGCGGGAGGCGGCGAAGCGCGGCGGAATCTACGACACGCACCAGCGCGATGAATCCTCCTACGACGTCGGGCTGCTGCGGTCGACGGAAGAAGCGATCCGCATCGGGCGGGAGGCGGGCCTGCCCGTGCACATCGCGCACATCAAGGCGCTGGGAGTGGACGTGCAGGGAGAAGCGCCGCGCGTCATTGCACTCATCGATGCGGCGCGCCGGGACGGTGTGGACGTGACGGCGGATCAGTATCCCTGGGCGGCATCGGGAACGAGCCTGGAGGCGTCGCTGTTGCCGGGATGGTCGGTGGATGGCGGGCGCGACGCATTGCTCGCGAGGCTGGCGAAACCGGCGGACAAGACGAAGATTCTCGATGCCATGCGCGAGAACCTTCGGCGCCGGGGTGGAGCTCGGTCGCTGCTGTTCACGGCTGCGGGATCGGCATGGGCAGGCAAGACGCTGGAGCAGTTGGCGGCGGCGCTGAAGATCCCGCCGGTCGAAGCTGCATTGCACGTGATCGAGGAGGGGCGCGTGGACACCAGCGTCGCCTCGTTCAACATGGTCGAGAGCGACATCCGGCTGTTCATGCAGCAGCCCTGGGTGGTCACCTCGTCGGACGGGTCGGATGGGCACCCGCGGCAGTACGGCACGTTTCCGCGCAAATACGCGCAGTACGTGAAGGCGGACGAGACGATCCCGCTCGGGCGGTTCATCCGCAACTCCAGCGGCCGTACTGCGGACCTCCTGAAGCTCGAAGGCCGCGGGTATCTGCGAGCCGGATATTTCGCGGACGTGCTGGTGTTCGACCCGGAACGCTTCGCGCCGAAGGCGGATTACACGCATCCGGCCGTGCTGTCGCAGGGCGTGGCGGCGCTGTTCGTGAACGGCAGGGAGGCGATTCGCGATGGCGAACTGACGGGCGAGCGCGCGGGGCGGGTGTTGCTGCGACCAGCGCCCTTCACAGATATTTCGCGAACCACGCGAGGTAGCGTTGCAGAAGGTCGCGCTGGAAGCTCGGACGGGAGATGCCGTGATGCTCGCCGGGGTAAATGACCAGTTGCGTGGGCACGTTCAGGCTCTTCAGCGCCTGGTACATCTGCTCGCCGCCGATCAGCGGCACGTTGAAGTCGAGCTGGCCGCCCACGAACAGCGTCGGCGTGCGGATCTTGTCGGCCTCGAACAGCGGATACGACAGCCGCATCCATAGTTGCGGGTCCACCCACGGCGGCCGCAGCTCGTGGTCGTAGACGAACGTGTACTGGTCGAACCCGTAGAACGAGATCAGGTTGCCGTAGCCCGCGCCGGATGCGGCAGCCTTGAACCTCGGGTCGCGCGCGATGACGTAGTTCGTCATGATGCCGCCGTTGCTCCAGCCACCCACCATCATGCGCCGGGCGTCCGCGACGCCTAGCGAGATGGCGCGCTCCACGCCGTCCAGCAGGTCGGTGAGATCCTTGTTGCCCCAGTCCGCGAAGATGCCGTGGCCGAAGTCGCTGCCGCGGCCGCTGCTGCCCCGGTAGTTCACCTGCAGCACGGCGTAGCCCTGTGCGGCGAAGAGCTGGCGCTCGAAGTCGAAGCCGTAGTCGTCCTGCCCGTAGGGGCCGCCATGTATCCACAGCAGCAGCGGACGGCACTGACCCTGCTCGTGGCCGGCAGGCGTGGTGAGCAGAGCCGACACCTTCACGCCATCGCGTGCCGGAAATTCGAGCGGCTGGGTACGCCCGAACTGCACGGAGGACAGCCACTCCTGATTGTGCGCGGTCAGCGGACGCAATTTGCCGTTTTCCCACGCGTACGCTTCGGGAGGATGGGTGGGATCAGTGACGAGCAGCGCGGTGCGGCCATTTGCCGCCCGATTGCCGCCAGTCGCGGTGCGGGCGCGCGAAATGGCGCGCACGGAGCGGGAACCATCGAGACTGCGCGCGACCGGGCCGCCCTTCGAAGCGACGCGCGCGAGATACGCCTGCCGATCGTCATCGACGATGAAGTCGATGAACTTTCCGTCGCTCGAGAACTCCGCGCGGCTCACGTCGCGGTCGAGCGGGCCCGCCGGATAGCGTGGCGTGCCGCCCTGCCCCGCGACTACCGCGAGGCGGTTCGGGCCGTAGTAGGAGAACTTCGGCTCGGGCCCTTCGAGATAGGCGATCTCCGTGCCGTCCGGCTTCCACACCGGCCCGGTATCCGAGCCCGCCGAAGTGGTGAGCCGCTGTGGCGTGGCGCCCGCCTTCGCTTCCGCGACCCAGATGTCATCGTTGATGCTGCGGTCAGGCTGCTCGTCGCGGTTGCTGACGAACGCGATGCGCGTGCCGTCCGGGGACCATGCCGGCGAGCCTTCCTCGAACCGCGCGTCGTTCGTGAGCGCAGTGAGCGCCTTCGAGGCGAGGTCGTACAGGAAAATGCGGTTGGGCTTGCTGTCCGCGTGCAGGTAGCCCTCGTGGTCATTCTTGAACTGGTAGCGATCGATGACCAGCGGCTTGGGCTTTTCCTCGACCCCCTGGCCGGACTCGGCGCCCGGCGCCGAATCCTCTGCGGCCTCGCGCATCACCAGGGCCAGCCGCCGGCCATTCGGCGACCACTCGAAGCTCGAGATCTCGCCGCGCAAGTCGGTGAGCGGCCGCGCCTCGCCGCCCCGCGCGTCGAGCACCCATACCTGCGTGCCCGGCTTTTTTTCATGGCCGTCTGGGCGCTCCGCAAGAAACGCCAGCGCGGTGCCGTCCGGCTTCCAGCGCGGCTGGCTGACCGAAGCCGGACCGTGCGTCAGCTCGAGACGTTCCTTGCCGTCCCAGCCGACTTTCCACAGCTGCGTGCGGGATTCGTCTGCCTGCACGTCGGCCTGCTCCACGGTGTACGCCATCCACCGGCCGTCGGGCGAGAGCTGGAGATCCGAGATGTTCCGTATCTGCACGAGATCGTCGACGGCGAGCCCACGCGCGTGGGAAAGCCCGGCAACCCCGAGCATCGATGCGGCGCAAGCCGCCAGCAGCATCCGTATCGCCATGTCAGAACTTGTATCGCACCGAGCCCATGAACTGCCGCGGCGGGTTCGACTGATAGCCCGTCTGCAGCTGCGCGAACGCGTTCGAGTAGTACTTCTCGTTGAACAGGTTGGTGCCCGCAATCTCGAACTGCCAGCGATTGCGCGTATAGAACGTGCGCAGGTCCACTTCCGTGTAGTCCCCCAGGAAGTTCGTCCGGGTCACGCCACCGTACGAGAACAGATCGTTCATCTCGCGGCCCGCCTTGTACACCACGCCCGTGCCGAACCCGAGCCCTTTGCAGGGCCCATCCTGGATTTCATAGCTCGTGAACAGCGAGGCGCCGAACTTCGGCGCGTTCGCCGGCCGCGCGCCCTTCAGCGTGCCCTTCGTGAACTCCGCATCCATCGCGGCGAGGGAGACGTAGATCTCCCACCCTTGCACCACCTGGCCCTGGAAATCCAGCTCCACGCCACGGCTGCGCTGCGTGCCGGCGAGCGCGAGGTAGATGCTTCCCGGAATGTCCTGCGCGATGTTGTTCCGCTCGAGATTGAACAGCGCCAGCGAATAGGAGACACGCTTGTCGAGCACGTCGCCTTTCGCGCCGATCTCGTACGCCTGCCCCTCCTCGGGCGCCGCATGCTCGTTCGGCCCGGTAAGGCCCGTCTGCGGCTCGAAGGTCTCGCCATACGTCGCGTAGAGATTCATGCTGGGCGTGAGCGCGTAAGTCAGGCCCAGCTGCTTGGTGATCTTGTTCTCCGCCAGCCGATCGGCCTCGGCACCCTCCAACGTAGCGTCGATTTCGCAGCATGCGGTGCGCGACCTCAGCACGTCGTGTGAATAGCGTGCGCCAAGGCTCACGATCAGACCATCCAGCGGGCGCAGAAGTGCCTGCATCGTGATGCCCGACATTTCGCGTCGATCGGCGTTGAGGAACAGCTCCGCGTAGTCCGTACGCTGCGTCGGGAACTGGCGCAACGAATAATCCGGATTCAGGATGCTGAAGCCATCGTCGGCCCCGAAGACGTCCGTGTAGTAGTACTCCCCATCCTCCTTGAGTTTCGCGTAATCCACGCCGAAGAACAGCGTGTGCTTGCGGCCGCCCCACTCCACGTCGCCGAACAGGTTCACCTCGGCGCCATAGACGTCGTTGTCCGTGTCCCACGCGTACAGCTCGGCATCCGTGAATCCGTCCGCGTCGGTGCCCAGATCGAGGCTGCCCTGCAGGTTCCCGGGCATGTGCGCGTACTGCACGTTGCCGCGCAGCATCCAGCCCCCTTCGCCGAACCGGTGGTCCACCGTGGTCTGCGCGATGATCGCCTTCTTGCTCGCCTCGTTGAACGGCGAATTGCCGGTCTCGGAGCGGGGGATGGGCGGAATGCGGAAATTCTCCGGGGTCAGCTGCGCGGGGTCCTCGATGTCCGTCCCGAGGAACTGCGCGCCCACGCCGTAGTACGGCGTGAAGTCGTACTTCTGGTAGTTGAACCGCGCGACGATGGAAGTGTCCTCGCTGAGCTCGTAGCGGATGGTGGGTGCGAAGACCTTGCGCTTGTTGCTGCTGAAGTCCACATACTCGTTCTCGTCGAGGTACGCGCCGATCAGCCGGTAGGTCAGCGTTCCCGAGGCGTTCATCGGGCCATAGAGGTCGACGTCCGCGCGATAGTGCTGGTAGCTGCCGGTCTCCAGCGACACTTCACCGCCGAAGGTGGATTTCGGCATCTTGGAGATGGCGTTGAGCGAGCCCGCGACCGAGTTCTGGCCGTAGAGCGTGGAGGTCGCGCCCTTCACGATCTCGAAGCGCTCGAAGGGCGCGAGATCCAGCTCGACGTAGGCCGGCATGCGAAAGCCGTCCACCTTGATGGTGTTGACGCCCTGCACCTGGTAGCCGCGGAAATAGTTGCGGGGGAGCGCATCGCCCGCGTGCGAGGTGCCGCTGGAAGCGTCGATCTTGTAGAAGTCCTCGAACTTGTGCACGCCCGCGAAGTCGAGCAGGTCCTGGGTGACGATCTTCACGGTCTGCGGCGTGTCGCGCACGGAGAGCGGCATCTTGTTGGCGCTCATCACTTCGTCGTAGCGGAAGCTCACGGCGCGCACGGTCACTTCCTGCAGCTCTTCGGTGGATGCGGCGCTGCCCTGCGCCTGGGCGGCATCGAGCGCGGAGGTCTTGAAGCTGCCAGTGCGGCGCAGCGTGATGAGCCCGCCCTCGTCGGATGCGACTTCGAGCCCGGTGCCCAACAGCAGCCGGCGCAGCGCCACGCGGGCATCGAGATCACCCTTGAGCGCGGCAGTGCGCACCCCTCTGAGCTCGTCCGCGGGAGCGACGATCTGCAGCCCCGCCTGGCGCGCGAACTCCGGAATGGCGCGCACCGCTTCGGTTTCCGGGATGTCGAACGCCGTCTGCTGCCCCCAGGCGCTCTGCGCCAGGATGAGACCCACACAGCAGGCGATCTGGCTGCCGGCCCGTCGACGCGGCCTGAACTGCTTCGTCGTCATCGTCATCCCCCCGGTGATGTAAAGGCTCGCAGTGGTAGATGCACGGGATTCGAGATGCCGCCATCCGGCGGGCGGGAGACTCAGCGGCGGAGATGGATCGAGTCGCCGGTCGCCTCGGCCTGCAATCCCATGCTGTAAGCGACGGCCCGCGCGAATCCCGCGGCGTTGCTGGCCGCGAAGAGCCCGGTGACGGTGCGCTCCGCCACTTCCGGGTCTTCGATGACGATCTTCGTGTCGCTGTAGCGTGCGAACTCTTCGGCCGCCGCCCGCAGACTGATGCCGTCCAGCGAGATCATGCCCTCGCGCCAGGCGAGCTCCCGTGAGACTTCCCGCGCGGTAATGGGCGCGGGCACGAGTGGAACGTGCGCGTCTTTCTCTATTTCGAGCCGGGTGTTGGCACTCATGCGCACGGACGAGACGTCTGCCCGGCGCTTCACGGCCACTGCTCCCTCGCGCACCACCACGCGCACGGGATGCCCCGGCATGCGGCTGACCGTGAAGCTGGTTCCGAGCACGTGGACCTCGGTGTCCCCCGATACGACGACGAAGGGCCGCCCGGGCATCTTCGCGACGTTGAACAGCGCCTCGCCTTCGACCAGCTCCACGCTGCGCCGCTCGGGGGTGTACCGGATCTCGATGCGGCTCGCCGTGTTGAGCGTGACCGCCGAGCCATCGGATAGCGGCACGAGGCGCATCTCGCCGCGCTTCGTGGCGAAGGCGTCGGCGCTGAGCTGGATCCAGGAAATGGCGGCGACCGCAATGAGCGCGATGGACGCGGCAGCCGCAAGCCAGCGCAGACGCGAGCCGCGTGCCACCGACACCACGTCGTAGTCCATACCGGACTCGAATCTCGCCGCATCGAAATCCGCACCGAGCGCCTTGGCACGATCGAAGTGGGCCGAAATCGCGCGCGCGCGCGCAAACGCCCCCGCCCTTCTCGCATCACCCGAAAGCCACGCTTCGAGCGCGGCCTCCTCGTCGACCGACAAGGCCTCACGATCCACGCGCGAGGCCCATCTCGCCGCGGCCTCGTCGATGGCGGCGGCCGATTCCCTGGCAGCTTTCCGTTCAACGCTCATCTTTCGTCCTTTGCCGCTGCCGGCTTCGTGCCGCACCCGGTCGTTCCGCGCCGACATCGCCGCTCGCCTCGTGCAAGGCACCCATCAGGATGCGGATGCTCTTGCCGATGTGCTTCTCGACTGTGTTCTCCGAAACGCCCATACGGTGCGCCACTTCGCGCTGCGAAAGCCCTTCCACCTTGCGCAGCGTGAAAGCCTCGCGGCATTTCGTGGGCAGCGCAGCGATGAGCTCCGCGATGAGCCGCAGCTCCTGGTGGTCCGCCGCGCAGCGCTCGGGAGACATCTCATCTATATGGATGCCCAGACGATCCACTTCCGCCACCGTCTCGATGGAGACGATGCGCAGGCGGCGCACGTACTGCAGGATGATGGAGTGCGCAGTGGAGAAGAGGTAGGTGCGCGGGTTCTGGATGTGCGCCACGGAGTCGAGCGAGGCGAGCACCGCGTAGGCTTCCTGGACGATGTCGTCCACCTCGAGCCGCAGCACCTTGCGGCGCCCCAGCCAGTCCCGCAGCGCCGGCTCGTGCGGCAGCACGTTGTCGGCGAGCCAGGCGGCCCGGTCGCTGGATACGCGGAGCATGGGATTAGTATGCCGCCGGCGGTGGACGCGGGCGATGGTTTTGTCGCACCGGGCAGGCCCGGGCGAGATATTCGCGGACGCGGATGGCGGAAAGTGGCGGGTGATGCATCCAGGAGTCTCGGGCGGGAAGCTCGCATATGGGGGATGGGGCGGCTGAAGGCCTTACGCCAAGACGCTTCCATTCGCGGTCGCGTGCCGGATCGCGGTCGCGTGCCGGAGCCCCGACGGAAGATCGTCAACGTCCGGACGATCTCGCCTGGTTTGTCCGGTTGATTGACAGTCGCCGACGATCGTCCGTGCGCGGACAATCCAGGCGAGATTGTCCGCCGGTTGACGATTCGCGCGCCGCGCAGGCACGTCATCGCCTTACTGCCGCCTGCGCGCCGACTCGAGGCTCGATGAGCCCGATGGCATCGACTACGGCGGGGCTGGCGGACGTTGCAACACCTCGACCTGCTCCGTCTCCCGCAGGATCTCTTCCCGTGTGCGCAGTGCCGGCAGCAACTGCTTGTCGACGTAGGCCTGCAACTGATCCGTGACGTGCTTCGAGCCCGGCCGTGACGCATTGCCATAAGTCAGACGCTTCAGCGCGCGCACGCCATTGGGCGTGAATTCGACCACCTGCATGTACCCCTCGCCGCCCGCAGCGATCCGGCGGCCCTCCGTCTCGGCCGGCGGATAGTTCATCTTGGCGATCACGCCGACCGAGTCCGAAGCGCCGTTCGCTGGCACGTCGGCCACCGCCTTCGGATTGAGATACTCGCTGTCCCGCGATACGAGCACGACGCGGTGAACCTCTCCCCACGGCACGTCGAGTCGCCCGTATGCCTCCTGTATCTCGGCAACCACTGCTTTCAGCGTGTCGACCGCGACACCCGTATCGGCGAGGCCAGACGGTGTGTCTAGCGGCTTCGCCGGGTCGTACTGCCGCGACCAGGCCGGGTCGTCCACGTTCTCGGCGGCGCGCTTCACCGCCATCCGCTCCTCGTACTGACGCCACCATCGCTCGAACAGAACGGAGCCGCGACTGTCATGGTCCGAGGTGCGGTCCCACGCGTGCAGCACTGCCGCCGCGCGGCTCAAGGATTCGTCGTTCCGCTCGGCGGCCGCACGAAGCAATTCTTCCAGCACGAGGTCCGCCACCATCATGCGGGTGGACAGCTTGCCCTGCACGATCTCGTCGAACGAGAACTTCGGCTGCGAGACGAGGAAGCGCGCCCCGGCCCTGGAGCGCGGCCACATCATGTCGAACGACACGTAGCTCGGGAAATCTCCGCGGCGCAGCACGGCAGGGAACGTGGAAGTCCACGGCGAATCGTTGCCGTTCTGCAGGAAGCCCGACGGCGGGTCCAGCGCCCTGGGGAGCGCCTCCCAGGGCAGGTACTGCGACCACAGCTGCGCCGGGTCCTCGCCTTTCAGGATCTCGCCCGCCTCGGAAAAGCTGCCACCCGCCCGGCGCGGTATGCGGCCGGCGTCGGCGAACAGGATGTGCCCGTCCCGATCCGCGTAGACGACGTTGAAATATGGCATCTGCAGCCGCGAGAAGGCCGCTTCGAACTCGCGATAGCTGCGCGCGCGGCCCATGTCCCAGTACTGCTCGAACGGGGCCGAGGCATCGAGGCCGGCGACGCGCAAGGCGAGCGCCCGATCGCCCTTTCGGGCCACGATGGGACCGTGCACCGAGCTTTCGACCACGAACTTCCGTGTCTCGCAGCGCGCCGCCGTCCCGCATACGCGGACGGAGTGCTGTCGGGACTGGAGCCGACGCAGCTCCCTGCCCCACCGGTAGCTGCCGCCCTGCAACGCGAGCTCGTATGCGTTCGAGCTCGCGGCGCCGTTGACGGTGTGCGTCCAGCCGAGGAAGTCGTTGAAGCCGATCGTGATGGCGGGCACGCCCACGAATCCGACGCCGGACAGGCTCACCTGCGGATGCCCGGGATCGCCGACGACGAGGTGCGCTTCCATCCATTGCCACTGCCCCGCCTTCGTACCTTGAAGGGCCGACGTGAGACCGTTCGCGCCGAAGTCCAGATGGGGGTTGCCCATGAGGATGGCATTGCCGCTCGCGGTGTGCGATGGCGCGAGCGCCCAGCCGTTGGAGCCCGCGGCGAACCGGCGCTCGCCCCAAATGGCCGTGGGTGACTCGAGCGCGCGAGCCGTATGCCCGCCGCCGTTGAGCGCTTGCGGCGGCTGCTCCCGCAGCCAGCGGGCCACGTGCCGCTCCGGGCCTTCATTCATGAACGTGAACTGCACGGTCCACTGCCAGAGGGAGAAGGGATCCGTCTCCTCGAACGGCAACACTTTGCGGATCGCCGGTGTGATCGTGTCGCCGTGACGGGCCGCATAAGCGTTCACGCCCTCGACGAATGCGCGCACCATGCGCCGCTGCCGCGCGCCGCCGCTGCGCAACCATTCCAGCGAACGCCGGGGAATTCCCTGCGTGTGCACGAGAACATCCGCAGTCACGTTCGCGTCCTTCTCGCCCGCCCCGAAGTATTCCGAGTACCGGCCACGCGCCGCCGCCACGTTCACGAGCAGCTGCTCCGCGTGATTCTGCATCTGCGCGTAGCCGAGGCCGTAGAACACGTCGTCCGCAGTACGACCGAAGATGTGCGGAATCCCATGGCGGTCCCAGCGGATCTCGACTTGCCGGGCAGCGGCAACGGATGCCTGGACGCCGAGCGCGACGTCGATATCCTGCTGCAACCGCTGCTCGAAGGATTCCGCCGGCGTACCGATCGACACGTCCGGCGGAACGCCGATGCTCTCGTAAACCCTGCCGTCCGCCGCAGTGTAGAGCTCGTTCGAGAGCGTCAGATCCCAACCCACGGGGAGCCGTTTGCCCAGCGTGTCCGACAACACTCCGTGCGTGGCCGTGCCGATGCGGGTGACGTGAGGCAGCGATTTCATCGCCAGAACGAAGATCTCTGCGGCGCTCGCCGTGTTCCCGCTCTGCAGCACGTACACCGGGCGGACGAACTGCGCCCTGCCGCGCGGCTGCACCACGAACGTCTGTGGCTCGGTGAAACCATCGCCCCACACGGCTTTCTTCTCGAGGACGTTTCGCTGCCGGTCCGCGAAGTATCCGGCGATGCGCATCGCCATGGCGTCGTATCCGCCGCCGTTGAAGCGCACGTCGACGATCATCGATCCGGCTCGTGCGAAGGTTGCTATCACCGTGGGCATTGCCGCGTCGATGAGAGCCAGCTGCTCAGCCGCAGTCGCCCTGGGCCCGGGCGATTCGGCGGCCACGTACATGGACGAGACGTTCAGATAGCCGATGCCCGGCCGCAACCAGCCCCAGGTGAGAAGGCCGCCGGCTCCGCTCGTGGCTTTGCCCTGCAACAGGCCTTCGACGTAGGTACGAACTGCGGCCGTGTATCGCGGCGCCTGCCGCTCCCAGTCCGCCGGCGCGAGGCCCTGACTCCTCAGCCAGGATTCGCGCAGCTCGCCGGGATTTCCGCTCGCGAAGCGCCGGCCGTCGCCGGCGAGGACGACATGCCCGTCATGCAGGGATGCCAGCGCTTCGCTCAGGACGCCGAACAGCTCCCGCTCGTTCTGCGTGTGAGCCGCTCGCGGGCGCAGGCGGCTTTCGACGCCATCCCAATCGATGCCGCGCAATCCAAAAAATGCGTAGTTCTCGCGCAGACTCCGGGACAGCACGTCGAAGTTGAGCAACGGATCCGCGGCGGGTGTGGCGTCACCTTTCGTGCAGATCGCAGGCAGCCCGGCGAGCCGGTCGAAGACATAGCGTGTGATGCCGCCGGCCGAGTAGAAGGACAGCTCGTTCTTCGAGCCCGCCACCCGCTCGTAGCCGCCCTCGGCGTTCGGGAACTGCAACTCACTGGCGCGCACGCAGCTGGCAAGGGTGACGTCGTACGTGACGATACGCTGCGGCGTGATATCCAGCACCTGCCCATAGCCGCGCGATTGCCATACGCCCGGCGCGGCGGACAGTTTCGCCACGTCGGCTGCCCGAACCGGCATTGCGACTACGAGCGTGGCGAGCAGACACATCAGCAGGCCTCGCTCTCCCGATCGCGTGGTCACTTCTGCACCCTCGGCATCAGGTAGCGTTCGAGGAACCCCACCGTCGCCGCATACGCCTTGAGCGCATTGGCATGCAGCAGCAGCGCATGCGTCTCACCCGGCAGGATGAGCACTTCGTGCGCGACGCCGGCCTTCTCCAGCCGCCTCGCCAGATCCAGCGTCTGTCCGACGCGCACGTTGCGGTCGTCGTCGCCGGAAATCAGGAGCACCGGCGATCTCCATTGCGACACGGCGGACACCGGCGAGGAGCGCCACGCCACGTCCAGCCACTTTTGCGCATCGCCCGCTGCATCGTAAGGCAGCCGTCCGGGCAGTCTCGCGAACAGGTTCTCGAGCTCGAGGTCCGCGACCCAGTCATGAACGCCGTGAATGTCGACCCCGGCCTTGAAGAGCGCGGAGTCCCGCGCCAGTGCCATCGCCACCAGGTAACCCCCGTAGGAGCTGCCGTAGATTCCGATGCGGCTCGCATCCACCTCGGAGCGCGACTGCAGATAGCGCCCTGCCGCGAGCACGTCCTTGTAATCGGAAGCGCCGCGCGCACCGGCATCCAGCGGGAAGTTGTAGTCGTGACCGTAGCTCTCGTCGGTTCGATAATTCACCGCCAGCACCACGAAGCCGCGTTGTGCGAGGTACTGGTTGAGGGCGTACTGGCGGGAGAAGTACGCCGAGCGATGCCAGCCGAGCAGCTGCTGCGGGCCCGGCCCGCCGTGAACGAACAGCACGGCCGGGTGCGAACCCACGGCCCCGGCTCCGGCCCGCGGCGGGAAGATCTGCCCATGCACGGCGACACCATCTTCGGCCGGAAAGGTCACACTCTTCGGCTCGACCAGCGCGTCCTCGGCAAACGGCGGCG
The DNA here is from genome assembly GCA_044225565.1 of Steroidobacteraceae bacterium. Classification (GTDB taxonomy): domain Bacteria; phylum Pseudomonadota; class Gammaproteobacteria; order Steroidobacterales; family Steroidobacteraceae; genus CAVXAE01. The sequence goes on along the minus strand of JBGAIL010000007.1, from coordinate 566 downwards.
TGGCGAGGGGCCACGGCACGAGTCGTGCCGCCCCGCCATCGAGCGGCATGAGCGCAAGCTGCGGAGGCCGCCTCGCCGTCGCACTGATGAACGCAATGCGGCGATCCGTGGTGACGACCGGCGCCCACTCGAGCCCGACTCCTTTCGTCAAAGGCCGGATCGCCGCGCGATCCACTCTCGTGGCGAACAGATGCCGTCGCTCGATGTCCCCAGGCTCATCACCCAGGTTGCCGCTGAAAACGACGTGCGCACGGTCGGGCGTGAGCAGCACGTCCTCGATGGAGAAATCTCCAGGCGTGAGCAGCACCGGCTCGCGCCCCGGACCGTCCAGCGAATGAACGTGGCGCCAGCCATCGTGATACGACGCGAAGACGACCCGGCCACCGGCCGCCCACTCCAGCACGCCGAGAAAGGAATCGCGCAAGCGCGAGCCGCTCGCCCACCACCGGCGCGCCTCCCCGGTCTTCACGTCAGCGACCCAGATCGACCAGGGCTGTGGCTCGAACTCCTGGAGCAGGTTCCTGCGCCCGTCCCACCTCTGCGGTGATCCCGAGGGAACGATCGGC
>JBGAIL010000251.1:0-5876 GCA_044225565.1 Steroidobacteraceae bacterium | reverse complement strand
GAATCCCGCGCGAGGCAGTGTTGCGACGTCGATGGGTGCTATCGACTCTGCGGCCGGCGGAGGCGTGTTTCCCGGTCCGGCGGCTGGCCCACCTGCAGCGTACGCGGTCGATGCCGGATCGGCGTAGGCGCTCGTTGAGGAGAAGCCGCCCGCCGATGCCGCTGCAGCGTCACCCGGCGACGACGCATAGGTCGTCGAACCAGACCCGCCGGCATTCGAGCCACTGCCGGGCGCCTTTGCGGCAGCCTCCTGATTGGCGGTGCGCGAGGCGACGATGAGCGTGTACACCACCACGCCCAGCCCGAGGATGCCGAGCAGCTTGTAGGTGATGAAGCCTATGAACGGCACCATGTACAGGCCGAGCATCAGCACGCCGGCGATGAGGACGCCGATGGCCGGGTGCGACAGCATCTCGTTGCCGAACGGCCGCGTGATCCGCTTGCCGATGAGCGCGAGGACCGCGATCTTGCCGAACATGCCGGCGATGAACAGTGCGGCGCCCACGAACGGCACCAGGGCAAGGCCGATCACGGTGGCGACCAGCAGGATCATCATCACCGGCGAGAGCAGCAGTGCGAGCAGGGAAGCGAGCAGCGTGCGCCCCGGCTGTTCCTCGAACGTGGTCACGCAACGATCCACGGGGCCGCGGAACATGAAGGCCAGCAGCACGTAGAGCGCGAGGAACCCGAACGCGAGGCCCCATGCCCAGCCCAGCCCCGGAGCGAGCGCGAGCGGCCGCCCGAGCAGCAGGCAGTTCTTGAACCAGGGCCGCAGCCACTGCATGCCGCCGAAATGGCCGCCCAGCACCTGTTCGACGCCGCCATGGGTGATGGCGGTGTCGGCGCGCTTGAGCGTGCCGCCGATCACCACGGTCTGGCCGCCCACTTCGGCGTTCGGACCCAGCTCCAGGTTGCCCATCACCGCGACGGCATTGCCACCGATCTTGCTGTTGAGATACAGATCGCCGAGCACGGCGACCGCTGCGTCGCCCACCGGGCCGCTCACGCGCGTGTCGCCCAGGATGGAGACCACGCCGTCGGAGACTTCGCCTTCGCTCGTCGAGGAGCCGAACACGGAGACGACGACCGCCGCTTTCTCGCCGGCCGCCAATTTGGAGTCGTGGCCGACGGAGACGATTTCCTGAGGCGCCGGGCCGCCGTCGTCGGGAGTGCCGGAGGGATCGCTCTCAGCCGGCTCGGCCGGCTCGGCCGCTTCCGCCGGGGCAGGCGGGGTGGCCGGCTCAGCCGGGGTAGCCACCTGCGCGGCCAGCGCCCGGGCTGGATGCGAGGCCTGCTCCGAAGTGGGCGTGGCCTTCTCGACGGGCTCGGCGTCCTGCGCAGCGGCGCCCAGCGGGAAGGCACACAGCGCCAACAGGGCGAGGCGGGGGAGTGAGAAGGTCGGGGTGTTCATTTGTAGAGCGTCCGATAAGCGGTGGCCCCGAGCCCGAACAGAGCGAGGTAGAACCCCACGCCGAGCGTGATGGCCAGATAGAGCCAATGGGAAGGAATGCTTTCGAGGAGCAGCCGCGAGACGTCGCCGAGCGAGTTGGCGACCTGCGCGGTGTTGCGCACCGAGGCGGCCGGCGCGGCGGCGGCGCCCAGTACCCAGGTGGTGCTGCTGAAGGCGAGCTTGATGAGCCCGCCGCAGGCGACGACGAACAGCGCCTTCGCGGCCAGCGGCCAGCTCGCGAAGCTCTTGCGCCACCAGGGCAGGGCCGCCTGCAGCGCGAGTTGCGCCAGCACGCGGGCTTCGAGCCCCGCAGGCGCGCGCAGCAGCGGCTGCTGCCTGAGCGCCCGATCGATGAACCGTTCCAGCCTCTGCTCGGTGTCGTGCATGTTCGTTCAGTCCGCCAGTGCCTCGAGAGCCATGCCGCGTTGCGCGAGCGATTTCGCGAGCGCGGCACGGGCCCGGAAGATGTCCGATTTCACTTTCGCCATGGAGATGCCGAGCTGCCTGCCGATGTCCTCGTACGACAGCTCCTCGAAGTGGTAGAGCACGAGGGGCACGCGGTGCTTGTCCGGCAGCTCCCGCAGGAGCTGTTCGACATATTCCCGGTTCTCCTGCGCAGCGAGGCCGGCGAGCAGGCTCTCCGGCGCGGCGACGTCGAAATCGGGCGCGTCATCCTCGGCGCCTTCGGCGCGCATCTCGGAGAAAAAGCGCCAGCGGTTGCGGTATCGCGAGAGGTGGTTGAGCGCGGTGCGCCGGGCCACGGTCTTCAGCCAGCCGCCGGCCTCCGGCCGGCCCTTCAGCTTGTCGAAATTCTCGTAGGCCTTGAGGAAGACGTGCTGCGCGATGTCCTCGGCGTGCGCCGGGTTGCCGGTGAGGCGGGCGGCGGTGGAGAAGACCATGTCCTGGTAATCGCGCATGAACGTCGTGAACTCGGCCTCTTGAGCCAGCCTCTTGGGTTGCGTATGCACTTGCGTAGCGGTCGTTTACGGCAAGAACACCGGTTTTCCAGGGAAGTTGCAGCCCCAGGCGGGCTCCAGAGGGGTTCGGGCGGTCGGATTCGTCGAATGAGAGGCCTTTCTGCGGGGCCGCCGCCGGATATTAGCCCCGACCGGCGCCCCGAGGCGATGTGAGCACGGCGATGGGTCAGGCCGGGCGGTGGATCGCGAGGGGGGAGCCGTCGGGCGGGAGCGGGCTGCCACGACGAAGGCGGCGCTATTCGGGCCGGGGTGGGAACGCTAGCATCGCCGCCCTTCGAGCCGGCCTTTCGAGGAGCTTCTCATGCTTTCCCTCGCTTCCCGCGCCGCCTTCCGCGGACTCGCCCTCGGCCTGTCGATCACCGCCGCTTCCCTGGCCCAGGCGGACATCACCCTGCAGGAGAAGACCAGCGTCGAGGGGGCGGGAATGATGCGCATGGCGAACATGAGCGGCACCAGCACCACCACCATCTCCGGCCGCAAGGCGCGCATCGAAAGCGACGTGCAGATGGAAAGCCGCATGGTGCGCATGTTCGCGCGTGGCCTCGGCCCCACGGCGGAAGTGGTGCGTCTCGACGAGGACAAGGTGTACGAGCTGAGGCTCAAGAAAAAGGAATACTCGCAGGAGAGCCTCGCCGTACGCCGTGACCGGCTCAGGCAGGCGATGGAGCAGTCCGCCAAGGCGCAGCCACCCGCGGGCGGCGTCGACGAGTCCCAGTGCGAATGGACCGATCCGAAGGCGGATGTGAAGCGCACTGGCGAGAAGGCGAGCGTCGCGGGCTTCGACGCCGAGCGCGTCATGGTGACGGCGAGCCAGGCCTGCCGCGACCCGAAGACGGGCTCCGTGTGCGAGTTCTCGCTGCTGCTGGATCAGTGGGTTTCGCCCGCGTTCAAAGGCGGCGAGGATGCGCACCAGTTCTACGCGGCCTATGCCCAGCAGATGGGCTTCGGCAGCGGCACGGCGCAGGCAGGAGTGCAGCGTGCGGAAGCGATGTTCGGTCGATACAAGGGTGTGTGGTCGCAGATCGCGACGAAGATGCAGGATATCAAGGGCTATCCGGTGCGCAGCAGCTTCGCGCTCGCCGTGGGCGGGCCCCAGTGCAAGAGCAGCGCGCCCACGCCGCAGTCCGGTGGCGCGGCCGAAGGTGGCATCGCCGCCCGCATCGCAGGCTCGCTGCTCAACCGGAACAAGTCCGCCGAGCCCCCGGCCGGCCAGGCGCCCACCACCGTGAATGGTCTCGTGCCGTTGCTCACCGTGCGTTCGGAGCTGGTGTCGGCGAGCACCGATCCGGTGGCGCCGGCCGCCTTCGAAGTGCCCGCGGACTTCAGAAAAGTCGCCGCGGACAAGTAGTTTTCCGCGGGCGGGCAAAGCCGCGCCTTTGCCCGCCGGCAACGAAGCCAATGTCCGCAGAAAGCGCCGCCAGGCGGCTTCTTGCCGATGAACTCAGCCCGGCGATTCCTCGCTGGAGAGCTTGAGCAGGGAGAGCTCGTTCTCGCGCTTGAGCAGCTTCGAGGCTGGATAGGTCGTGTAGTCGATCTCGTCCGGGAAGGAGGCCACCAGCGTGCCGATGATCTCCTGGTAGTGGCTGATGCTCGCCGCCACCACGGTGAGGATGTAGTCGATGTCGCCGAGCACCGCCTCGCACTCGATGATGTTCGGGATCTTCGCGATGGCGGCCTCGAGCCGCTTCACCTTCGGGGTGCTCCAGTTGCGCATGGCCAGCGTGACGCGGAAGCGTGTGAGCTGCGCCAGCTTCATGATGTCGACGTCGGCGTGATAGCCGAGGATGAACCCCGCCTTCTCGAGCCGCTCGATGCGCGCGCCACAGGGTGTGGGCGAGAGCCCGATGAGCTCCGCGAGCTTCACTTTCGTCATGCGCCCGTTGGTGCGCAGCACGGAGAGGATCTGCAGGTCGAAGGAATCCAGGGCGAGGTTGGGGCGCACCTTGAACATACGGGGCGCAAGATAGCCGTCGCCGCCGCCATTGCCAACCGGCCGCCGCGGCGAAACTGCCGGGCGAGTGGCCCGCTGCAGATGGTCCTTGCTGCGGCCGCTCGCCGTATCGGATGACGCCCGGCGCCCGGCGGTAGCAGACTGGCGCCCCGTCTTTATCACGACCGCGGGGTTTTAACGATGCGTCGCGCCGGCTTCGGCATCCTGACCGTCCTTCTGGTCCTTTCGTCCCTGGCGTCATGGAGCCCGCGCGCTTCGGCCGCCACGCTCGTCCTGTCCGGCACCCGCATCGTCGATGTGAAGGCGGGACGGGTGCTGCCCCCCTCGGATGTGCAGATCGAAGGTGAGCGCATCGTGAGAATCGCCGCTGCCGGCCGCTTGCGGCCCACGGGCGCGCGAATCGTCGATGCCGGCGGGACATATCTCTCGCCCGGGTTCTGGGACATGCACGCGCACGTGAATGCGCCCGACCACGCGCGGCAATGGCTGATGCCCATGATGCTCGCGTCGGGCGTCACGGCCGTGAGGGACATGGCCGGCGACTGCTGGACGGAAGGGTGCGAGGACAGCATCCGCTTCATGCGCGCCATGCAGTCCGAGGTCGAGGCCGGGAAGCTCGCCGGCCCGCGGCTCGTCGCCATCGGCAGCGCGGTCATCCTCGGCCCCCAGGACCGCGAGCCTGGCATGCCGGACTGGGCCGCTCCCGCCGATGCACAGCAGGCGACGCGGCTCGTGCACGAGCTGCGCAAGCGCGGCGTGGATTTCATCAAGCCCTACGATTCGATGACCCGCGAGGCGTACTTCGCCATGGCGCGCGAAGCGAAGAAGGCCGGCCTGCCGCTGGGTGGGCACGTGCCGCTCTCGGTGTCCACGATGGAGGCGCTGGACGCCGGCCAGCGAACCATCGATCACGCAAAGCATCCGGCGTTCGATTGCAGCCCGTACACCGACGGCGTGCGCGAGCGTTATGCCGCATGGGCCGAGCAGAAGCCCGGTGCGGAGGCTGTGCGGATGGGCGCGTACTACCAGCCCATCCTCGCGAGTTATGACGAGAAGCGGTGCGCGAAGGTGATCAAGCGCATGGCGCAGAGCGGCGCGTACTACGTTCCTACGCTCATCACGCGCAAGTTCGAAGCGTTTGCCGCCGACCCCGCGTATCTGGATGACGCGCGGCTCGCCTCGGTGCCGCCGCGACTGCTCGCGGACTGGCGCGCCGATGCGGGCCGCTACCAGGAGCGATTCGCGAAGGCGCCCGCGGAGAAGCAGGCGTACATGGAGTTCTACGAGCTCGGAGTACGGCTCGTCGGCAAGGCGCAGCAGGCGGGCGTGCGCATTCTGGTCGGCACGGACGTGTCCGACAGCTACAGCTTCCCGGGAAGCGGCTATCACGACGAGTTCCTGGAGCTGAGCAAGGCCGGCCTTTCCAATCCGGAGATCCTGAAGGCCGCCACCTGGCGGGCGGCGGAGTTTCTGCACCGCACGGCGGACTTCGGCTCGGT
>JBGAIL010000250.1:0-5807 GCA_044225565.1 Steroidobacteraceae bacterium | reverse complement strand
CACGTCCATGATCATCGGTTGCGTGCGGGCCGTGTGCGCCTTGCTTCCTGCACGCGCGCGATTGGCGAATTGCTCGCGCACGTCGAGGGGCAAGGAGAGAAACCGCTTCTGCCAGCCCTCGTCACGAACCACCGTCCTCAATTCCTGATACGAGTGGTCGTCCGTGCACAAGGCATCACCGTGTGTGATCAGCACCCGCTCACCGTCGAGTTCCGCCACCACGGGATCGGGCAGCAGTTGGGCGCCGGTGCTCGCGCTGAAGCCGCTGCCGAGCAGGAAGTCACGGTTGCCATGCAGCACGAAGCAGGGGACGCCGCTCTCAGTGAGCGCGCGCAGTCCTGAGCACACGCGCAGCTTCTCGGCATCGGTCTCATCGTCACCGATCCACGATTCGAACATGTCGCCCAGGATGTAGAGCGCTTCGGCGCCCGCCGCGTACGTGCGCAGGAACTCGAGGAACTGTCGGTTGGCGTCCGGCGCCGCTGAGTCGAGGTGCAGGTCCGAGACGAACAGCCGCGCCATCGATCACTGCGCCGGCGGTGGCGCCTCGGCTGGCGAGGGAGGGGGTGCCGATTCCGCTGGTGGCGACGCGGTAGAGTCCGCGGGCGCGGCGGCAGGCGATACGGGCTTCGCGTCGGCAGGTGCAGGTGCCGGCGCTACATTCGCCGCGCCGGACAGTACGACCACCTTCTCGATGACCACCTGTTGCAGCGGCGCTTCGCTCTTGAACGGGCCGCTGGCTCCCGTGGGCATCACACCGATGCGCTCCAGCACGTCCATGCCCTGCACCACTTTGCCGAACACCGCGTAACCCCAGCGGGTCGGCACCGGGTCGAGGTCGGGGTTGTCGGCGAGATTCACATAGAACTGCGAGTTGCCGGAATGCGCGCCTTCGGCCCGCGCGAGGCCCACGGTGCCCCGCAAGTTCTGCAGGCCGCTGCCGGATTCGTTCGCAATGGAGTCGTGCGGCTTCTTGAGCTTCTTGTCCGCCGCCGCATAGCCGCCGCCCTGCACGACGAAGTTGGCGACGACGCGATGGAACAGCGTGCCGTTGTAGAAACCTTCGTTCACGTACCTCAGGAAGTTCTCCACCGTGAGCGGCGCGCGCTGCGGGTTGAGCTCGATGACGAACTCGCCCATGTTGGTGGTGACGCCCACGAGCGGCGCGGCGCCCAGCGGCGCGGCAGCCAGCAGCAGGACCGTCCAGAACGTCGATTTTCCGATCATCCGCGCACCCTATCTGATCCCGGGCGGCATACCGTAACATGCCGCGATGGCCGATTCCCCCGCAATTGCGCGCTTCGCCCCGAGTCCCACGGGCGATCTGCACCTGGGTAACGCCCGCACGGCGCTGTTCAGCCTGCTGCTGGCGAGGCATTCGGGCGGCCGCTTCCTGCTGCGCATCGAGGATACGGACCTGGCACGCAGCCGGATGGAGCTCGTCCGGCAGCTCATGGACGACCTGCGCTGGCTGGGCATCGAGTGGGACGCAGGCCCGGACAAAGACGACGATCGCGGCCCCTATCTCCAGTCGGAACGGGCGAAGCGTTACGAGCGGCATTTCATCGCTCTGGAACGGGCGGGACGTACGTATCCCTGCTATTGCACGCCGCTCGAGCTCGAAGTGGCGCGCAAGACGCAGGTGGCTGCCGGCAGGCCGCCCCGGTACGCGGGCACCTGCCGCGATCTGAGCGAAGCGCAGCGCGAGGCGAAGCGGGCGGCGGGAGCGGTTGCGAGCTGGCGCTTCCACGTAGGCGCGGGCCGTCGCATCGAGTTCGAAGACTTCGTGCATGGCCCGCAGAGCTTCCTTACCGACGACATCGGCGACTTCGTCGTGCGCCGCAGCGACGGCACGCCGGCATTCTTCTTCTGCAACGCCGTCGATGATGCGGAGATGGGCGTCACGCACGTGTTGCGCGGCGAAGACCATCTCACCAATACGCCGCGTCAGCTGATGATCCTGGAAGCGCTCGGGCTGAGTGCGCCACGCTATGGGCACGTGTCGCTCATCGTCGGCAGCGACGGCTCGCCGCTCTCCAAACGCCACGGCGCGACCAGCGTCAGGGAATATCGCGAGCGCGGCTACCTGCCGAAGGCGATGGTCAATCACCTGTTCCGCCTCGGCCACTCATCCTCCGAGCACGGGTTGCTCGACCTCGAGGCGATGGCGCGGGCGTTCGACGTCCGCCACCTGGGGCGCGCGCCTTCGCGTTTCGACGAGCAGCAGCTCGATGTCTGGCAGAAGCAGGCAGCGCATCATCTGTCGCCGGAGGAGGCTCACGAATGGCTCGCCGGTGCCTTGCCTCCCGGGCTCGAGGAATCCTCGGTCCGCGCGTTCATCGAGGCAGTGCTGCCCAACATCGTGCTGCCTTCCGAGGCGAAGGCCTGGGCCGGCATCGTCTTCGGAGCGCCGCCGGCGCTCGATTCCGCGGACGAGCAACTGGTGCGCAGCGCCGGCGCTGCGTATTTCACCGCGGGTAGCGATGCGGCGGCAGCCAGCGGCAACGATCTCGCCGCCATCGTGTCCGCCATCAAGACGGCCACCGGTCGCAAGGGAGCGGACCTCTTCAAGCCCCTGCGACTCGCGCTCACGGGCCGCTCGCACGGGCCGGAGCTCGCGCCCCTGCTCAAGGCGATGCCGCCTGGGCAGGCCCGCGAGCGGCTCGCCAGATTCGCCTAGAGACCGGAGAAGCATGATCCGCATCCACAACTCCCTCACCGGAGAGAAGGAAGAGCTGAAGCCCCTCGTGGCCGGCAGGGTAGGCATGTACGTGTGCGGCGACACGGTGTACGACCTGTGCCACATGGGGCATGCGCGCTCGAAGATCGCCTTCGACATGGTGCGCCGCTACCTCGGCTGGCGCGGCCTCGAAGTGACCTTCGTGCGCAACATCACGGACATCGACGACAAGATCATCAAGCGCGCGGCGGAGCAGGGGAAGGACATCGGGGCGTTCACCGCGTACTACATCGAGCAGATGCATGCGGATTACGACGCGCTCGGCATCCTGCGGCCGGACCACGAGCCGCGCGCCACCCAGTACGTACCCGGCATGATCGCGATGATCCAGCGGCTCATCGAGAAGGGCTATGCCTACGTCGCCGGCGAAGGTGGTGCGGGCGACGTCATGTACTCCGTCGCGAAGTTCGCCAGTTACGGCCGGCTTTCCGGCAAGCGCCTGAGCGACCTGCGAGCCGGCGCACGCGTGGACGTCGATGAGACCAAGCGGGATCCGCTCGATTTCGTGCTGTGGAAGCGTGCGAAGCCGGGCGAGCCCTCGTGGCCTTCGCCCTGGGGGCCGGGCCGGCCCGGCTGGCACATCGAGTGCTCCGTGATGGCGGAGCAGCTGCTCGGCGCCCGCTTCGACATCCACGGCGGCGGGCTCGACCTGAAGTTCCCGCACCACGAGAACGAGATCGCGCAGTCCTGCGCCGCGAGCGGCGAGGAGTTCGCGCACCTGTGGATGCACAACGGCTTCCTCAACATCGACGACGAGAAGATGTCGAAGTCGCTCGGCAACTTCTTCACCATCCGCGAGGCGCTGAAGGCGGTGCGCGCTCCGGAGGTGATCCGCTATTTCGTGCTGTCCAGCCACTACCGCGGGCCGCTGAACTACTCGCTGGACCAGCTGGACCATGCCGATGCGGCGCTGAACCGCATTTATACCGCGCTGCGCGACGTGCCATCGCAACCTGCAACCCCTGAGCAGCGCACGGAGCACACCGCGCGCTTCATCGGAGCGATGGACGACGATTTCAACACGCCCGAGGCGCTCGCCATCCTGCAGACGCTGACGCGGGAGATCAATTCGGCCCGCGCGGCGTCGCCTGCCGCTGCTCAGGCCGGTGCCGCTGACGCGGCACGCATCGCGCGCCTGGCGGATGAGCTGCGCGCATTGGCAGGCGTGCTCGGGCTCGCGCAGCTCGACCCCGCCGAATGGTTTCGCCGCTCGAAGCATGCGGCCTCTTCGATCGGGGATGCCGAGATCGAGCAGCGCATCCAGGCGCGGCTCGCGGCCCGCAAGGCGAAGAACTGGGCCGAGTCCGACCGCATCCGCAATGAGCTGGCCACGGCCGGCGTGATCCTCGAGGACAAGCCGGGTGGCATCACCACCTGGCGGCGCAGCTGAGCCGCTTCTGCGCGGGGGCCGGTTCGCCGGCATCACACGAGCCCTCCTGTCCGCGGACGTCGCCCGTCCGCTTGACAAGTGCGCCCGCGCGCTCTTAATTTAGGTATAACGATAAACCAACGCTGCCGGAGGGCCCGGTCACCATGCGTACCCAGGGCGATGTCGGTGCCGCCATCCTGTTTTCGTTGAGCATCACCGCGGCGGGCGCGCCCGCGGGCGCCCAGGAAGAGTCGGCCGTGCAAGAGGTGGTCGTCACCGGCTCGCGCATCGCGCGGCCGGAGAGCGAGCTGCCTTCGCCGATCGTCACCTCCTCCGCCGAGGACATAGAGGCCTCCGGCAAGGTGCGCATCGTCGAATTCCTCGCCGACATTCCGGCGCTGACCGCATCCAGGACCAACCAGCCGGGCGGCAATCCCATCCCGCCGGCGGACACCCAGACCGGCGTCAACACGCTGAACCTCCGCAACCTGGGCGAGAACCGAACGCTGGTGCTCGTCGACGGGCGCCGCCACGTGCCGGCCGTGGCCGGCACTTCGGCGGTCGACGTCAACAGCATTCCGACCGACCTCATCGAGCGTGTGGACGTGATCAGCGGCGGTGCTTCCGCCGTGTATGGCGCGGACGCGGTGTCCGGCGTCGTCAACTTCATCATGAAGAAGGATTTCGAAGGGCTCTCGGTGCGGCCCCAGGTGGGCATCTCGCAACGCGGCGACGGCAAGACACAGTATCTGTCCGTGGTGGGCGGCAGGAATTTCGCGGAGGGCCGCGGCAACGTCGCGCTCGCCTACGAGTTCGACAACGACGATGGCCTGCGGGCCCGCGAGCGTTACCGCTACCGCCCGGAGAACATCGTCTATCTCACCGCGAACCCGGCCGACCCGGATTTCCCGGACGATCCGTCGATTCCGGACAACATTCCGCAGGCCAACATCCGTATCCCCTACGGCTCGAATTCCGGCGCCTACGACATCGGCTTCCTCAACCCGGACACCGGCGAGTACGAGTTCGACTACGTGCCGGAATTCAACGGCAGGGGCGAGGTGGTCGACCCCGGCCTCATCCTGCCGAACTTCCTCTCGGTGGGCGGCAACGGCTCGCTGCAGGGCGCCTACGACTATCCCTCCATGGTGCGCACCGAGGCGAAGCGCCACGTGGTCAACCTCATCTCGCACTTCGAAGTGAGCCCCGCGGTCGAGCCGTTCATCGAGCTCAAGTACGCCGCGAACGATGCGGTCGGCTCCGCGTTCCCCACCTACCAGGCCGGCGATTTCATCCAGCCCGACAATGCTTTCATCCCGGACGTCATCCGTGCCGTGGCTCCCGGCGGGCTCGTGCTGGTGGAGCGCGACAACATGGACTACGGGGTGAACGAGCCCCATTACGAGCAGCGTACGATGCGCGCTGTGGTGGGGTTGCGCGGCACTCTCCGGGACTGGGTCTCATACGAGGCTTCATACGTGCAGGGGCGCACGAAGACGCGCTCGATATTCGGTGAGCGCCTGCAGGACCGGTATTACGCAGCGACGGACGCAGTGATCGATCCGTCCACCGGGCAGCCGACCTGCCGCTCGAACCTCGATCCCTCGAGCTTCCCGGACGCCGTCACGTTCACTCCCGGAGCAGGCAGCGGCTGCGTGCCGTTCAACATCTTCGGTGAGGGCGTCGCGGATCCGCGCG
>JBGAIL010000249.1:0-5887 GCA_044225565.1 Steroidobacteraceae bacterium | reverse complement strand
GCTCGGCCTGCCGTCGTCGAAGGTGGATGCGGCGATGATCGCGCTCCAGGCGGAAGGCTTCGCGATGCGGGGCCGTTTCTCGCCCGGCGCGCGCGAAGAGGAATGGTGCGAGCGCCGGCTGCTCGCCCGCATCCACCGCTACACCGTCAAGCGCCTGCGTTCCGAAATCGAGCCGGCGACGGCGCGGGATTTCCTGCGCTTCCTGTTCGAATGGCAGCGCGTGACGCCGGGCTCGCGCATGCAGGGGCCCGATGCGGTAGCGGCCGTGCTGGACCAGCTCGAAGGCTTCGAAGCGCCGGCGAGCGCCTGGGAAACCGAGATTCTTCCGGCGCGCATCGCGGAGTACGAGCCTGCGTGGCTGGACGAGCATTGCCTCGCCGGCCGTTTCGTGTGGAGCCGGCTTGCGACGCGGAAGCTGGATCCGGATCGCGCAACGGGAGCTGGCGCGCGCGGTGCGGCACCGGTGCGATCCACGCCCATCACGCTGCTGGCGCGGCGCAACGTGAAATCGTGGTCCGGGTTTGCCGAAGAGCCGGATGCCACCCAGCTCACCGCAGTGGCGCGCGACGTCTCGGAATTCATCCGGGCGCACGGCGCCTCGTTCTTCGACGAGATCGTCGAGGGGTTGCATCTGCTTCCCGCGCAGGCGGAAGAGGCACTCGCGGAGCTGGTCGCCATGGGGTGGGTGAACTCGGACAGCTTCGGTGGCCTGCGAGCGCTGCTCGTGCCTTCGGATCGAAGGGTGTCCTCGCATGCGTCCGGTCGCCGCCGGCGCGTCGCGCTGTTCGGCATGGCCGATGCGGGACGCTGGGCTTTGGTACGTCGCCCGAAGCTCTTGCGCGCCGCGGCCGGTCTCTCCGCCGCGGCACGCCGTGACAGCGACGAAGCGGTCGAGCATGTGGTGCGCACGTTGCTGCGCCGCTGGGGCGTGGTGCTGTGGCGACTCATCGCGGCCGAGGCGAGCTGGCTGCCGCCGTGGCGCGAGATCCTCATGTGCTGTCGCCGACTCGAGGCTCGCGGCGAGATTCGCGGCGGCCGCTTCGTCGCCGGCTTCTCGGGAGAGCAGTTCGCGACGCCCGATGCCATCGCGTTGATGCGCGACGTGCGCCGCAAGCCCTGCGACGGGCTGGACGTTGCGCTCTGCGGCGCGGACCCGCTCAATCTCGTCGGCCTGCTCACGCCCGGCTCGCGTCTGCCCGCGCTCACCGGCAATCGCGTGCTCTATCGCGACGGCGTTCCGATCGCGGTGCTGGTCGGCGGCGAGACGCACTTCCTCGAGCAACTCGATCCCAAACAGCAGTGGGATGCGCAGAACGCAGTGATGCGCCGGCACGTGCCGGCGGCGCTGGGCTGTCTCGCCTGATCTTCCTCTTCCGGTCCTGAAGCCTCGGGCTCGATCGCGGCATCCAGCCTCTCACCCCGGCAGAGCCGGCGGCGCGAGCTTTCCTCTCACCCATCCGATCACCAGGCCCGCGAGCAGGAAACCCACGGCAAGGTCCGCCACCGCGGCGAGCGCGAACGCCATGGAGTGGTTGTACCAGACCCATGCCGAGATCCACGCGCTGATGCCCGCCGCCACGCCTGCAAGGCCGAACAGGCCCGCCGTGCAGAGCGGCGTGCGGATGCCCGTGAAGGTGAGCAGCCACGCGAGCAACCCGGCGATCACGACGTTGATCACGAACTGCTTGCCGAGCGCCGGCCCCATGTCCTGGCTCTTGTCGCTCACGCCTCCCGTCACGCTGATGGCGGCGAGCACGCCGTCCTTCGTGTAGTACATGCCGTTGCCGTCGGCGTGTCCGCGCACGAACCCGGATACCGCATCCGAGTCGCGGAATTCCTTCATCGTGTGACTGTCGATGCCGATGACCGCGTGGTAGACGGCGCCCCAGACGAAGAGGACGAGGCCCCCGAGGAGGGCGCTCAGCAGGAGATATTTCGGGTTCATGGCGGTTCTTCGCTCCAGTATCGTTAGAGTTCTAGGGATGGAACGCGGGGCGGCGACCGTCGAGGACCGGGCCCGCTGGGAGCCTACGCCCGCCTCCGGTGGATGCGCAAACCCCGTCGAGAGGGCGGGCGGGCACCGCAGGGATGGCTGGTATGCTCGATCGGCACGTCATCCCGACCCGGCCGGGGAGAAGAAGATGGGGGGCAAAATCACCGCCTCGCCCGGTCTTGGTAGCGCATGACGAACGATCGCGCCAAGGGCCGGGTTTCCGACTGGTTCCGCCAGTGGCGCCTGCCCTTGCGCAAATTCCTGCTGGGCAGGGTGGGCATCGCCGCCTCGGAGGTCGACGACGTCGCCCAGGAGGTGTTCCTGCGTCTCCTGCGCTACGACAAGGGGGAGCTGGTGGAGCATCCCCAGGCCTATCTCTTCAAGATGGCCAGCAACGTCGCCGCCGAATGGTCCATCCGTGCCCGGCAGCGGCGTCCCCACGACTCGAAATGGCTCACGGCGCTGGTCGGGGCGGAGCAGCCGGAAGCGGATCTCCTGCGCATCGAGTCCCAGTCGCAGGTGGAGGACGCGCTCAACGCGCTGACGCCCCGGCAGCGGGAGATCATGCGGCTCTTCTTCTACGAGGGGCTGAACTATGCCCAGATCGCCGAGCGGCTGGGGGACACCCTGCGCAGCGTGCGCAGGAACTTCGTGAAGAGCTACCAGAAATTGCGACACGAGCTGGATCCGGGAGAGCGGGGAGCGAGGCGACATGGACGCGACTGAGCGGCGCAGGATGGCGAGCACGGAGGCGGCCGAATGGTTCGTGCGCCTGCAGGAGGACGATCTGCCACGTGCCGTCCGTGAGCAGTACGTCGACTGGCTGCGGGATTCGCCGACGCACGTGGCGGAGATGCTGCGAATCGCGCAGGTGCACGGCGCGCTCGAGCAGTTCCAGCGCTGGGCGAGCCTCTCGACCGCCATTCCCGACCGGGAGCCCGACGGAGAGTCCAACGTCATTCCTCTTGCCGTCGACGGTGTCGGTCGTGAGCGCGAGGCTGCTACTCGTGGCAGGAGCGTGGCCTGGCGTTTCGCCTTCGCGGCATCGGTCGCCGCAGTCATGGTGGCCGCTACCGTTTTCATCCAGCGCGCCCGCGATCAGGTCATCGATACGGAACGAGGCGAGCGGCGCGAGATCGTGCTGAGCGACGGCAGCGTGGTGCAGGTGGATCCAAAGACGCTGCTCCGCGTCAGGTTCACGGATCGGGATCGGCGTGTGGACCTCGACCGCGGCCGTGCGGTATTCCACGTCGCCAAGAGCCCCGGCCGCCCGTTCACGGTGCAGGCGGATGGCACGACCGTTCGCGCGATAGGCACCGCCTTCGGAGTGGAGCGCGCGACGCAAGGGGTGGTGGTCACCGTATCGGAAGGCAAGGTCGCAGTACGAGCCCTCGAGGACGAGTCGGTGCTCGCTGCGGGAGAGCAGATGCTCGTCGAGCGCACAGGCCACACGGAGCCCGTACGCCGTGTCGACACGGCTCGTGAGCTGGCCTGGGCCGAAGGCCGGCTGATCTTCCACAACGATTCCATCAGCCGGATCATCGACGAGTTCAACAGATACAACCGCGTGCAGCTGCACGTAACCGACGCGGCGCTCGCCGGCCGCCGTGTGAGCGGCGTGTTCTCTGCGTCGGATCCGGAATCCTTCATCGCTTTCATCCAGACCGTCGCGCTCGTCAAGGTCACTCGTCGCGGCGACGGAGACATCACGCTGTCCTCGCATCGCGCGCCATAACTGACGCGCGGACGCCACAGGCGAAAGATTTTTTTCGATCGAGGGGGGACAAGAATGCGGCATCGTTCGGTCTTAACCGCGCCCACACATCCATTCCTACGGCGGGCGGGGAGAGCAATGATGCGCATGACGATTGCACTGGCGATCGCGTTCTCGGGTCTCGTGAGCCTCACCTCGGCTTCCGAAAGCGCAGCCGCTGCCAAACGGTACGACCTCGACATTCCGAAGCAGACGCTCGACGCCGCGCTCAAGGAATTCGCCGCGCAGACCGGCCTGCAGATCGCCTGCTTCAGCGACACGATCGACGGCGGGATGCTCGTCGGCCCGCTGAGCGGGAAGCACTCGGCGGCGGCGGCGCTCGAGACGCTGCTCGCTCCCAGGGGCCTGAGCTACCGCGTCGTCAACGATCGCACCATCGCGGTCCTCGACCCGAAGGACCTCCAGCTCCTCCCCACCGCGGCCGCCGGTTTCCTCTCCGGCGAGCAGGCCGGGAGCCGGGATGCGTTCGTTCCGGTGCGCATCGCTCTCGCGCAGGCGACGAGCGATGCGGCTTCGGCCGGCGATCCGGCTCCGGCCACCGCCGCGCATGCCGGAGCCCTGGAGCTGGAAGAGGTGATCGTGACGGCGCAGAAGCGTGCGCAGTCCATCAAGGACGTCCCGATCAGCATGACGGCGTACTCGGGCGAGGATCTGGAGAAGTTCCGCGTACAGACGTTCGAGGATATCCTGCTGATGACGCCGGGAGTGCAGTACGGCGAGACCAGCGATTTCCTCAAGACCGTGTCCATCCGCGGCATCCACGGCAACATCGGCGGCCTGTTCCAGACGGCGAGCGTCACAATCGACGATGCCACGCTCATCGCCACCTACAACGGATTCCTGCTCGCCTCGCGGCTGTTCGACATCGAGCGCGTCGAAGTGCTGCGGGGCCCCCAGGGCACGTTGACCGGAAGCAACTCGACCGCGGGCACCTTCAACATCATCACCCGCAAGCCGCGGCTCGACGAGTTCGAGGCGGAGGCCATGATGGATTACAGCCGGTTCAATACCCTGCTGATGCGCGGCATGATGAACCTGCCGATCTCCGACACGTTCGCGCTGCGGACCACTGCGTACGTCGCGAACAGCGACGGCGCGCTGCGCAACGCAGGCGGCGGCGGCGGCGGCTCGACGGAAGATCACATCGGCGGCCGCGTCGCGGCGCGCTGGCAGGCCACGGATGCCCTGCGCTTCGATGCCACTTTCAACTACGAGAACCAGAAATACGGCGCATCGAACAACCTGCCCGTCCGGGCCGACTTCGAGGACCCTGCCAACGCCGGCCAGTACTGGGTCGACATCTACGCCGGGAACAAGGCGGCGCTCGAGTCGCTCGGCGGCAGCCTCGCCGGCTACGACTACATCCAGGACGTGGGGCTCAACGGTGGCACGTTCTTCAGCGATCTGCGGGAGCTGACGGAGCACAAGCTCTGGTACGGCACGCTGCGCGCCGACTACGCCATGGCGAGCCACGACGTCTCGCTGATCTACACCCATTACGAGCACCAGGTCGAGACGCTCTTCGACGAGGACAAGTCGGCGTTCCCGCTGATCTCCTCCGCATGGGACGGCGGCCCGGAGACGAACTACGCCGAGCTGCGCATCACTTCCAAGTACGACGGGCGGTTCAACTGGGTGGCCGGCGCCAGCTACATGAAGGAGCGTCGTGTGCTGGACCTGCTCTATCGCGCCACGGACGCCTGGGCGCCGGCGTATTTCGGGGGCGATCTCCCCGACGGAAACCTCACGACGCTTCCGTACTACGTCATCTACTGGGACACCACGCTCGAGCAGATCGAGAACCTGGGCGCGTTCGCCAACCTGACCTACGACATCACGCCCCGTCTGCATCTTGCAGTGGGCGGCCGCCTCAGCAACAGCAAGACCGCCACGCAGTCGCAGTTCGAGGAGAATTACGACACGGGCGGCGTCGACGGCAGCAGCTTCGGGCCGTTCAACACGCCGTTCACGGCGGACGAGACTCATTTCGACCCGCGAGTCGCGCTCAACTTCGACATCTCGAACGACGTGACGACCTACGTGCAGTTCGCCACGGGCTATCGTGCCGGCTACGGCAACACGGGGCTCGCCCGCCAGCTCGACTACGGTCCCGTCGAGGT
>JBGAIL010000248.1:0-5909 GCA_044225565.1 Steroidobacteraceae bacterium | reverse complement strand
GCTGCTGGAAGGGACGGGTCTCACCTATCGTCGCCTCGATGATCACACCGTGACGATCGTGCCGCTAGCCGCGGCGCCGGATCGCAGAACGGAAGAGCTCGAGGGTCGCTCACAGAATTTCGCTCGCGAGATGCAGCTCTCGCAACTGGTAGCTGGCGCGACCGAAGCGCAGAGCCGTGCGGAATCCCGCACGGGGAATGCGCAAGCGGGCGGTGAGTCGACGGACGCTGGCGGCATCGATGAGATCGTCGTCAGGGGACTCAAACGCCTGCAGTCCGTCGGCAAGATCGACGCGCCGGTCCTCGAGACGCCGCAATCCATCTCCATCATCTCCGGCGCCCGCATCGAGGCGACGATGTCGCAGACCGTCATGGACGTGCTGCAGTACACCGCAGGCGTGCGCGCCAACGCTTATCTGGATACCCGGCGCGACGACTTTTCCATTCGCGGCTTCCAGGAATCCGGCCGCTCCGGCGTCTTCAGGGATGGCCTGCGCCTGCCCGCGCTGACGCTCTACGGCTTCTGGGAAATGGACCCTTACGGGCTCGAGCGCGTCGAGGTGATGCGTGGGCCTGCGTCCGTGCTGTATGGCCAGAGCTCGCCGGGAGGCGTGGTCAACCTGGTCACGAAGCGGCCGACCGAGGCGCCGATGCACGAGGTGGGCCTCGTCCTCGGCAGCCATGACCGCATTCAGGGCGTGATGGATTTCGGCGGCCCGATCCGCGCCGATGGCAGCTTGCTCTATCGCTTCACCGCCCTGGGCCGCGATGCCGAGACGCAGGTGGACCATACGCAGGACCGGCGCGTCTATGTCGCGCCCGCCTTCGCCTGGAATCCCTCGGAGCGGCTGTCGCTGACCGTGCTGTCGACTTTCCAGAAGAGCTGGAACACGGCCTCCCCGCAGTTCCTGCCCTTCGAGGGCACGGTCCTGCCGAATCCGAACGGGGACATCCCGTTCGATCGCTACACGGGAGAGCCGGGCTTCGACCGCTTCGACAAGACCCAGTCCTCCGTGGGCTATCTTCTGGAATACAAGCTCGGCGACTCCACCGCCTTCCTGCAGAACGCGCGCTACGGCCGGCTGGAGCTCGATTACGACGTCGTGTACTCCTTCGGCCTCCATCTCGACGACATGGCGACCATCGACCGCTACTCCCTCACCGACGCCGAGGCCATGGACTCGTTCTCGGTCGACAACCAGATCCAGACTCGATGGACCGCCGGCGGCTTCGACCACCACATCCTGATCGGCGCGGATTTCCAGCGCGCCACCGGCACCGTGAAGCGGGGCACCGGCGTGGTCGGCACCTTCGATCTCTTCGACCCGGTCTACGGGGCGGACGTGACCCGGCCGGCCTTCTCGCAGGTCACGGATCGCAAGTCGCGGCAGGTGGGCCTCTATCTCCAGGACCATCTGAAGATCGGCGCGCACCTGGTGGTCCATGCCGCCCTGCGGCACGACTGGGCCAGGAGCGAGATCGTCAACGTCCTCACGGGAGCGCCGACGTCGGACCTGGACGATGCCGCCACCACGTATCAGCTCGGGGTTGCCTATCCATTCGAGAACGGCGTCGCGCCCTATGCGAGCTACTCCACCTCGTTCAGCCCGCTCTCCGGCGTCGACATCAACGGCAAGCCCTTCGTGCCCGAGAAGGGCAAACAGGTCGAGGCCGGATTCAAGTTCGACCTGCGGCCGTTCAGGACCTTCCTGACCCTCGCCGCATTCGACCTGCGCAAGCAGAACGTGCCGACCGCCGCCACGCGTGACGATCCGTTCGGCCCCGAGATACAGACCGGCGAGATCCGCTCCCGCGGCGTGGAGCTGGAGTTCAACGCCAACCCGATCCGGGGGCTGAGCCTGCTCGGATCGCTCACGAAGAACGACAACGAGGTCACCAGGAGCAACCTGGTGGGCATGGCGGGCGAGGTGGGCTCGATCCCCGACTACCACGCCTCCAGACTCGCCTCCTTGTGGGCGAGCTACACGTTGCAGGGCGGCAGCCTCGCGGGGCTCGATGTCGGGTTGGGACTGCGCTACGTCGGCTCCGTCGAAGTGGCCTATCCGGCGGGCGTGGCGCCGTTCACCGTGCCCTCCTACGAATTGCTGGATGCAGCGGTGAGCTACGAGCGCAAAGGCTATCGGCTCGCGTTGAATCTCAACAACGTCACCGACAGGGAATACGTGGGTGCCTGCGATGCGTACAGTTGCTACTACGGCATCGGCCGGACGCTGTTCGGATCGGTGAAGTACAAATGGTGAGCTTGCGCGCCTCGCTCTGCATGGCCGCATGCCTCGCTGCTGCGTTGCCGGTTGCGGGTCGCGCGCTGCTGGATCCTCTGACGGCGCGGGTGCTTCACGAGCCGAGCCGCTTTCGCGGCGACGATGGGCGGGATCATCTCGTCTACGAGCTCGAGGTCATCAACGTCGCAGAGCAGCCGACCACCGTGAGCCGGCTCGAGGTGACCGGCCCCGGTGGCATTCGACACATTCTCGACCAGCGGCAGCTGGCGGCCAGCTTCCGGCGCTTCGGCTCACGGGAAGAGCCGCGGACGCTCACGCTGGACTCGGGAGTCGCGGGTCTCATCTATCTGGAG
This sequence comes from Steroidobacteraceae bacterium, assembly GCA_044225565.1. GTDB lineage: Bacteria > Pseudomonadota > Gammaproteobacteria > Steroidobacterales > Steroidobacteraceae > CAVXAE01. The sequence goes on along the minus strand of JBGAIL010000248.1, from coordinate 3,314 downwards.
ATCGTTTCCGCGGAAGGTGCGGCCCTCCGTGGGCCGCTGTCGCATCGTCTGACGGTGGAGACCGGCGAAGCCGCCGGACGTGAGATCCGCACCATCGATCTGGCGCCCGTCGCGGTCGTCACGGCGCCGCTCCCGCAGATCGGCCCGCCGGTGCGCGGTGGCCCCTGGCTGGTGGAGAACGGCCCCTCGAACACTTCCGGCCATCGCCGCCTGCCGATTTCCCTGGACGGTCGTGCGACCCTCTTCCAGAGGTATGCCATCGACTACATCAAGCTGGATGAGCAGGGCAGGCAGCTTTTGGGTGATCGCCTGGACAATCGCAGCTACTTCACCGAAGGGCAGGAGGCCATAGCCGTGGCAGATGCAGCCGTGGTCGCCGCCACGGACGGGATCGCCGAGAACGTTCCGGACCAGACGCCTCAGGGCGATGCGCTGAGCCTCGCCACCGTGTACGGAAATTCCGTCGTCCTTGCGCTGAAGGGCGGGCAGTTCGCCGTCTACGCGCATCTGCTGCCCGGCAGCGTTCGCGTCCGCGCGGGTGACCGGGTGCGTCGCGGACAGGTGCTCGCGAAGATCGGGAACACCGGCAACTCGATCATGCCCCATCTGCATTTCCAGCTGGCCGATTCTCCGGCGACCCTCTCGGGCGAAGGGCTGCCCTATGCGCACGCCCGGTTCGAGTGGCTGGGCAAATGCGCCACGGAGGGCGGATCGTGTGCGATGCAAACGCCGCAATCGATTCGTGACGCCCTTCCATTGAACCAGAGCATCGTGCGTTTCGAATAGTCGGCTCGAGCACGAGCACTTGTCGAGCGTGGCCAGTGCGTTCCGATGGTGACGATCCGCAGCTGTCGTCGTAAGCTTGCCGCGAGATGCGGGAGCCCATGTCGCAGGCGTTCACAGAGTTTCCGACGCTCGAAGGCGCGCGGCGGATGCGCTTGGACGCCTTCGCTGCGGACAACCCGTTCGGGGTGACGTTGGGCGATCGCCTTACGCTCCAAGACGGGTACGGCGAGGGTCGGCGGGATTTTTTGAGTTTTGCGCGCGGGATACGCGCGGCGTATTCGCGCTTCCGCCCTTCCCGTGACATCGTCGGCAATTGCGAAGGCCAGGATCTCTTCAAGCTGCATTTCAGCCTCGAGGGGCGAAACGTCCTGCGCTATGCGCACGGCGCCGAAGAGCTCGTGCCCGTCCCCAGTCTGTCGATGAGCCTGCATCCCACGGGCCTACGCAAGCTCGATTGCCATCCGCGCGAGGTCTGGGAGCACTCGCTGACGTTCACGTGCCGCCATGCCGCGCTTGCCGAGCTCATCGCCATCGATCCCGCCGATCTGCCTGCACCGGTGCGGCGCTTCGTGCTGGGCGGCGACGCGCAGCTCTATTGCAAGACCTTGCCGCTTCCTGCCCGGGTCGCACGATCGATCAATGCGCTTCTCGCACCGGACTGCGATCCGAGAGTGGCACACCTGCATGCGGAGGCCCGCGTGTTGGACCTTCTGTGCCTGGCCCTCGATCACCTCGTCGACTGGCCGGACCACCGCTTGCACGGCAGCAACCCGACCGCGAGACAGGTTCGTGCCCTGAACACTGCGCGTGAGCAGCTGGAAAGGCAGTTCCTCGCTCCGGTCTCCATCGGGTTGCTCGCTCGCAGCAGTGGCCTCAGCCGCACGAGGCTCACCGAAGGTTTCCGCTCTCTCTTCGGCGAATCGGTGGGGGAATGCCTCGCGCGCCTTCGCATGCAGCACGCGAAGCGCATGCTCGAAGATGGCCACACCGCCGCTGCCGTTTCCGCCGAGCTCGGCTACCGGCACCAGAGCAGTTTCTCCACCGCGTTCCGCACCTACTTCGGCAAGGCGCCGAGCATGTTGCGCGCGCGGCGCAGGTCGCACTCCCGCTGACAAATCCGGCCGATATCCAAAACAAACGGGTCCCTCGCCTAAGCGGCCTGCCGAAGGGTTGCTAAGGTTCCTCCCGCAAGGGGGGAGCATGAGCTCATCGAACGCCCGCAAGGGCATTGGTGTTCTGATCGGTAGCTTGCTCGCGGTGTTCGCTGACGCTGGCGCGTCTGAAGCAGAGAACGAGCCCGCTGCCGCGCAACCGGCCGAGCCCGTCTCCGAAGGTGCGCTCGCAGAGGTGGTCGTCTCCGCACAGCGCCGCCTGCAGAATCTGCAGGACGTTCCGCTTGCCGTCACGGCGGTCTCCGAGGACAGCATCCGGGCACTCTCCGCCGACGGCTTCGCCGATCTGGCGCGCACCATACCGGGCGTGTCGTTCTCCCAGCTCGGTCCGGGTCGCCAGAAAGTCGCCATCCGCGGTATCAATGCCAATACGGGTGGTGCGACGGTCGCATACTACATTGACGATACGCCGCTGCCGGCAACCTTCGGAACGGTGGCGTTCACGCAGACGGACCTGCGCACGTTCGACGTCTCCCGCATCGAGGTGCTGCGCGGCCCGCAGGGCACTCTTTACGGCGCGCGAGCCATGGGCGGCGCCATTCGTGTCATCCCGAACCGGCCGGACAGCAATGCTTTCGAGGCAGCGCTCGAAGCGACGGGTGACTACACGCGCGGCGGCGGCCCGGGGCTCAATTTCAACGGCATGCTGAATCTGCCCCTCGCGGAGAACCGGCTCGCGGCCCGCTTCGTAGCCTATGCGCGCGACCGGGATGGCTTCATCGATCGTCGCGCGCCGATCTCGGATCGCCGCGTGCTCATTCCCGGCGCATCGGGAGGCTTCAATGCGCTGAGCTACGGGAAGGAAAACGTGGGATCGGAGCGCACGGTCGGTGGCCGTGCCGCGCTCGAATGGACTCCCAACGACTGGCTGAGCGTGCGCCCGAGCGTGATGTTCCAGGACACGCGCCTCGACGGCTTCCAGGACATCACCGGTGGCGTCTCGAACCCGGACGAAGATCTGGTGCAGAATCTCCTGGCAGACGTGGACGAGCCGTCGCGCGAGCGCTGGTCGCTCTCGAACCTCACCCTGGAGGCCGGGCTCGGCTGGGCGACGATCGTCTCTTCCACTTCCGGATTCCGCCGCAAGAACGCCTTCGTGGAAGAAGCCACGGCGGCGCTCGACCAGGATGGTTTCTTCCCGGAGGGCGGCCCGATCCTGCCGCACGTCATCGAGGAAGGCACGAGCGATCACGCCTTCATCCAGGAACTGCGGCTCGCCTCGGTCGAGGCAGCGGGCCACAGGCTCGGCTGGCAGGGCGGTGTCTTTTATTCGTATCGCAAGACCGACCGCTACATCGCCGAGACGCTGCCCGGATACAACGAGGTGTACCAGCCGCTGGGCGGTCCTTTCGTGCC
>JBGAIL010000006.1:0-53342 GCA_044225565.1 Steroidobacteraceae bacterium | reverse complement strand
CAATGCGAACGCCGACCCTGCGCAATGGAACTACTCCGGCCCGGTCGACCTCCCGCTCGCGCGCTCGCAGCATCAGGCAATGGTCGCGCTTCTCGAAGCCTCCGGAGTCGAGGTGGAGCGCCTCGATGGTCCCGACCTCGCCACGCTGGCCGATGCCATCTACACGCACGACACCTCGCTGGTCTGCGAGGCGGGGGCCATCCTGTGCCGCATGGGGAAGGCTCTGCGGTGCGGCGAAGAGGTGGCGCACGAGCGTGCCTACCACCGCATGGGTGTACCGATTCTGGGTCGTATCGAAGCGCCCGGCACCGTGGAAGGCGGCGATTGCCTGTGGGTCGATGAGCGCACGCTGTTCGTGGGTCGCGGCTTTCGCACGAATGCCGCGGGGCTCGAGCAACTCACCGCCTTGCTGAAGCCTCACGCGGTGCGTGTGGTGCCGTTCGACCTGCCGTTCGCGGGCGGACGAGGGGATTGCCTGCACCTCATGTCCATCGTCAGCCTGCTCGATGCGGATCTGGTGCTCGGCATGATGCCCTCGATGCCGGTACGGCTGTTCGAGGAGTTTCAGGCGCGCGGCATCCGCATCGTGGAAGCGCCGCTCGATGAGTATCAGGGCAGCCGCGGCATCAGCGCCAACGTGCTGGCCGTGGCGCCGCGGGATTGCGTGATGGTCGAAGGATTCCCGAAGACCGTCGCCGCGCTCGAGGCGGCCGGCTGCCGGGTGCGCACGTTTCCGGGCAGCGAGGTCTGCACGAAGATGGAAGGCGGTCCGACGTGCCTTACGCGCCCGGTGTGGCGGAGGGCCTGATCGCCGGCGGCGCGCGTCCCCCGATGGCTCGCGATCGCGCGGCGCGCCACCTCGCCTACGCCGCCTCGCTCTCGTCCGGCTTGTCTTCCGCCGCCTTGCTCGTCTGCGTCGCCTCGAGGGCCAGCGAATCGCTCGCCTGCACCTTGCCCTTCAGCTTGATGTTGAGCCGCAGCTCGTTCGCGGAGTCCGCGTTGCGGATCGCCTCGTCGTAGGAGATGTGCCCCTCGTTGTAGAGCTCGAACAGCGAGTAGTCGAAGGTGCGCATGCCGAGCTCCTGTGACTTCGCCATGATCGACTTGATCTCGTGGAACTCGCCCTTCAGCAGCTTGTCCGCGATGATCGGCGTGTTGATCAGGATCTCGATGGCCGCCTTGCGGCCCTTGCCGTCCACCGTGCGCACCAGGCGCTGCGAGATGATGGCCTTCAGGTTGCTGGAAAGGTCCATCAGCAGCTGCTTGCGCCGCTCCTCCGAGAAGAAGTTGATGATGCGGTCCAGCGTCTGGTTGGCGCTGTTGGAGTGCAGCGTGCCGAGGCACAGGTGACCGGTCTCCGCGAACGTGATGGCGTGCTCCATGGTCTCGGTGTCGCGGATCTCGCCGATGAGGATCACGTCCGGAGCCTGGCGCAGCGTGTTCTTGAGCGCGTTGTGCCACGAGTGCGTGTCGATGCCCACCTCGCGGTGCGTGATGAGCGATTGCTGCGACTGGTGCACGAATTCCACCGGGTCTTCCACCGTGACGATGTGCCCGGCGGAAGTGCGGTTGCGATGATCGATCATGCCGGCGAGCGTGGTGGATTTGCCCGAGCCCGTGGCGCCCACCACGAGCACCAGCCCGCGCTTGGTCATCACTACGTCCTTCAGCGTCTCCGGCAGCCCCAGCTTGTCGAGCGTCGGAATCTCGTTGGTGATGGTGCGGATCACCATGCCGACGTGCTGCTGCTGCACGAACACGTTCACGCGGAAGCGCGAGACGCCCGGCACCGAGATGGCGAAGTTGCACTCGAGCTCCTTGGCGAACTCCTCGCGCTGGCGCAGGTTCATGAGCGCGTGCGCCAGCTGGCGCGTGACGTCGCCCGTGAGCTTCTGTGTGGTCAGGGGCTTCATCGTCCCGTGCGCCTTCATGCTCGGGGGGAAGTCCTTCGAGATGAAGAGATCCGAGCCGCCGGCCTGGCTCATGGCCGTCAGCAGCTTGATGATGTGGGTCCGGGCTTGCTCTTCGGTCAGCTGGGCCATGGTCCTACCCGTTGCGTCGGCAAATGGGGCGGATCGTAGCGATTGAGGGTGTTCCGGTACGGTAGTGCTTCTCGTTATGGAAACAGGGTGGCGCGCCTCGGCCGGTCCACAGCCGATCGAGCTTATGTCCAATCAGCCGGGATCGGGACCGGGCGCGACGGACCCTGGGGCGCAGGGCAACGCCTTTGCGGGCTCGGCCGGCATCGATTCGCTTGGCGGAACAAGAGCGTCGACGCTTCGCCGGAGGTGCTGACAGCGAGCCGCACGCAGAGGCCTGCTGCGGGCATACTCTGCGCCCGCATGAGCACCACGAGCGACGCTTCCGATCCCACCATCGAGGTGCGCCCTGGCATGGAGCTCGACGTGCCGCGACTCGACGCCTTCATGCGCGAGCAGGTGCGCGGATACGAAGGCCCGCCCGTCATCCGGCAATTCAGGGGCGGACAGTCGAACCCGACGTATCTGCTCGTCACGCCTGGCGCACGATACGTCCTGCGTCGAAAGCCGCCGGGCCAGCTGATGGCATCGGCTCATGCCGTGGACCGCGAGCACCAGGTGCTCAGCGCACTTGGCTCACACACGCAGGTGCCGGTGGCACGCGTGTATGCGCTGTGCCGCGACGAATCCGTCATCGGCACGTGGTTCTACGTGATGGAGCACGTGCAAGGCCGCATCTTCTGGGATCCGGCGCTGCCGCAGATTCCGCGTGCCGAGCGCCCGGCGTACTACGATGCGATGAATGCCGCGCTCGCCACTCTGCACAACGTGAATCCTCAGCAGGCCGGGCTCGCAGATTACGGTCGCCCGGGCGGCTATCTCGTGCGGCAGGTGGAGCGGTGGTCGAAGACATACGCCAGCGACGATGCGGCAGGGCGGGTGCCGGCCCTGGAAAGGCTCATCGAGTGGTTGCCGCGGCACATGCCGGCACGCGAGGAGCCTGCGGCCGTGGTGCACGGTGATTACCGCATCGACAACCTGATATTCCATCCCGGGCAGCCGCGGGTCCTGGCGATCCTGGACTGGGAGCTGTCGACGCTCGGCGATCCGCTGGCGGATTTCGCGTATCACCTGATGGCTTACCGCATGCCGAGCCTCGCCGTACCCGGGCTGGCGGGTCGTGATCCGGCGGAGCTCAACATTCCGAGCGAGCAGGAATACGTGCGGGCCTACTGCGCGCGCACGGGGCGCGAAGGCGTGCACGACTTCAACTTCTACCTGGCGTTCTGCATGTTCCGGCTGGCGGCCATCCTGCACGGCATACGCGGCCGGGTGGTGCGGGGGACGGCAGTGAGCGCACAGGCCAAAGTCCATGCGCAGAACGTGGAAGCGATCGCCGAGCTCGCGTGGGAGCTGGCGCACGGCTGAGCCACCGAGGCCGTCAGTTCTCCATGTGGAAAAATTTTCTCCATTCGTGCTAGTTTTAGCCGGATGAGAGCCTTCATCCTTCTCGCGGCCGCGGCGCTCGCGGTCTGCTCCCAAGCGTCGCCTGCCGAGACTCCCCCGGCCTACGACATCGTCATCCGCAACGGCCGCGTGCTCGACGGCCAGGGCAATCCCTGGGTCGCCGCGGACGTCGCCATCAACAACGGCCGCTTCGCGAAGATCGGTCGGGTGGAGGGCAGGGGCCGGCGCGAGATCGACGCGAGAGGCCGCTACGTCGGCCCTGGCTGGATCGACATGATGGACCAGTCCGGCGAAGTGCTGCTGGTGAACGGCCTTGCCGAGAACAAGCTGGGTGCGGGCGTCACCACCGTCATCGCGGGAGAAGGCGGCACCCCGGTGCCGTCCGCCGGCATCACGGCGTACTTCGAGAAGCTCGAGCGGCAGGGCATCTCACTCAATTTCGGTACGTATTACGGTGCCGGGCAGGCACGAGTGGAAGTGATGGGCGATGTCGCGGGCTCGCCGACGGCCGAGCAGCTCGACAGCATGCGCGCGCACGTGGACGAGGCCATGCGCGCCGGCGCGCTGGGCATCGCCACTGCACTCATCTATCCGCCGGACAGCTTCCAGACCACCGAGGATCTCGTCGAGCTCGCCAGGGTTGCGGCGAAGTACGGCGGCATCTACGCGAGCCACATGCGCGACGAGAGCGCGAAGCTGCTCGACGCCGTATCGGAATCTATCCGCATCGGCGAGGAGTCGGGCATTCAGGTGGAAATCTTCCATTTCAAGGGCGCGTACGCGCCGGGCTGGGGAAAGCTCGTGCCCGCGGCGGGCAGGCTCATCGAGGATGCGAGGGCGCGGGGCGTCAACATCGCCGCGGACATGTACGTGTACACCGCGGGCGGGACGGGTCTCGACATCACCGTACCGAACCATGTGTTCGCGGAAGGATACGAGAAGGGGCTGGACCAGCTGAAAGACCCCGCGGTGCGCGCGCAACTCAAGCGGGAGCTCAAGGCGGGCTCGCAGCCGGGCTGGTCGAATCTCGTGCACGCTTCGGGCGGATGGGATCGCGTCGTACTCGCCAACGCGTTCAAGCCGGAGTACGACCAATACCGGTATCAGAGCCTCGCGGCGATCGGGAAGAAGTTGAAGCGTGATCCCGCCGACGTCGCCTGGGACATCGTGCTCGGCGCGCGGCCCAATCGCGCGATGGGCCTGTACTTCATGATGAGCGAGCCGGACATCGAGACGGCGTTGCGCTACCCGTGGATGAGCATCGGCAGCGACGCCAGCGCGAGCATGAAACTGGGCGAGATGGATGCCCTCGGGCTGCCGCACCCGCGCGCCTATGGGAATTCCGTGCGCGTCATCTCCGAGTACGTGAAGAAGCGTCATACGCTGACGCTCGAGGATGCCGTGAGGAAGATGACCTCCTGGCCGGCGACGCGCATGCATTTGTTCGACCGCGGAGCCATCCGCGAAGGGCTGCGCGCCGACGTGACGGTTTTCGACTACGACCACATCGACGACAGGGCGACGTACCAGGAGCCCATGGCTTCACCCATCGGCATCGACTACGTGCTCGTGAACGGCCAGCTCGTCATCGATGCCGGCAAGCACACCGGCGCGAAGCCGGGCATGGTCCTCCGCGGCTCCGGTGCCCGGTAGTGGGCAAGGGGTGAAGGGCCCGGTGGCTACGTCGGCTTCTTGATGAGATCGCGATAGGCCTGGGCGAAGGCCTCGATGAACACGTGGGGCAGGTGGTCCTCGGGCATCTCGATGAGGTTGCGGTAGAAGTCGGTATAGAGCGTCCAGTACTGGGCGCGATCCGCCTTGGACTTGCCGCGCCGGGCGGCGCGCTCGAAGCGGGCCTCCAGCTCGGCCGGGTCGAGCCGGTCCAGGAACTCCACGAAAGCCTTGCGCATGGCCTGCGCCACCGCGGTCTCGTGCTCCTTCATCGCGGTGAGCTCTTCGCGCAGCCACTGCACCGCATCGGTGCTGCGCGTCTCGTGCTTGTTGAGCAGCGTGGATCAGCTGGTCCGCGGTGAGCTTGTCCAGCGACGGCCGCGGATCGTCGGCGTCCACCGGAACCTCGATTCGGAAGCGGTTGCGGATCTCCGCACGCGAGCGGTCCAGGTCCTTGAGTCCCACGAGCGATTCGCGCAAGAGCTGGCCGACCAGATGCATCATGCGCGTCTGCGCATCCGGCGGCAGCTTGTCCGCGTCGATGCCCGCGCCGCGGCAGAATGCCTCGAGCCCGCTCTGCACGTCGTACAGGGCAGGCGCGCTGGCGCCGCCATTGCGCGCCGTGCGGTTGAAACCCTTCGCGAGGCGGGCGATGCGGCGCGCGATGCCCGAATCCGAAGGCTCGTCGCTCAGCAGGGACTGCGCCCCGGCCACCGGGCGCGGCGCGCTCCCGCTGCTGCCGGTGCTGGAAGGGTGCGTGGGGGGAAGGGAGATATCTTCCTCCACGATCAACAGGTCGTTCACGTTGAGCTGGGCACCGATGTCCGTCTGTGAGACCCGGCTCACGGCGCGCAGCGCGTTGATGCTGGTCGGCACGCCTTCGGGGCCGGCCGGCGACGCTCCAGCGGCAGGTGCGGCGGCCTGTGCCTCGCTCTCCAGTGCCACCACGATGTGGTATTCGCCCAGCCGCAGCAGGTCGCCGTTGCGCAGCTGATGGGTGTTCGACCGGCCGATCGGCTTGACGTCGTCGTTGACGTACGACCCGTTGGTGCTCACGTCCTCGAAGACGTAGTGGCCGCCGCGGAAGCTGATGCGCGCGTGGTGCGAGGACACGTAACGCATGGGGTCCGGCAGCACCCAGTCGTTGTCCGCCGAGCGGCCGATGGTGCCGCCGGCCACGCCGAGCACGATGCTCGAGCGGTCGCCCAGCGACCGCCGCTGATCACTGACGATGCGCAGGCGGAGCGTCATGAATGGTCTTGAGGTTCCTGAAACGGTTGGGCCCAGTCGCGCGCGCCAGCTTCTCCCGCCGCCCGGACATATAATGCCGCGCGTCACGGTATCAGCCACCCCCGCGAGACCCATGGCCGCCAGTCACATTTTCCGCATTATGTTCGTGAATCAGGGCAAGGTTTACGAGCTGTACGCCCGCAAGGTGAGCCACGGCGGCCTGTTCGGCTTCGTGGAGGTCGAGGAGCTCACTTTCGGCACCCGCTCCACGGTGGTGCTGGACCCGGGGGAGGAGCGCATCAAGGCCGAGTTCGCCGACGTGAAGCGCACCTTCCTGCCCCTGCACTCGGTGCTGCGGGTGGACGAGGTGAAGAAGCAGGGCCAGGCCAAGGTCACGCCGTTCGAGGGCGGCAACGTCGCCCAGTTCCCCTCGCCGCTGTATCCCGCGCCCGCCGGCGAAGCGCCGCCGAAGAAGTAGATCGACACGAAGTTCATGCTCGAAGTCCCTGGTACCCAAGCACTTTCTTCCTTCCGAATCACCAAGCTGCTCGATGGATTGCGCGCCCGCGAGGGCGGCATCGAGGGCCTGACCGCGCGCTTCGTCCATTTCGTCGACGTGGCGCGGCCGCTCACGGCCGACGAGGCGCGGGTCCTCGAGGGGTTGCTCACCTACGGCCCGCGTGAGGATGCGGGCGATCGGGATGCTGACGGCGATGGCCTGCCTGCCGGCACGGCGAGCGCGTCGGACGGGGGCGGTTCCGCCAGCCGGTCGGGTCCGGAAGATGAGCGGCTGTTCGTCGTGCCGCGAGCCGGCACCATATCGCCCTGGTCCAGCAAGGCCACGGACATCGCCAGGGTGTGCGGGCTGGACGCGGTGAATCGCATCGAGCGCGGCATCGACTACCGGCTGCGCGTTGCCAGGCCGTTGGGCCGGGCGCGCCTCGGGGCGCTTGTCGAGCCGCTCTTCGACCGCATGACGGAGATGGTGCTGTTCGATGCTTCCGAAGCCACGCGGCTGTTCGAACACCACTCGCCGCGACCGCTCGAGCGCGTGCCGATCGCGTCGCTGGGCGAGGCGAACACCCGGCTCGGGCTCGCGCTCTCGCCGGACGAGATCGAATATCTGGCGCACAGCTTCAGTCAGCTGGGGCGCGACCCGACGGACGTCGAGCTCATGATGTTCGCGCAGGCGAACTCCGAGCACTGCCGGCACAAGATCTTCAACGCGGACTGGATCGTCGACGGACAGCGGCGCGAGAAGTCCCTGTTCGCGATGATCCGCAACACCCATGCGCGCAGCCCTCGCGGCGTGCTCTCGGCGTATCGCGACAACGCGGCCGTCATCGAAGGCTGTGTGGGCACGCGCTATTTTCCGGACGTCGCGACCGGCGTGTACCGCGGTGTCGTCGAGCCCATCGACATCCTCATGAAGGTGGAAACCCACAACCACCCGACGGCGATATCGCCTTTCCCCGGCGCTTCGACGGGCTCCGGCGGCGAGATCCGCGACGAAGGCGCCACCGGCAGCGGCGCGAAGCCGAAGGCCGGGCTCACCGGCTTCTCGGTCTCGCACTTGCGCATCCCGGGATACGAGCGTCCCTGGGAGCGGCCGTTCGGCAAGCCGGACCGCATCGCTTCGGCGCTGGACATCATGATCGAGGGGCCCATCGGCGCTGCCTCGTTCAACAACGAGTTCGGGCGGCCTGCGATCGCGGGCTATTTCCGCACGTTCGAGAGCGAATGGCTGCGTGGCGAAGTCGCGGGCGGTGCGCAGCGCATCTACGGCTATCACAAGCCCATCATGATCGCGGGCGGGCTCGGCAACGTCCGGCGCCAGCACGTGGAGAAGGGCGAGGTGCCGCTCGGGGCGAAGCTGGTCGTGCTCGGCGGCCCCGGCATGCTCATCGGCCTCGGTGGCGGCGCAGCCTCTTCGATGAGCAGCGGCGCGAGCAGCGCGGATCTCGACTTCGCCTCCGTACAGCGCGGCAACCCTGAAATCCAGCGGCGCGCGCAGGAAGTCATCGATCGTTGCTGGGCGCTCGGTGAGCGCAATCCCATCGCGCTCATCCACGACGTCGGCGCGGGCGGATTGTCGAATGCGGTGCCCGAAGCGGTTGCGCACAGCCATCGCGGCGCGCGCGTGGATCTCCGCGCCATTCCGAGCGCCGAGCCCGGCATGTCGCCGCTCGAGATCTGGTGCAACGAGTCGCAGGAGCGCTATGTGCTGGCCATCGCGCCGGGCGGGCTCGAGACGTTCGCGGCCATCGCGGACCGGGAGCGCTGCCCATTCGCCGTAATCGGTCAGATCGACGACACCGGCCTGCTGCAGGTGCGCGATCCGAAGTTCTCGGACACGCCCGTCGACATGCCGCTCGATGTGCTGTTGGGAAAGCCGCCGCGCATGACGCGGGACGTGAAGACGGTAGCGCCGAGGGCGCGTACATTCGCCATCGAGGGCGTGGACGTTCGCGAAGCGGCGTATCGCGTGCTTCGGTTCCCGGCCGTGGCGGACAAGACCTTCCTTATCACCATCGGCGATCGAACGGTGACGGGTCTGATCAGTCGCGACCAGATGGTCGGTCCCTGGCAGGTGCCGGTGAGCGACGTCGCGGTGACGCTCGCGGACTATCACGGGCACGCGGGGGAAGCCATGGCGATGGGCGAGCGCACCCCGGTCGCGGTATTGAGTTCGGCGGCGGCGGCACGCCTTGCCGTGGGTGAGGCGATCACCAACATCCTCGCTGCAGACGTCGCATCCCTCGCAGACGTGCGCCTGTCCGCAAACTGGATGGCGGCGTGCGGCGAGCCGGGGGAGGATGCTGCGCTGTACGAGGCCGTGCGGGCGGTAGGCGAAGAGCTCTGCCCGGCGCTCGGAATCGCCATTCCCGTCGGCAAGGATTCGCTGTCGATGAAGACCGTGTGGCGCGACGACGCGGCCCGGAAAAGTGTCGTCGCGCCGGTTTCGCTCATCGTCTCGGCATTCGCACCGGTCAAGGATGCGCGGCGCACGCTCACACCGCAGTTGCGCACGGACCTCGGCCCTACGTCGCTGTGGCTCATCGATCTGGGTGCGGGGCGCAATCGCCTGGGTGGCTCCGTGCTCGCCCAGGTGCACGGCGAGATGGGCGACGAGCCGGCCGATCTCGACGATCCCCGAAGGCTCGTCCAGCTCACCGCGGCGCTCGCCGAATTGCGCGCCGCCGGCCTGGTCCTCGCCTATCACGACCGCTCGGACGGTGGTCTGTTCGCGACGCTCGTGGAGATGGCGTTCGCCGGCCGTTGCGGGCTCGATATCGAGCTGCCCGCGGGTGCCACGGGCCCGCTTGCGCAGTTGTTCGCCGAAGAGCTCGGCGCGGTCATTCAGGTACGTGCCTCGGACGAGGCTCGCGTTGCTGCGGTGCTCGCAAGCCATGGCCTGAGCCCACTAGCCAAACGTCTGGGTGTTCCGTTGGGTGGCACCCGCGGTACGAGCACGGTTGTCGCTGCGCACGCGAACGTGCCGAGCGCGCCATCGGTCGATGCACTCCGCATCAGGATTCGCGCGGGCGCACTCGGCTTCGACGAATCCTGGGCCGACCTTCGCCAGGCCTGGTCCGAAACGTCCTGGCGCTTGCGCCGCATGCGCGACGACCCGGCCTGCGCCGACGAAGAATACGCCGCGACTGTCGCAGCGAATGATCCCGGCCTCGACGTCTCGCTCTCCTTCGATCCGCAGGAAGATATCGCCGCGCCCTACATTGCGCGCGGCGTGCGGCCTTCGGTGGTAGTGCTTCGCGAGCAAGGCGTCAACAGCCAGATCGAGACCGCCGCGTGGCTGGATCGCGCCGGTTTCGAAGCTCACGACGTGCACATGAGCGACCTGTTGCGCGGCCGCTCGCTGAAGGAGTTCAACGGGCTCGTCGCCTGCGGCGGATTCTCCTACGGCGACGTGCTCGGTGCGGGGGAGGGCTGGGCCAAGTCCATCCTGTTCCATCCCACAGTGCGGGAGGATTTCACGCGTTTCTTCGCACGCCAGGACACGTTCGCGCTCGGCATCTGCAACGGCTGCCAGATGTTCGCGGCGCTCAAGGAGCTCATCCCCGGCACCGCACACTGGCCGCGCTTCGTGCGCAACCGCAGCGAGCAGTACGAATCGAGGCTGGCGCTGGTGGAAGTCCTGCGTTCGCCGTCGGTCGTGCTGGAGGGCATGGCAGGCTCGTTCATGCCCATAGCGGTGGCGCATGGAGAGGGCCGGGCGGAGTTTGCTTCCGAAGCTGCGGCGCAGGCGCTCGTGACGGGTAATCTCGTGGCGTATCGCTACGTGAGCCCGGATCGCAGCGTCGCCACGGCCTATCCGCACAATCCCAACGGGTCACCTTTCGCCATTGCCGCCATCTGCAACGAGGACGGCCGCATCACTGCCACCATGCCGCATCCGGAGCGCTCGACGCGCTACGTGCAGAACTCCTGGCGACCCGACGGCGTCGGTGAATGGAGCGGCTGGATGCGCCTGTTCCGCAACGCTCGCCGGTTCGTGGGCTGAGCGCGGCACGGCGGCAAGCGCCGGCGGTGGGGTCTCGACGGTCGGTCGGGCGGCCAGGGTGGCCGCGGCTGACGGTCAATCCTTGCCCGGAGTGGGCAGGTTCTCGAGCTGCTGCGCGAGATAGTTCGAGGTCGACGTAAGGCTTGCGAGCAGCGTATCCATCGCGGTGAACTGCTTGCGGTAGCGCTCCTCGATCAACGCCATGCGGGCGTCCAGCGTGTCCTTGTCGTCCTGGATGTCGGCCACTTCCTTCTGCAGCGACGCATTGCGCGTCTCGAGGCCCGCATCGGACTTGAGGCGCGCCTCGATCGTGTTGAACAGGCGCGTGGCCACGCCGTCTTCCGAACCGAACACGGCAGCGACGGAGTTGCTGTTGGCCTGCAGCGCTTCCTGCAGCTTGTCCTCGTCCAGCTCGAGAGAGCCGTCGAGCTGGCGGGTGATGCCGATGGCGGCGAGCGTGTTGGAGCCGATCTCGAGCCCGGCCACCGGGTTCACCAGGCCGGAGCGCAGGTCGCTCTCCGTTCCGAGCAGCAAGGCATCGCCGAGCAGCGGGCCCGCGGTCTTCGTGGTGGCGTCGTATTTGCGCAGGTCGACGAGCGTGGCGTTCAGCGAGTTGTAGCCGGCGACGAAGTCCTTCACCCGATCGATGAGCGTCTCGTTGTCGTCCGAGACGGAGACCACGATCGGCTCTCCGGGCTCGGTCTCGGCCTGCAGCTCGAGTTTCAGGCCGTCGATGGCGCCGGTCACCGCGTTCGACGGGCTGTAGTGGTCGAAGCCCGCGATCTTGATGTGCGCGTCCTGGGCCGCCTGCAGCTGCGTGAGATTGGTGAGCGTGCCCGGGTCGTACACGAGCTGGTTGAGTCCGCCGTCGCCGCCGGCCTGGGTCACCTCGATGCCCTGCGTCGCCCCGGTGTTGGTGGAAGTGAGCACCAGGCGGCTGCCGTTCACCTCGTTGATGATCGTAGCCTGCACGCTGGTGTTGCCGGTGGCCTTGTTGATGGCATCGCGGATGTTCGCGAGCGTGTTGTTGGTGCCGTCGATCGCGACATCGAAGCTGTGGCCGCCTTGCGTGATCGTCAGCGTGCCGGTCCCCACCACGGATCCAGTGCCGCCCGGAAAGGGATTCGACGCCAGCTGGTGAGGCTGCGCGAGGTCGATCACCTCGACCTCGTAACGGCCGGTGGAGGCGGTGCCGGAGGCAATGACCGTCACCGCGTCCTCGTCGCTGGACTTGGCGACGCGGGGATTGATGCCGTTGGTGTCCTGCAGCGGCTCGAGGGCGCTCTTGAAGGACGCGAGCGCGCCCTTGAGCTTGCCGAGCGCGGAGATCTGCAACGTCGCCTTGCTCTCGCGGCGTGTCAGCTGCGCATCGCCTGGCGCCCGCTCGGCTGCGATCAGCTTCGAGACGAGCGACTCGATGTCGAGGCCCGAGCCGATACCGGTCGATTGAATCGTCGCCATCGCCCGTCCTTCAGACCGCCAGATCGATCAGCGCATTGGGTTGGTTGCCGAGGGCCTGCGCCAGGCGCAGCGCCTCCTCGCTGGGAATCTGCCGGATTGTCTCGCCCGTGGCGGAGTCGCGCACCGTGACCACCGTTCGGCCGGTCACGTCGTCCACGCTGAATTCCAGCGCGCGCCCGATGCTTCTCAGATAGCTCTCGATCTGCGCCGCCGCGGTCTTCATCGCCTCCGTCACGCCGCCCTGCGGGTCCGGGTCGGCCTTGGGCTGTGCGGGCTGCACCGCAGCCGAAGTGAGAGCCTGTGCGTCCACGTCCTGTGTGTTCGTCTGATGCGTCGCCGCCGGCGCACTGCCGGAAGAAACGACGGCAGGCGGCGACGGAGTGACCGTCGCCGCCTGCTGGGACCAAGTCGTATTGATCCAGTTCAAGGGCCTACCTCATGCGTTACTGCAGGAGCGTCAGGACGTTCTGCGGAATCGCATTGGCCTGCGCCACCATCGCCGTGCCGGCCTGCTGCAGGATCTGCGCGCGGGTCAGCGCGGCAGTCTCGGCGGCGAAGTCGGTGTCCAGGATGCGGCTGCGGGACGCGGAGAGGTTCTCCGAGACGGCCTGCAAGCTGTTGATCGTGGACTGGAAGCGGTTCTGGATGGCGCCCATCGTGCTGCGCAGGGTGCTGACCGAGGTCAACGCCGCATCCACGCGCTGGATGGTCGAGTTCGCCCCTTCGGTCGACAGCACGTTCGCATCGGCCAGACTACCTGCCACTTCGTACGTGGCATTCGCGAAGCCGAGGTCGCCGTCGTCCGTGCCAGCGAGGCCACCGGTCAGCGAGAGCGTCTCACCGGAGGTGATCGTCAGGACGCCGTCTTCATCGACCGTCGCGAAGGCGCCAGCCACCTTGCTGTTGATCGCATCGGCCAGATCCTGAGCGGTCTCGTAGCTGCCCGCGAGATCCACCGCCGTGGCGTCGCCGACGGCAACGAGGAAGTTGCCAGTCGCGAGCACCAGCGGGGCCGCCGTGCCGGCCACATCGTCGGCCACGCCTGTGCTGAGCGCAGTCGTCGCGGTAGTCGTGCCAGCAGCGAACTCATCGCCGAGGTTCGTCGAGGCGGCATCCGGGTCCGAGGGGGCCAGAGTGCCCGCAACACCGATGGTCGTCGCAAAGGTACCCGCCACGGTGACGTCTTCGTCATTGTCCGCGGCCAAGGCGAGCTCACCGGAATTGTTCGTCGCAAACGTGCCGGTGTATCCGGCAGTCGTCGCAGCGGCGTTGATCGCGGTGACCAGGGCATCGACGTCGGCGTAGTTGCCAGCCGCAACGGACACCGCAATGCCCGTGCCGGTGCCGACGTCATCTTCCACCGTGATGGTGAGCTGACCGGCCGTAAGATCGAGGCCGGCACCGGAGACGTTGGCGACACCTACGCTGCTGAGGCCCAGCGTCCCGGCCAGCGTGCCCGTGAAGTCGATGGTGTCCGTCGTCGAGGAGTTGCTGATCGACAGTTCGCCATTGGAGACCGTGGCGATGTTCGAGCCCGCGGCGGTGTTGATCGCATCCGCAAGGTCCTCGGCCGTATCGTAGACGCCGTCGGCAACGGCCTGCGCGCCCGAGCCGGTGTCGACCGAGAGGTCGCTGGCCACTTCGACGCCCGCACCGACCGCGAATAGCGCATTGATGCTGTCGGCAGTCGCAGCCGTCGCCACTTTGCCGATGGCCGAGGACTTCACGCTGGTGTCGAGGCCGACCGTGATGGTCTCGCCGACGTTCGCACCGACCTGGAAGACCGCCTGGCCGAACGTGCCGTCCAGCACCTTGCGGCCGTTGAACGAGGTCTGGCTCGCGATGCGGTTGATTTCCTGGATGCGCTGCTGCACTTCCTGGTCGAGAGCGGCGAGGTCCGACGCCGAGTTGGTGGCGTTGGCGGCCTGCACGGCGAGCTCGCGGATGCGCTGCAGGTTGTTGGTGACCTCCTGGAGGGCGCCTTCGCTCGTCTGGGCGAGCGAGATGCCGTCGTTGGAGTTGCGGACGGCCTGGTTGAGGCCGTTGATCTGGGTGGTCATGCGATCCGAGATCGCAAGGCCCGCCGCGTCATCCTTGGCACTGTTGATGCGCAGGCCCGACGACAGGCGCTGCAGGGCCTGGGCCAGCTGCGTGCCAGACGTCGTCAAGTTGCGCTGGGCATTCAGCGACAGGACGTTCGTGTTGATGACTTGAGGCATGGAATCAAACTCCTTGGGTTACACCGGTCGCCGGTGTAGTCCGGACGCCGTCTGGGGTGCTGTCGTCGGACCCTGTATCGGTGCCCCGGGGGAGAACTTGAATGGCGGGAAGGCTGGAAACATGACGCGCCTCACAGTTCGTCACAGGTAGTCGAACAGCGAGATCTGGCCGAGGCGGGCATAGGAGGCCTGGGCCGCCTGGAGCCCGACGGACTGCAGGTTCAGCTGCGTGATGGCCGCGGCATAGTCGAGGTCCCGCAGCTCGGAGATGGAGCCCTCCAGGGAGAGCTCGGTATCGGCGCGGGTGTCGTCGGTCTGGTCGAGCACGGAGAGGCGGGCGCCCACCTCGGCGCGTACCGAGCCCAGATGGTCGAGAGCGCGGTCGATGTGCACGAGCGCCGAGCCCATCTCCGTGAAGAACTGCGCCTGGTCCGCCTGGGTGGTGGTGGCGCGGTTCATGGTGCTCAGCAGGTTCGCGACCGTGGTGAACATGTCCTGCTTGCCGCTGGGCGCGATGGTGAACGCGTCGTCCGTCTGCGGGGCGCCGGTGATCTCGATCTGCACGCCGTTGAAGGCGATGGTGCCCGGCGACGTATAGGTGCCGGTGGTCACCTGATTGCTGCTGCCGTCGAGCACCTCGTAGGCCGTGGGGCTCGTGAAATGCACCGTGTATGTGTCGGCTACCCAGGCGGCGGGATCCGTGACGCTGTTCGCGCCGACGACGCCGGTGCCCCGGTTGCCGGCTGCGGCCGAGGCGACGAAGGTGCCGTTGCCATTGGTCACGTCCATGAACACATCGAAGCCCGAATGGCCGTCGATCACGTGTTCCGTGGGGCTGGTCTGCACGTTGCGCACGCCCTGGTCGCCTGCGTAGGCCACCGCGTTGCCGGATTGCGAGAAGGGCTGCACGAGCGTGGAAAGGCCGGCGAACAGGTACTCGCCGTTGGAATCCTTGCGGTTGGCGATGTCCACGAGCTCACGCATGCGGGCCTGCATCTCGACCGTGATGCTCTTGCGGGACTCGACGTCCATCGTGCTGGTGTTCGCCTGCACGGTGAGCGTGCGGATGCGGTCGATGACGCTCGTAGCGTCGCTGAGCGTCTGCTCCTCGAGCGAGAGCCGGTTGCGGACCATGTCCGCATTGCGACCGAACTGTTGCGACTCGGCGAGCGTGCGGTCGAGGTCCAGCGCGCGCACGGCGCCGGAAGGATCGTCCGCCGGCGTCTGGATGCGCTGGCCGGAGGCCACCTGGTTCTGCGTCTTGAGCAGCGCTTCGTAGCGCTTGCTGATCGCCTGGTAGGCCGAAGCGTGCTGGGCGGCGGTGGAGACTCGCATGATCAGCGCCCCGCCGCGGCCAGGAGCGAATCGAACATCGTGCTCGCCACCCGGATGATCTGCGCCGCAGCCTGATAGGCCTGCTGGTACTTGAGCATGTTGGCCGCTTCCTCGTCGAGATTCACGCCGGAGACGCTGTCCTGCGCCGCCAGTGCATCCTCCTGGATGACGGCCTGCGCATCGCGATTGGCCTGGGCCTGGCTGGTCGCCACGCCGATCTGGCCGATCAGCTTGGTGCTCGCCGCATTCAGCGAGACCGTGCCCGCATCGAACACCGGCTGCTTGAAGGAATCGATGAGCGCCAGGGCATTGCGGTTGTCGCCGGTGCCGCCGGCGTTGCTGCCGACGGTGAAACTGTCGCCTGCCGCGGGCGTGCCGCTGATCTCGACGCTCCAGCCGTTGACCGTGATCGGCTGGCCGCTGGTGTAGGCCACTGCGGCGCCACCGTCGATCGAATACGTAGTGGCCGTCGGGAACGTGATCGTGACGGGGGTTTGCAGCTGGGCGTTCGTGGCATCCACCACTTCGCCGGCCGAAATCGTCGCGGTGCCCGTGTTCGAGGCGCCGGCCGCGGTGCGGATCGGCGAGGCCGCGGCGATCTTGCCGCCCGGATCGGTGATCAGCACCTGCATGTCGGAGACCGCGCCGCGCGTCGGGCGGATGAGGAAGCGGTCGCCGTCCTGGGCGGTGCCATCGAGCTCGATGGAGACGCCGTCCGCGACGAACGGATCGCCGGGCGCGCCAGTGCCCTGCAGTGTGACGGCCGCGCCGTTGTCGACACGGTTCAGCTGCCAGTTGCCGCCGGCGCGCTGCAGCACGTAGTCGGTTTCGCTGAGCGCACTGGTGTCGCTGCGCACGACGCTTACCGTTGCGCTGCTCGGATTGCCTGAGTTCCGCAGGCCTTGTGCCGCGCCCACGGAGAACATGTCGCCGCCGAGGTTGCCGTTGAGGTCGAGGCCTTCGCGATGCTGGGCGTTGACGACGTCGGTGAGCCCGATGCTGATGCGCCCCAGCGCGTTGCGCGTGGGGTCGAGCACTTCGGTGCGGAAGTCGATCAGGCCGCCGAGCGTGCCGCCCGAGAGATTCCCGGTGACGTCCACGACCGGGCCGTTGGCGACCTTCAGGCCGATGCCGCTGCGGTTCACGTCGTAGGGATCGGGGACCGTGACGACCTCGGAGGCCTTGTCGCCGACCACCAGCGGCTGGCCGCTGCCGACGAACACGTTGATGCGCCCGTCGTCCTGCTTCACGGCAGTGACGTCGACGTGCGCGGAAAGGTCGCTCAGCAGCTTGTCGCGCTGGTCGAGGAGATCGTTCGGCGACTGACCGCGCCCGGTGGCCTCGAAGATGCGCTGGTTGAGCTGCGCGATCTGGGTCGCGATGGTGGAGATGTCCGTGGCCTCGCCTTCGAGGCGGGCCTGGACTTCCTTGTCGTACTGCGCGAGCTGGGTGTCGTAGGATTTCAGGCGCTGCGCCACGCCGTTGGCCTCGCTCAGCAGCACCTGGCGCGAAGCGGTGGACGTGGGATTGCTCGAGACGTTCTGCAGCGCGTCCGCGAATTTCTGCAGCGTCGCCGACAAGCCCGTGGTCGTGTTGGCGAACAGGTTGTTGACGCGGGTCGTCTGCGCTGCATACGTGTCGAAGCGCTGGAAACTGGAGGTGGAGCTGCGTGCCTGCTGGGCCAGGAGCTCGTCATAGATGCGCTCGACGCCGGCCACCTGCACGCCGTTGCCGACATAGCTGGTGCCGAGCAGGGACGGCGTGCGCGTGGCGAGCTCCACCCGCTGGCGGCTGTAGCCCGGCGTGCCGACGTTGGCGATGTTGTGGGCGGTGGTATCCAGCGCCCGCCGGAAAGCGAGCAGCCCCGAAACGCCGTTAGAGAGGAAATCAGCCATTCATTGACCTCAGAGTGCTCCCCTTCCCGCGGCTATCGGCTGCGGGTCGGTGGACTTGAGAGAAACTGTGACGGGCGGCAGATTCTGTGCAATCGCGGCCACCTTGCGCGCGTACGCCGGGTCGGTGGCGTAGCCGCCGCTCTGCAGGCCGCGAGCGAAGGCGTGAGCGTCGTCGCCCGTGTTGAGCGCGGCGGCGTAGCGGGGATTGTCCTTAAGCAGGGAGACATAGTCCCGGAAACAGTCTTCGGCAGAGTCGTAGGCACGGAAGGCGTCGCGCCTGGCTACGGGGAGGCCGTTCTCGAATTCGAGCGTGCGCACCGAAACGGTTTCGCCGTCCCAGCGTGAGCCGGGCTTGATGCCGAAGAAGTTGTTGCTGGATGCACCGGTGGCGTGCGACGGCACGGAACGGCCCCAGCCTGTCTCGAGCGCAGCCTGCGCGAGGACGTGGCGTGGATCCACGCCGAGCTCGCGGCCGGCGGCCTGAGCGACAGGCCACAGCTCGCGCACGAAAGTTTCAGGTGTGCCGTCGAAGCGAGCCGCATCGGGAACGCTCGCCGGACTGGCGGTGTTCGAGACGCCAGCGGCATCCGTGGCTGCAGAGGCGCTCGCAGCGCCGTTGGCAGCAGGGGCCGACAGTCTGGCGGCGGCGCGGGAAATCAGCGCACGCACGCTCGCTTCGTCGAGCGCAGATGCGTCTGCTCCGGTGGGATCGATGCCGCCCACGAGGCCCAGTGCAGCCTCCGGCGTCGTCGAGCTCGGTGAGGCATAGGGATTGAGCAGGCTCTGCGGCTTGAGCGGCGCAGCCTTCGGATCCACGGCCGCGGCTGTCGTCGGAGGCGCGAGGCCGGCACGCGTGAGCTGTTGCACCAGCATGTCCGCGAGACCGAGGCCCTTGCCTTTCGACATCTCGACCGCGAGCTGATCGTCGAACATGTCGCGATAGAAATTCTGCTGGTCGCTGCCCAGCGTCGGATCGCCGAAGCTCGCATCCCGCATGCTCTTCAGCATCATGCGCGTGAAGAGGCTCTCGAACTGGCGCGCTGCCTCACGCAGGGCTTTCGGATCCTGGGCCTGCGCGTCGCGCCTCAGGTCGGAGATACCCTTGAAGTCGGTGTACAGCGATGCGTTGGGCGCGGGAACGGTCATGACGTCAGATCACGATGAGCTCGGCCCGCAGGTCTGGTCGAGGTTCACGCCGGAGTTGAAGACGAACATGTGCGCGTCTTCCTGCGTGGCTTCCACATTGCTGCGCGGCGTGACCACGGTCTGGCCGCCTTCGCTGAAGGCACTCGGCTGACTGACGTCCAGCCTTTCCGTGACGGTGACTGTGAGCGAACCGCTCGACACGGCGGCCGGCGTCACTCGCACGTGCGAGCCGATCACCACGGTGCCGGTGCGCGAGTTCACGATGACGCGCGCGGGAGCCTCGCCCGGCTCGATTTCGATGCCCTCGAGCGTGGAGAGATAGGCGATGCGCTGGTTGGGATCCACTGGTGCGACCACGCGCACGGATACTGCATCCAGCGCCTCCGCCGTGCTTTCACCGAGGAGCTTGTTGATGCCTTCCGCCATGCGAGCGGCAGTGGTGAAGTCCGGCGTGTTGAGGTTGAGCACGACGTGCTGGCCAGTGCCGAAGTCCGAAGGAACTGCGCGCTCGACCGTCGCTCCGTTCGGGATGCGCCCGCTGCTCGGAACGTTGAGCGACACGCGCGAGCCGTCCTTGCCGTTCACGCCGAAGCCACTCACGACCATGTTGCCCTGTGCGATGGCGTAGACCTCGCCGTCGATGCCGCGCATGGGCGTCATGAGCAGCGCGCCGCCGCGCAGGCTCCCGGCGTTGCCGATGGAAGCTACGGTGACGTCGATGTTCTGGCCGGGCTTGGAGAACGGCGGCAACTCCGCGTGCACCGTCACTGCCGCCACGTTCTTCAGCTGCGGATTGACGTTGCTCGGGATGGTCACACCGAACTTCGCCAGCATGTTGCGGATGCTCTGGATGGTGAAGGGCGCCTGGCTCGTCTGGTCGCCCGTGCCGTCGAGGCCGACGACGAGACCGTAGCCGACGAGCTGGTTGTTGCGCACGCCTTGCACGGAAGCGATGTCCTTCACCCGCTCTGCCTGCGCGGCGCCCATCGAGACGAGCAGGGCGATGCCCAGCAGCGCGCGCCCGAGCAGCGAGCGCTTGAACGGCACGAGGAGGGTGGGCGCCTTGCGTGGTGCAGGCCCGGCAGCGCATGGGGTCGTCATCAGAAGGGCATCCAGGGTGAATTGAAGAAGCGGGCCAGCAGGCCTTGCTTGTTGGCGTTGGCGAGGGCGCCCTTGCCGCCGTAGGAGATCATGGCGTTGGCCACCTTGTAGGACGGCACGGAGTTGTCGGGTTGGATGTCGATGGGACGGATCACGCCCTGCACGCGAATGAACTCCTGCCCCTGGTTGATGCCGATCCATTTCTGGCCGCGCACGAACAGGTTGCCGTTCGACAGGCGCTTCACCACGGCGACGGTGACGTCGCCTTCCAGGCTGTTGCTCTGCTTGCTGCCGCCCTGGCCGTCAAAGCCGGTGTCGCTCGCCAGGCTGCCCTTCAGCACCTCGGTGCCGTTCACGGTCACCGGCCGGCCGATGACGACTGGGCCTGCGATGCTCGCATCCGATTTCTTGCTCGTCGACGTGCTCGAGCTCTTCGACGCGTCGGTCTTCTCCTGCAGACGGATGGTGATGACGTCGCCTACGCGTCTGGCGGTGGGGTTCTCGAACAGCGCGACCTCGTGGCCGGCCTGGTAGATGGCGCCACCGGTCGGTGCCGGCACGGACTCTTCGGGCCACGTCGGGTCGTAGTCCGCCAGCGGATCCGCATTGGTCGCGCAGCCGGCGAGGGCCGTGACCACTGGAACCACCAGCGCAAGTTTCAGAATCTTTCTCAAATCCGTTCTCCTCGTGCGGGGCTGCGCCAGCCCCGCAAGTCCGCCGTGCGGCGCCTTAGAGACTGTTGCTCACGTACTCGAGCATCTGATCGGTCGTCGCGATCGCCTTCGAGTTCATCTCGTAGGCGCGCTGGGTCTCGATCATGTTCACCAGCTCCTCGACGACGTTGACGTTGGAGCTCTCGAGCGAGCCTTGCTCGATGAAGCCGAGGCCGTTCAGGCCGGGCGTGCCGGTCTGCGGCGGGCCGCTCGCTGCGGATTCGGACAGCAGGTTCTGGCCGCGCGGCTGCAGGCCGGCGGGATTGATGAAATCGACCAGCTGCATCGTGCCCACCTGCTGCGGCGCGGATTGCCCGGCGAGCTGCGCGGACACCGTGCCGTCGCGCGCGATGGTGATGGTCTGCGCGCCGTCGGGAATGCTGATGGCAGGCTGCACCTGGTAGCCGCTCGAGGTGACGAGCTGCCCCTGGTTGTTGACCTGGAAGCTGCCGTCGCGCGTATAGCCGACGGTGCCGTCCGGCATCAGGATCTGGAAGAACCCGCGGCCCTCGATCGCGACGTCCAGCGCGTTATCCGTCTGCAGGAGGCTGCCCTGCGTGTAGGTTTTCTCGGTGGCCACCACGCGCACGCCGGTGCCGAGCGACAGGCCGGTCGGCATCTGCGTGTCCTGGGAGGTTGCGCCGCCCACCTGCTTGACGTTCTGGTACAGCAGGTCTTCGAACACCGCACGGCCCTTCTTGAAGCCGCTGGTGTTGACGTTGGCGAGGTTGTGCGAAGTGACGGTCATGCGCGTCTGCTGCGCATCGAGACCGGTCTTGGCTGCCCATAGTGCTGGAATCATGGTTGGCTACCTTCTGGGGTTATCCCATTCGCAGGAGCTGGGCCGACGCTGCGCCGTTGTCTTCGGCGCTGCGCATGGCTTTCACCTGCAGATCGAAATGACGCGCGAGCTCGATCATGTTGACCATCGCGTCCGCGACGTTGACGTTGCTCGACTCGAGCACGCCGGAAGAGATCCGTACCGCGGCGTCCGCCGGCGCATCATTGCCGTCGCGCTGGCGGAAGAGACCGTCCTGTCCGCGCTCCACGGTGCGAGGGTCGGGGTTCACGAGCTTGATGCGCGCGACGTTGGCGGTGGTCTCCGGTCCTTGCCCCAGCGGCACGATGGAGATCGTTCCGTCGGGAGCGATGCCCATCGAGGTGGCCGGAGGAACCGTGATCGGCCCGCCGTCGCCCAGCACCGGATGTCCGGCGCCCGTCGTGAGCATGCCGTTCGCATCGAGCCGCAGGTCGCCGGCGCGCGTGTAGGCCTCGCGGCCGTCCGGCGCCTGCACGGCGATGAAGCCGTCGCCCTGCAATGAGATGTCGAGATCGCGGCCGGTCGAGAGCTGCGCCCCGCTGGTCGAGTTCCAGCCCGTCGTCGAGTTGGTCGCGTACACGCGCGAGGCGAAGCCGGAGCCGACCACCTGCCTGCTCTGGAATGCGCTGAGATCCGCACGGAAGCCGGTGGTGCTCGCGTTCGCGAGGTTGTGGTTGTTCGCGGTCTGGGCGCGCAGGGTTTCCTTGGCGCCCGACATCGCGATGTAGAGTAGTCTGTCCATCCGCGCATTACCGGATGTTGATGATCGTCTGGGTGATCGAGTCGGCGGTGGAGATCATCTGCGCGTTCGCCTGGAAGTTGCGCTGCGCGGTGATCATGCTGACCAGCTGCTCGGTGATGTCGACGTTCGAGGCCTCGAGCGCGCCGGACTGCAGCGTGCCGAAGCCTGAGTTGCCGGCGTTGCCGCGCAGCGCCTGGCCCGAAGCGAAGGTCTCCGCCCAGCTCTGGTCGCCGAACTGCTGCAGGCCCTGCGGGTTCGCGAAATTCGCGAGCGCGATCTGGCCGAGCGCGATCGAGCGGCCGTTGGTGAAACGGGCCTGCACGACGCCGCTGTCGCCGATGTCGATGCCGATGAGACGGCCGGTGGTGTAACCGTCCTGGGTGATGGCGCTGACGGCGAAGGGTCCGCCGTACTGCGTGGTGTCGCTGAAGTCGAAAGTCATGTTCAGCGCGTTCGCGCCCGTGGCCGGCGTGTAAGCCGGGAACGTGATCTCGCCGTTCGCGGGCGTGGTCAGCTCGCCGGCGGCGGTGTACTGCAGCGCGTTCGCGCCGCCCACGGCCGTCCCGTCCACGTAGAGGCGCGATTCCCAGGCATTGGCCGTAGCGCCTTTGACGAAGTACAGCGTTGCCGTGTGCGCCGCGCCGAGCGAATCGTAGACCGTAAGCGAAGTCGCGTTGTTGTAGCTCGTGGCGTCCGTCGGGTCGAAGGTCGCCGTGGCGGGCACTTCCGCGTCGGCGGAAAGGTTCAGCGTCACGTCCGCGCCGGTAGTCGCCGAAGGCGCGCTTTCGCCGGTGGTGAGGCTGAGATCGCTCAGGCCGCCGGTATTGAAGCCACCGTTGGGCAGCGGGGGATATACCTGCAGGCGCTGCGCGCGGGAGTTGACCACGTAGCCTTCCTGATCCACCTGGAACGCGCCGGCGCGTGTGTAGCTGACGGCGCCGCCGTCGCTCATCACGAAGAAGCCGTTGCCGGAGATGGCGAGGTCGAGGCTGCTGTCGGTGAAGTCGATGTTGCCCTGCGCGAACTGCTGCGAGATCTCCGACACGCGCACGCCGTTGCCGACCGCGGTGGAGGCCACGCCCTGCTGGGAAGTGGCGAAGAGATCTGCGAACTCCGCGCGGGATTGCTTGAATCCCGTGGTCGCGACGTTCGCGACGTTGTTCGCGGTCACCGTGAGGTCGGTTTGCGCGGCGTTGAGGCCGGATAGGGCGAGGCGGAAAGGCATTGAGGTATCTCCTGGGGAATGGGGTGCGCGGGGCGGGTCACATCACGCGTTTGACGTCGTCGAGCGGAACGGGGCCGACGCCCGTGTTCACCACGAGCCCGGAAGAGTCCATGGTGACGCTGCTGACCTTGCTGTAGAGCATCGGGTCGAGCGATTCGGTGGTGCCGGAAACGTTCGCCGTGATCTTGATGGCATAGGTGCCGGAGGCCGCCTTCTCGCCGGTGCTGGTGTAGCCGTCCCAGCCGAACTCGTTGGTGCCCTGCGTCGCGGGTATCGCGAAGCGGCGGATGAGCTGGCCGGCAGCGTCGCGCACCTCCACCTGGGCGGAGGACGCGCCTTCGGGGACGTCGACCACGCCGTTGAGCGTCGAGCCGTTGACGAAGTTCGCCGTATCCGTCCTGGCGAGGACGCTGCGGCCGACGAGCGTGGTGCCGTTCAGCACCTGCGTGGCGCGCAGCGAGTCGTTGAGCTCGCCGATCTTCGCTTCCACGTTCTGCGTGCTCGTCACCTGCGAGAACTGGGCGAGCTGGCTCAGGAACTGCGTGGGATCCGTGGGCTTCATCGGGTCCTGGTTCTTCAGCTGCGCGAGCATCAGCGTCAGGAACTGGTTCTGGCCGAGCTCCTTCGAGTCCTTCGTGTCGGAGCTCTTGCCGGCGTTCAGCGCGGAGAGGATGGCGGGATCGATGGTGGTCATGACTGTCCGAGCCTCAGGGTGGCGAGCATCAGCTCCTTGGAGGTGTTCAGCACTTCGACGTTGTTCTGGTAGGCGCGGGAAGCGGAGATCATGTCCACCATCTCCTCGACCACGTTCACGTTGGGGCCGTACACGTAGCCTTCGGCGTTCGCGAGCGGGTTGCCGGGCTCGTAGCGCGCGCTCGGCTCCGCCTGGTTCTCGACGATGCCCGACACCTTCACGGCGGCGTCGCTCTTGTGGCTGAGCATGCCGGCCGCCCCGGCGCCGAGTTTCGCGCGCACCGCCTCGAACACCGGATGGCGCGCCTTGTAGACCTTGTTGGGGTCGCCGCTGACGCTGTCCGCGTTCGCGAGGTTGCTCGCGACCGTGTTGAGTCGCACGGACTGGGCCGAGAGGCCGGATCCGGCGATGTCGAATACCTTGAAGGAGGACATTCCGAAGGCTCCTTAGTTAGAGGCCGGCCGTCACTGGCCCGTGATCGCGGTCATCAGGCCGCGGAACCGCGCGTTGAGGAAGGTGAGCGTCGCCTGGAAGCGCACGGCGTTCTCGGCGAAGGCCGCCTGCTCGAGCTGCACGTCGACGGTGTTGCCGTCGAGCGCGGGGGCGAGCGGCGTGCGGTATTTGAGTTGAGCGGGCGCCTCGGCCGATTTGCCGGTGCGCGCGAGCGCGGCACTGAAGTCGACGTCCTGCGCCTTGTAGCCCGGTGTGTCCGCATTGGCGAGGTTCTTCGCCAGCAGCTCGGCGCGTTGCCCGCCGACTTTGAGCGCGGCGGCGTGCACCCCGAGGTACGCGTCCAGATTGAAAGGCATGTTGCGCGAGCTCCGTCGAAAAAATGACTCGCGGGGATCAAAGCAAAGCGCATGCCAGTGGCCACGCGGCGCGGCGCAGGGCGCGGGAAGCGGGGAATGGGTGATCGAAGCGCGAGCTGCGTCACGCAGGCGGCAAGAGTTTGCCGTGGCGGCAGAGGGGCCGCGCCATCAGCGTAACGGCCGCGGGACCGACATCTTTAGATCAGAGACGCGGCGATCGCCGGATTCATTCGGTGCGGTGCCCTGGCGCGCGGCTTGCAAAGTGATCCGCACCATGAGTCATACGACGACATTCCGGCGTGCCGGGGCTTTCATTGTGCTGGGCCTCGGTCATCACGCGACGTTCGCACAGGTGGGCGGGGCGCAAGCCATGCAATCCCTCGATGCGATACGCAAGACGGCGCAGACATTCGTGCAGCAGCGCGTTCCAGGAGAGCCCAACACTGTTGAGGTGTCGGTGGGCACTCTCGATCCGCGGCTGCGCCTCGCGGCGTGCAGCGAGCCTCTGCAGGCTTCGCTTCCTGCGGGAGTGGTGTTCAAGGAACGGGTCACGGTGGCCGTCAGCTGTGCCGGCGCGCAGCGCTGGACGGTGTACGTGCCCGTCACGATTGCGACGAACGTCACAACTTTGATATTGCGCCACGCGGCGGCTCGAGGCGCGCGCCTCACGGCCGATGACGTGGAGGTGCGGATGAGCAGGGTGCCGGGCACCAGTGCCAGTTATCTGACGGATGTCAGCCAGCTGAAGGGCGCCACGTTGAAGCGACCTCTCGGGGCGGGCTCGGTGATCCCGGCAGACGCGTTGCAGGGGGATTCCGTCATCAAGCGTGGGCAGCACGTCACATTGCTGGCCTCGGCGGGCGGCTTCGAGGTGAGGGCGCCCGGCAGGGCGCTCGGCGACGCCCAGGCAGCCGGCCGGGTGCGGGTGCAGAACCTTTCCTCCCAGGCGGTCGTGGAGGGGGTCGTCGAGAGCGCGGGCGTGATCCGCGTCACGCCCTAAAGTTTCGCGGACGGCAGCCGATAAGCGCAGCAGAGGATCGAGGAGAGCCCCAGGTGTCCAGCAAGATCAACAGCATCGACAACAACCGCGCGGCGCCGGTAGGGCCGGGGCGGGCGGTCGAGCGCGTCAGGGATGCGGTCTCCGGCGGCAAGGATCCGGCGGCGGCTGAAGCCACTGGGGTCGATATCACCGGCACGGCCCGCCATCTCGCCCAGCTCGAGCAGACCCTGGCCCGCCAGCCGGCGGTCGATGAGACCCGGGTGGCGCAGGTTCGCGCTGCCATCGAGCAGGGCTCCTACAAAGTGTCCCCGGAGCGTGTCGCGGACGGTCTCTTGCAGATCGAGCGCGCCCTCGGGCACCTGGAATCCTGAGCATGGATCCGGCTTCCTGCCGCGAGACGCTCACTTCACTGATTTCTCAGGAATCGGCCGCGCTCGCCGAGCTCTCGCAGCTCCTCGACCGCGAGCACGCCTGCCTGGTGGCGAATGACGTGGTCGCCCTCGAGGCCGCCATGGCAGAGCGCCAGCATTGCGTGGGCGTCATCCTGCGCGTGGAGGAAGAGCGCCGCTCGATGTGCCGCATGATGGGGTTCACCAACGACCTGCCCGGGCTCGAGAAGCTGCTCGGCTGGTGCGATCCTTCGGGCTCCCTCAAGCCGCTGTGGGCGGAATGTGCGAGCCGCGGGGCCCGGTGCCGCGAGCTCAACGACCGCAATGGAGCGTTGGTGAATGCGCGGCTGAAGCGGGTTGAGACGATGCTCGGGGCGTTGACCGGCACTGCTCCCGAAGGGAGCACTTATGGCCGGGCGGGGGCTTACGCGGCGCCGCGCGCTGGCCGGGTGGTGACTGCCCAGGCTTGATGGGGCGGGCGCGTAGCGACGCTACGGACGACATCGTCACCTCCGTTTCGCAGAGGCGGCCTTCCTGCCTTTTCGATTTCCTGCCGGGATGGCCTCGCGGGATTCCAGCGCGAGTCGTTTTCGTCGCTCGATCAGGAAATCCATCAGCGCCCGGATCTTGGCTGGCATCTGCGCGCGCGACGGGACGTAGAGATAGAAGCCCGGAAACGGCCGGCACCAGGGCGCCAGTACCCGCACCAATCGTCCATCCGCCAAATGCGGGCGAACGCAAAGATCCAGATACTTGATCAGCCCCACGCCCTGCGCCGCAGCGTTCAACATGTTCTCGTCGTCATTGAACACGGCATTGCCCTTCGGCTCGAACACCACGGTACGCTGCTCGGCGTCCGGCGATGTGAACGACCAGCGGTCGATCGTGCCGCTGGAAGTGAAACGGTAGGCCAGGCAGTTGTGCCGCATCAGGTCGGCTGGCGTCTCGGGAAATCCATGCCGCTCGAAGTACGCCGGCGATCCCACGATGGCCATCTCGATGGGGGGCGTGACGGGCACGGCCACCATGTGCTCGTCCAGGCTCTCGCCCAGCCGGATGCCCGCGTCAATGCCATCGGCCACGATGTTCGTGAAGCCGTCGTTCATCACCAGCTCCAGCCGCAGCTTCGGATAGCGCGCCAGAAACGTGCCCATGTGCGGCTCGATCAAGAGGCGGGCAGCGATGCGCGAGCAGTTCATGCGGATCAGGCCCGAGGGCTCGGCGTGCGCTTCGCCCAGTTCCGTGACCGCCCGCTCGATGGCCGACAGTGCAGGCTGCAACACGTCGAGCAGGCGTTGGCCTTCCTCGGTCAGCGACATGTCGCGCGTGGTGCGGTTGATCAGCCGCACGTTCAGATGCTGTTCCAGCCATTTCAGATGCTGCGACAGCGCCGCGCGCGTTACCTCCATCTCCGTCGCCGCCTTGGTGAAGCTGCGGTGGCGCGCGATGTGGGCGAACCACGTCAACGAGGAAACGAGCGACGGTTCGATGGGCATTTGTTCAGTTTATCTAACCACTCATGTCTATAGAAGCGTATTTATTCGATCCAATGCCGCCCCTACGATGACGTCACACATCGATCCCCCGTCAGACAAACGCAGGAGTCGCCGCCATGACTGGAATCTCGAAGGAAAGAATGCAAAAAGCCCTGGAGCAGGAAAAAATCATTTCCCGGGAGGATCACGCCAAGGTCAAAGCGCTGGCCGGCATGGTCAAATCGCCCCGGAGTTTCATCTTCAAGACGCCGGACGACTACGGCATGAAGGGCTGGCACGACCTTGCCATCCCCTCGGACGACGGCACGCCGCTCGAGGCCTGGTACATCCCCGCCAGGGGCGGCGAGAGCGACAAGCTCGTCATCTTCAATCACGCCCTGCCGATGTGCCGGGCCGGGTTCCCCGGGCATTTCGGCGAACCCTGGAGCAACTTCGACGCAGTCGAAATCGACTTCGTGCTCCAGTACAAGCACCTGACCGACGCCGGCTACAACGTGCTGACCTACGACTTCCGCAACCACGGGCAAAGCGGCGCGGCGAACGGTGGAGTCAGCGGCATCGGCCAATGGGAATGGCGCGATTGCGTGGGCGTGAAGAAGTTCGTCGATGCGCATCCGCGCCTGGGCAAGATGAAGGTCGCCCTATTCAGCCAGTGCCTGGGCGGCGTATCCCAGTACGCGGCCATCACCAGGCGCCCGGAGCTGTTCGAGAACGTCCTGTGCATGTGCAGTCCGCTGGTCCCCAACATGCCGGCCATTTTCCAGGCGTTCTCCGAGTTGCAGGGCATCGCCCAGTATCAGGAGCTGATCGACCTGGAACTGTTGAAGCTGGGAGGTTTCCCGGCAGCCGACATGGCCGGAGCGCTCTGGGCGCCTGCCGTCAAAATGCCCGTGCTGATGTGGCAGGTGCTGAAAGATTCGTGGACGAAGAATCCCGAGGATGCGCAGAAAACGTTCGACCTGCTCGGCAGCAAGGACAAGGAGCTCATCTGGATCGAGGGGACCACGCGCCGCTTCAAGGACGGCTACAATTGGTTCGGCCGCCATCCCGAGAAGGTGTTGTCGTTCCTGGCCAGGTACATGGGCTGACCCCGCGGGGCGGATGCCGCAGCGGCGAGGGTGGCGATGCCAGAACCGCCGCTGCGGCCCCTTCCATCCCCCACGCACCGCGGACAGCGCTGCCCGGCATCTGCGCGCGCACTGGAACCCACACCGGGAATCACATCATGAACAACGTGCTCATCCTCGGCGCCAGCGGCCAGATCGCGCAGTGGGTCCTCCGGGCACTGGCCGATGAACCGGACGTGCGCCAGACCTTGCTGCTGCGCGACCCGAAGAAGCTTACGGGCCGGGAGCCCACAAACGCCACGGTCGTGATCGGCAACGTGCTGGACCAGAAGCTGCTCCGGCAGGCCATGGCCGGCCAGGACATCGTCTACGCCAACCTGACCGGCGAAGACCTGGACAAACAGGCCCGGGCCGTCATCGCTGCCATGAAGGCCGTGGGCGTCAAACGCCTGATCTTCGTGCTCTCGCTGGGCATCTACGACGAGGTGCCGGGCCCGTTCGGCGACTGGAACCACGCCATCATCGGTGCAGACCTCAAGCCCTTCCGCGCCGCGCGGGCGATGCCATCGAGGCTTCGGGCCTTCGATACACCATCGTGCGCCCGGCGTGGCTGATGGACGAGGACGAGGTGGACTACGAAACCACCACCAAGGACCAGCCCTTCAAGGGCACCGTGGTCTCGCGCAGGAGCGTGGGCGACCTGATCGCCAAGGTGATCGCGTCGCCCGATCTGCACGTCGGCGAGAGCCTAGGCGTCAACAAGCCGAACACCGATGGCGACAAGCCATACTTCATGTGAGGCGAGGGCAACGATGCTCAAAAAGAGTCCCGTCAGATTGATCTCGGAGCCGCGGCATCTTGAGAGCGGACGTCGGGGTGGGCTTCGAAGAACCGCCGGCACACCGGTGTCGCGTCGCCATTCCTGAATCGTTCGATGCTCGTGAAGGTGAGTACGGCTGGCGTCGTGGATCTCGCTGGTGGCCGCAGCGGGATCATGGCTCCGCCTCAACGCGCGTGGCGCGGGCACGCTTCGCCGGTACGGCGCGACGCTTTCGGGCTTGATCCGTGCCGCAGGCGCTGCCAGCATCCGCACAGGCGCTCCACGAATGAAACCCAAGGCCGTCGAGTCCGAGATCGCGACGTTCCTTTCGCGATACACGCC
This sequence comes from Steroidobacteraceae bacterium, assembly GCA_044225565.1. Lineage (GTDB taxonomy): Bacteria > Pseudomonadota > Gammaproteobacteria > Steroidobacterales > Steroidobacteraceae > CAVXAE01. The sequence continues at coordinate 23,199 of JBGAIL010000006.1, read as the reverse complement.
CGAAATCGAGGCGCAGCTGCGCGAGGCCAGGCAGCGCCTGCGCGCCGCGTTTCCACGCGGCTTCGAACTCGTTTTCGACAACTACAATGCGCTGGTATTTGCCATCAGCGCCACGGAGCGCGCTGCGGATGCTTTTATTTCAGTAGCGGGATACCCGCGGTGGGTCACGCTCTTCTTCGGCGACGGCGCAGCGCTACGCGATCCGCACGGGGTGCTCGAAGGGAAAGGGAGAAGGATCAGGAGCATCCGCCTGAAAGCCGCTTCAGATCTGGGTGCGCCGAAGGTCCGGGCGCTCATCGCGCAAGCCATCCGGCTGCGTCGGGCGGCGCTGGCGGCCGCTCCGGTGCTGTCCACGGTCGTCAAATCGGTGGTGCAGAGGCAGAGGTCGAGAAGACCGACTGCGGGAAAGTCCGGGTTGGCCGGCTCGCATCGTCCAGCCGGCAAGCGCAAGGCCGCCCGCGCATCCCCGTGAAGTGATTCTCAGCCCAGCGCTTCCCGCAACGCCGCGATCTCTTCTTCCGACTCCTGCTTGAGCCGCTCGCATGCTTCGGCATCGAGCTGCATGCGCGCGACCGCTTTGACGCTCTGCAGCCGCACACCGAGCAGCACCGGATCCCCATCGTGGTTCACGATGATGTTCGCAGCCACCAGGATGTCCGTGAGGTTCACGGGCCCGCGGGCCTCGCGCGCCAGATCGTCCGACTCGCGCACCGCGTTCACGATGTCCTCGGCCACTTCCCAGTTCTCGAGCAGCGCCGAAGCCACGCCCGCCTGCCAGTCACGCTCGATGGCCTGATAGCTCGCCAGGTTGGCGAACAGGGCAGGATATTTCACCGCGCGCGTCATGATGTAGAGCCGCCCGATGCCGTGGAGCAGGCCAGTGAGCAACGCCGTGTCCGGATTTACGCGTGACACGCGACGTGCGAGCACGTAGCACATGGTTGCGATGGACACGTTGCGCTGCCAGAGCTCATCGAGCTGCGGGCGGATCGACTTCAGGGACTCGACTTCGCGCAGCTGCCGGACGGCATAGGCGATGGTGGTGGTGCGCACGACGTTGAGCCCTACGCGCGCCACTGCAGTACGCAGCTCCGTCACCGGCTTGCCGACCGGGTTGAACGCCACCGAATTCGCCACCTGCATGAGCTGCGTGGCCAGAATGGGCTCCGAGCTCACGACGCGCACCACGCGATCCGTGCTTACCTCTTCGTCCGCGAGGGCGTGCTGCACGCGCGCCGCGACTTCAGGGAAGCCGGTGAGCTCCACCTTTCCCTCGGACAGCTCGTTCGCGAGCGCTTGCACGAAGGCGAAGGATTCGTCCCGCGTCGTCGAGATGGATGCGGTCGTTGAGTCGGCAGTTGCGCTCATGGTCTTCGGGTCGTTGCCGGGCTCGCTCAGCCGGCTGAGCCGAGTGCCTGCTGGATCGCCGTGATCTCTTCCCTGGACTCGCTGAGCAGTTTCTCGTACGCGGCGCGGTCGAGCTGCATGCGCGAGCACGCGGCGACGCCCTGCATGTTGAGCTCGATGCTTTCCGGGTGGTCCTTGTAGGCGGCCAGCAGATTGCCCACCTGCAGCACATCCGTGAGGTCCGTGGGGCCAGTGTGCGTGCGTTGCAGATCCTCGAACTCGCTCACGGCCTGCACGATCTCCTCGGCCATCTCCCAGTTCTCGAGCAGCGCCTTGGCGATGCTCGAATGCCAGTCGCGTACGATGGAATGGAACACGGCCTCGTTCTCGAACAGCCGGTTGTGCTTGTTCGCGCGCGTGAGGATATAGAGCTGCCCCACGCCGTGCAGCAGCCCCGCGAGCATCGCGGTATCCGGGTTCACCTTGGTCGAGAGGCGTCGTGCGACCACGTACGCCATGGTGGCGACCATGGAGCTGCGCTTCCACAGCTCGTCGAGCTGCTTCTCGAGCCCTTTGAGCGAATCCACCTTCTTGAGCTGCGACATGGCGAACGCGATCGCGGCGCTGCGCACCATGTTGAAGCCCATGCGCGCGACCGCCGAGCGCAGCTCGGTGATGGTCTTGCCGCTGAAATTGATGGCGGCGGAGTTCGCGATCTGCAGCACACGCGCCGCAAGGGCCGGCTCGCTGCCGATCACGCGCACGATCTTCTCGGGCGTCACGTTGTCGTCGGCGAGCACCTTGCGCACCCGCAGCGCGATGTCGGGAAAGCTCGGCAGCTCCACCTTGCCAGTCGACAGCTCGGCGGCCAGCGCCTGCACGAAGGCGAACGCTTCCGGGTCGGTTCCGGTCACGGGGTAGCTCGCCTGGCTCTTCGCAGTCATTCGGTTCTTCCTCGCCGCTGTCCGGGGTATCGGCCCGGAAAGACAAAAATTAAGTCACTTTTCAGCCTGCCGCGGACGCTTTGTGGGCTTCCATCGCTTGCGCCACGGCCATGAGCCGCGGCGCGATCTCCTCGATCGGGAGCACCTCCTCCGTGGCGCCGATGGATACCGCCTCACCGGGCATGCCCCACACGACACTCGTGTGCTCGTCCTGCACCATCGTGCTCGCTCCCGCCTCGCGCATGAGCTTCAGGCCCCGGGCGCCGTCGCGGCCCATCCCGGTGAGCAGCGCGCCGATGGCGTTCTGACCCGCGCTCTGCGCGACGGAGCGGAACAGCACGTCCACCGAGGGCCTGTGGCGGTTCATCGGCTCGTCCTGCGTCACCTTGCAGACGTAACGCGCGCCGTCGCGCGCCAGCCTCAGATGATAGTCCCCGGGTGCGATATAGACATGCCCTGCGAGCACCTGCTGGCCGTCCTGCGCCTCGCAAACTGTGAGCGGGCTCACATCGTTCATGCGACGCGCGAAGGAAGTGCTGAACGCAGGCGGGATGTGCTGCGCGATCACGACCCCCGGGCAGTCCGGAGGCAGGTTGCACAGCACTTCCTTGATGGCCTCGGTACCACCGGTCGAGGCGCCGATGGCGATGATGCGATCCGTGGTGCGCATCCGGCGGGGTTGTGGAATCTCGCCCGTGGCGGCGGTCGCCGTGTCCGAGCGTGTGCGCAGCGTTCCGATACGCCTCGAATCGAGTGCGCGCACGTTGGCACGCGCGGCAGTCTTGACCTTGGCGATCAGCTCGTCGCCGTAATCCTGGAGCGTGGCCGCTATGTCGATGCGCGGCTTGGGCAGGTAGTCGACGGCGCCCATCGCCAGCGCGTCGAAGGTGATGTCCGCGCCGCGCTCGGTGAGCGAGGACACCATCACCACCGGCATCGGATGCAGGCGCATGAGGTTCGAGAGGAAGGTGAGGCCGTCCATGCGCGGCATCTCGACGTCGAGTGTCAGCACGTCCGGGTTGAGCTTCTTGATCTTCTCCCGCGCGATGTGGGCGTCGCCCGCCGTGCCGACCACCTCGATGGCCGGATCGCCGTTCAGCACGTCGCACAGGATGCTGCGCACGAGCGCGGAATCGTCCACGACCAGGACCTTGATGCGGTTCTGGGCGCTCACGAGAAGATTTCCACTTCGCCGCCGTCCTGATCCCGGCGCAGGCGTGCGAGATACAGCTGCTCGCGGTCGGCGATGCTGCGATTCTCGATGGGGCGCAACGTCTTCATGCGCGCTCGGCCAGTGATGGGGAAGTACACGACCTTGCGTGGGCGGTCTCCTCCGAGGTCTTGCGCAGCGACGCTGAGGCCGTCCGTCCGCAGGTACTGGCGGATGAACGAGATGTTGCGCGCGCCGACGTCCGTCATCGAGGCGAGGATGCGGCCGCCGCCGAAGAGCTTGATCTCGAGCCGCTCGCGCACCGCGCCGAGCTTCAGCAGGTCGTTGATCAGGCTCTCCATGGCGTAGCAGCCGTAACGCGTCTCCTGGCGGTTCATCGGGTCCGCCGGCGTTTCACCGCGCGACGAACCATCCTCCGGGAGCATGAAATGATTCATTCCGCCCACCAGCGCCTGCGGGTCGCGGATGCAAGCGGCGATGCAGGAGCCGAGCACCGTCGTGACGGCCTCGTCGCTGCGGGTGACGTAGTACTCGCCAGGCAGCAGCTTCACCGTCCAGCACGCGTTGTCGGGTTCCCAGAAGCGCTGCAACTGCTCGAAGCCGGGCAGGGGCAGAGGAGGCGCCGGCCGTATGCCGCTCTCGAATGCGTGGCTCATCGGGCGGCTCTCCGGTAGATGGTGCGGCCCACCAGGCTGTAGGCGTCGCAGGTCCTGAACAGCGTCTCCGAATGGCCGAGGAGCAGCAGGTGGCCCGGCTTCTGCAGCCGCGACATGCGCGCGAACAGGTCGCGCTGGGTGTCCTTGTCGAAATAGATCACGGTGTTGCGGCAGAAGATGATGTGCAGCGGACCCTTCATCGGGAACGGATGCATCAGGTTGAGCGCCTTGATGCTCACCAGGCGCCGCAGCTCCGGGCTCACCTCGTAGCGCTCGCGGTTCCCGTCGAGCGGGACGAAGAAGCGCTCGAGCGGCGCGGCGCCGATGCTCTTCAGCCGCTCCGCGGCGTAGATTCCCTTGCGCGCGTGCGCCAGCACGTTGAGATCGAGATCCGTGGCGAGGATGCGGATATCCCAGCGGTGGATGTCGGGCACCGCCTCGAGCACCGTCATGGCGATGGAGTAGGGCTCCTCGCCGGTCGAGCAGCCTGCCGACCAGATGCGCAGCTTCCGGTCCGCCGGCGGCCGGGCGAGCATCGGGGTGAGCACCTCGGTGCGCAGGTACTCGAAATGATGAGGCTCGCGGAAGAAGGCGGTGAGGTTGGTGGTGATGGCGTTGCAGAGCTGCACCAGCTCGGCGCCACCGTCCTCCTTGAGCAGGTTGCGATACTCGCGGAAGGTCTTGAGGCTGAGGGCGCGCAGCCGACGGGCCAGACGCGCGTAGACGAGCTCGCGCTTCGCCTCGCTGAGATTGATGCCCGTCACCCGGCGCACCAGCTCGCGCAGCGCCTGGAAATCGTCCTCGCCGAAAGCGAATTCGCGGAGCCTGCGCGTGGTGCCGGTGGTATCGAGCGCTTCCGCGCCGCTCATTTGAGGAACCTGGCGATGGTCGCGAGCAGCCGCTCGTCGTTGAACGGCTTCATCAGCCAGCCGTTGGCGCCGGCCTCACGGCCTTCGAGCTTGCGCGAGCCCGAGGACTCCGTGGTGAGGAAGAGGAGAGGCTTGTGGCGGTAGGCGGTGAGCCCGCGCAGCTCGCGCACCAGGGCGATGCCGTCCATCTGCGGCATGTTGACGTCGGTGAGCACGAGGTCGACGGGATGCTCCGCGGCGATCTGCAGGGCCTCGCGCGCGCTGCCCGCCTGGACGACCTCGTAGCCTGCGCCGCTGAGCGTGGCGCTCACCAGCTGGCGCATCGCGACGGAATCGTCGACGGTCAGTATCCGCAGCATCGATATGGTCTCCGCGCCGCGCGCTTCAGAATTCCTGCCAGTCCGAATCGCTTTCCTGGCTTGCGATCGCGCGCCGGCGCGACGAGGCCGCGACGGCGATGGCGGGCTCCCGCACCTTCGCGACTCTTGGCGCGCGGCGGGAAGGGAGGGGCTGCGCGTCCTGCGCGGGGGTTCCCAACGCGTCGGCGAGCAGGGCGGAGTGCGGTGTTTCGCGCGGTGAGGCCATGCCGGGCGCAGATGCTTCCGAGCCGCCGCGTCGCACACGATAGCGGCTCATCATCTCGTTGAGCTCGCGGGCCTGGTCCGCCATGCCTTGCGAGGCGGCGGTCGCCTGCTCGACGAGCGCGGCGTTCTGCTGCGTGAGCTCGTCCATCTGCATGATGGCGCGGTTCACCTGCTCGATGCCGGCCGACTGCTCGCGCGAGGCCGCAGCGATCTCCGCGACGATGTCGGAGACTTTCTTGACTGAAGACACGATTTGCTCGAGCGTCTGGCCGGACTGCGTGACGAGCAGCGAGCCGTCCTGCACCTTGCGCACGCTGTCCTGGATGAGATCCTTGATCTCCTTCGCGGCCGTGGCGGAGCGGCCCGCCAGGCTGCGCACCTCGCTCGCCACCACGGCGAAACCGCGGCCCTGCTCGCCGGCGCGTGCCGCTTCCACGGCAGCGTTGAGGGCGAGGAGGTTGGTCTGGAACGCGATCTCGTCGATCACGCCGATGATGTCCGCGATGCGACGCGAGGCCTCGTTGATATCGGCCATGGCGCGCACGGCCTTGGTGGTCACGGCGCCTCCTTTCTCGGCCTGATCGCGCGCCGCGATGGCGAGCTGGTTGGCCTGGCCGGCGTTGTCCGCGTTCTGCTTGACGGTGGAGGTCATCTGCTCCATCGACGAGGCCGTTTCCTCGAGCGAGGACGACTGCTCTTCGGTGCGCTGCGAAAGGTTGGCGTTGCCGGCAGAGATCTCCTCCGCGCCGCGATGCACCTCGGCCGAAGCCTGCTTCACGCGCCGCACGATCTCCGAGAGGTTGTCCGCGAGCTGGTTGACTCCGCGGCTCATCGCTTCGAAGAAGCCGGTCTTGTCCTCGAGCGCGAGCCGCCGCTCGAGATCGCCCGCGATCACGGAGGAGAGCATCGCCTGCATCTCGCTCTCCACTGCGACTTCGGGCGTGCGGTCGGTCCATTCGAACACCGTGCCCGCGCGCTCGCCGGTCGCCGTCATCACGGGATTGGCGACCATGCGGAACGTGCGCTTGCCGAGCGACACCTGGGTCGTGTGCGTGCCGTGCAGGTTGGCGATGAGGCGCCGGTCCTGCGCGGCGTTCTTGGAAAGGACGTCGATGCTGGCGCCGTGGAGGGTGGCCGCGTTGAACGCCGGCAGATCCTTGCGGATCTCGGATTCCGCCTCCCGCAGCAGGTGGTCGAACGCCGGATTGGTGTAGATGATCTCGGAGTTCTGGTTCGCGACCATCACGTTGGAAGAGACGTTGTCGAGCGCCACGCGCACCCGAGCGTTCTCGGCGGCCTGGGCGCGCTCCGTCGCTATCTGCTGCCGCAGCTTGTCCTGCATCTCGCCGAGGGCGCGCAACACCGTGGCGGCCTCGTCGTTGCCGCGCGCCCGGATCTCGTTCTCGTAGTTGCCGCCAGCGATGGAATCGAACACCGAGATCACCTTCTGCATGGGGCGCGTCACGGCGCGGGTGATGAGCCAGCCGAGCGCCAGGCCCATCAGCACCACGCTGATCACGATCGCGGTCGTGATGTCGCGGCCGTTCTCCTGCCGGTATACCCGGCCCTGGATCTCCTTGAGCATCACGTCGTAGGCGGAGCCCGAGAGCGCGATGAAAGCCTCGAAGGTGGGGCCGGCGGCGTCGTAGACGTTCGCGCCGGTGACGGTGACCGTGTCCGCCTTGAGCAGCATCTGCTCGACGAACGTGGAGTAGCCCGTGAAGGCGTCGCGTGCCTTGTCGAACGCCGGGACGACCTTGGCATTGACCTCCGGCACGCTGGTGGCTGCCCAGCGCAGCTGGCGGTCGATCTGGTCCAGGGTGGATACGACATCCGTGCGGCTCAGGGCGATCATCGTCCGGTCGCCTTCGCCGATGTAGCCGCGGAGCACGCCGGCGGTGGCGCGATCGCGCACGATGCCAGCCTGGTCCACGGCTGCGGGCATGCGGTTCGCGGACAGCTCGACCAGTGCGCTCACCACGGCGTCCGGGTCGCGGGACATCCCGGATCGCAGCGCGACGGCGCTCGAGAAGTCGAGCAGGCGGTCGACGAGCTGGTCGTGCATCGCGGTGCTGTCGTCCGGTGCGAGGCTGAGCACGCGGGACCGCAGCGTGTTCCAGTCCGATTTGATGGCCTGCCAGTCGGCGTGCGCCTCGAGAGTCTTGCCGAGCTCGGCGTCGACTTCGTCGAGGGTGGCCGCTGCCTTCTGCGCCGTCAGCTGGGCGTCGAGCACGGCTTCCTGGCGGCTCTTCTCGCCGTTCAGGAACATGTTGGCGACGGCTCGGTGGCGGATCACCTCGATCATCAGGCGGTCGATCGCACGGGTATAGCGCGCGCCGTCGAGCTCGAGCCGCGCCTCGGTCACCTCGGAATTGATGGACTTGAGGTAGAACGCCGCGAGGAGCGCCGAGGGGATCAGCAGCGCCGCGACGAGCAGCGTGAGCTTCTGCCACAACAGCAATCGGCCGAGGAATTTCATTTCTGCGCGCTCTCCGTGCCTGCTCAGCCGCTGCGTGCCTTGAAGAGGCGCACCTGCTCGTTGAACTTCGCGGCGACGGCCTGCAGGCCATCGATGGCGGAGTTGTGCTGGCGTGCCTGCTCGTCGCGCGAGAGGCGGTTCTGGGTCGCCTCGAATTCGAGGCATTTCACGTAGTTGTTGACGTCGGTGTTGTAGCGTTTGAGCGTCTGCATGGCGACGACCATCTCCTGCTCCGAGGCGTTGGTACCGTCCGGCACCTTGTTCGGGGCCGGTGGCAGGGAGCAGCCGGACACTGCCGGCACGGCGAAAGCCGAGCCTGCGAGGAGGGCGAGGAGTGTCTTGCAACGCGTCATCTTCGGGTCCTGCATGGCCGGCGCAGCCGGTGGGTGTCCGGGATTCGGCGCCTGCACATAATTCTTGAGGTGCCGCCCCGGGCGCTGTGAGCCAGGTCGCATCGTCAGGCTGCCGGGGCCGCGCCCAGCAGGCCCTCGCAGACCAGGCGGTCGATGTCCAGCAGGATCACCATGCGCTCGCCCACCGTCACGAGGCCCTGCACGAATCCGGTCTCCACGCCGGCGCCGAAATCCGGGGCCGGCTTCCTGTCCTCGGGCTGCACGTTGCAGACCTCGGACACCGAGTCGACCACCAGGCCGACCGTGCGCTCGTGCCGCTGACGCATCACCTTCACCACGATCACGACCGTGGTCGGGCCGAACTCGGTCGCGGGCAGCCCGAAGCGGCGCCTCAGGTCCACGATGGGCACGATGGCGCCCCGCAGGTTGATGACGCCGAGGACGTAGTCCGGCGTGTTGGGGATCGCGGTCACGCGGTCCCAGCCCTGGATGCCCTGCACCCTGAGGATGTTGACGCCGTACTCCTCCTTGCCGAGGGCGAACGTGAGGTACTGCTCGTAGCCGGGCCTGAGCTCGTGTGCGGCTTCCGTCATGCGTGGGGCCTCGTGTTGGCGCGGCGGATGATGCCGGGCAGGTCGAGAATGAGGGCGACCGAGCCGTCGCCCAGGATGGTGGCGCCGGAGACGCCGTCGACGCGGCCGAAATTCGCGTCGAGGGATTTGATGACCACCTGCTGCTGGCCGAGCAGGTCGTCGACGAGCAGGCCGGCGCGGCGGCCGTCGCCTTCGATGACGACGATGATGCCGTCGTCGGCCTCGCGCTCGCGCGACACGCCGAACATCTCGTGCAGGCGGATCACGGGCACGTAGTCGCCGCGGAAGGCGAATACTTCGCCCCGGCCGGCGATGCTGCTCAGCGTTCCTTGCGAGAGCTGCAGAGATTCGACGATGCTCACGAGCGGTACGATGTAGCTCTCGCGGCCGACCGCGATCGACTGGCCGTCCACGATGGCGAGGGTGAGCGGCAGGGTGATGCCGAAGCGTGCGCCGCGGCCCGACTCGCTCGTCAGCTCCACCGATCCGCCGAGCTCCTTCACGTTGCGGCGCACCACGTCCAGGCCGACGCCGCGGCCGGAGACATCGGTGGCCTGCTCCGCGGTGGAGAAGCCTGGGGAGAAGATGAGGTTGTAGATCTGGTCGCGCGTCAGCGTCTCGCCGGGCCCGACGAGGTTGCGGCTGCGCGCCTTGGCGAGGATGCGATCCGCGTCGAGGCCCGCACCGTCGTCGGAGACTTCCACGACGATGTTGCCGCCGCGATGGGAGGCGTGCAGCCGCAGCGAGCCGACGGGCTTCTTGCCTGCCGCGAGGCGCGCTTCGGGTTTCTCTAGGCCGTGATCGATGCTGTTGCGGACGAGGTGCACGATGGGGTCGCCGATCTTCTCGAGCACCGTCTTGTCGAGCTCGGTGTGCTCGCCGCTCAGGGTGAGCTCGACCTGCTTTCCGAGCTTCTGCGCGAGGTCACGCACCATGCGGGGAAAGCGGCTGAACACGGAGCTGATGGGCAGCATGCGCACGCGCATGACGCTTTCGTGCACTTCGCGCACGTTGCGCGCGAGTTGCTCGAGGCCTGCGCGGAACGATTCGGGCAGCGTCTGTCCCACGCCCCGCGCCAGCTCCTCGAGCATGGATTGCGTGATGACGAGCTCGCCGACGCTGTTCATGAGCTCGTCGATCTTCTCGACACCGACGCGGATGGATCCCGCCTCGCCGATGCCGGAAGGCGCCTGCGGCTCGGGAGAAGGCTGTATTGCCTGCACGGGCTCGGCAGCCTGCATCGATTGCGCGGGTGCGGAAGGTGGCGCATTCGCCGGCACCGGAGTCGATGCGGCTTCTTGTGGTTGCGGTGGGCTGGCCGCGGACGGAATGTTCTCGCCACGGATCTCGACGACACAGTCGCCCTCGGCCCAGTCGAACACTCGCCGCACCGCGGCTTCGTCGGTGGTGCCGCTGAGCGTCAGGCTCCACGAGAGATGGCAGGAGCTCGGCTCCAGCGCATCGAATGCGGGCAGGCCCGAGATGTCCGCGACGACTTCGAGCGGCCCGAGCGCGGCGAGCTGCTCGAACATGAGCACGGGATCGTTGCCGCGATCGAAGAATTGCGGAAGCGGGCGCAGGGAGATGCGCCACGTGGGCGGGCCACCCGGAGCGGTCCCGGCAGGCAGGACGGGCGGCTGTGCCCCGGCGGATGCCGCCGGCGCGGGCGGCTTCACTTTCGGCGCCTGCGCGATGATCAGCTCGATCTCGAACTGCACGTCGGCGACGCGCTGCGCGTTCATCGGCTCCTTCGCCTGCACGGCACGCAGCATCTCGCGCATCACGTCCACGGACTGCAGCAGCTGGTCGGAGATTGCCTGCGTCACCTGCATGCGCTGGCCGCGGAGCTCATCGAGCAGCGTCTCCAGGCTGTGCGTGAAGGAGGCGATCTCGCCGAACCCGAACGTGGCGCTGCCGCCCTTGATCGAGTGCGCGACGCGGAAGATGGTGTTGATCAGCTCCGGCTCGGGCGCGCCGAGATCGAGCTTGAGGAGTGCGGCTTCCATGGAGTCGAGCGCCTCGAAGCTCTCTTCGAAGAAGACGCCATGGAACTGGGTGAGGTCGAGCGTCATGTCGCCGCCGCACCCGCAGAGGGCAGGCCGAGCAGGGTGTGCAGGCCGGCCAGGCGTGCTGCCCGGTCGAGCGAAGGAGTGACGCCTTTCCACGCCACCGTCCGCCCGTGCTTCCTGCGATCGCGAACGAACGCGCCGAGCAGTTGCAGGCTCGCCGCATCGATGCGCCGGATGTCTCCGGCATCCAGGGTGACGACGCCCTCGCTGGCGATTGCGGCAGACAGCGTCGAATGCAGCGTCGGCAGCTGCGCCAGCATGCACTCGGGCGCCAGCTTCAGGCTCCGCTCGCTCGCGGCCCGTGCCTTGCCGCGGCTCGCAGCAGGTCGCTGCGAGCGCGCCTGAGCCCGCGTCTTGCGGCGCAGGCCCGGATCGGCCTTGCTCGATTTGGGAGTCCTGGCGGCCACGACCTCAGCTCACAGCAGCGATCCGTGCCCGGGAGGTGGGGGCGTGCAGCCTCTGGAGCAGCTCGGCCTCCTGGCGCGTGATGCCGCAGCTCGAAGTGAGCTCTTCCCGGGTCGCGCCGCTGCGCGCCATGCGGATCGCCACCTGATAGCTGGGCGCCGTCGTGCCGCCGGAAGCATTGCCCAGCCCCGCGACTTTGTCGGCCAGCTCGCTCTGGCTCGCCTGGATGGCTTCGAGTCGCGCCTCAAGCGCGGCGATGCGTTCGAGCACCACGGTGGTCTGCTCCGCGAACTGCGCGGTGCTGCGATCCGCTGCGCGGCGCCAGCGAGTGAAAGCGATGGCCGCGAACACGAAGCAGAAGACCAGGAACACGGCGCGCCCCGCGAGGAGGGCGAGCTCAATCGAAATCGGCGGTATGGAAATCGTCGGCATGCGACAGGCTCCCGTGAAATGCGTCACACTCGCCACGCGTCGAATTCCCGGCGATGCGCGGCTTCCAGGCCTCAGGGTGCAGGTTCTGTGCCACTGGCCGGGGCCGTCGAGTCCGTACCGGGCGGCGAGCCGGGAGTCGCCGCCTGAGCAGCCGGTGTCGTCGGCGCGTCCGATGGTTTCGCGTCGGTCGACAGGATCACCATCACCACCCGCCGGTTCTTGTCGCGTCCCTCGGCTGTATCGTTGCCCGCGCGGGGTCGGGTCTCTCCGTATCCGATCACGGCGAGCCGCGCAGGATCCACGCCTCCGTTCGCCAACACGCGCACCACGCTCGCCGCGCGCGCAGCCGAAAGCTCCCAGTTCGAATAGAACGCGAGGGTCTTGATGGGCCGGTTGTCCGTATAGCCTTCCACGCGGATCAGGTTCTTGAACGGCGCGAGCGTCTTCGCCAGGCGCTGGATGACGTCATTGGCAGTCGGCGACAGCTGCGCGCTCGCGCTGGGGAAGAGGATGTCCGTGCGGATCTCCACCTCGATCCAGAAATCGTTGCGCCTCACGACCACCATGTCGTCCTTGATGAGATCGCCCATCGCGCTCTCGAGCTGGTCGGCCACTTTCGCGAGCGCCCGCGCCGCCTCGGCGGCCTTGCGCGTGATCTGCTCGGGGCGTCCGTGGCCTTCGTCCTTGACCAGACCGGTGTTGCCGAGCGTCATCGGCGGCACCAGCGCGCGCGGCTGGCCCTCGAGCGCTTCGTCCTGGAAGGTCTCTCCCTCCGCACCGACGCCTTGCGTCTTCTCGCCGACCTGGATCGGCTCCATCGCGCGGGGCGTGCCGCGGAAGGCGGCCACCAGCGAGTCCGACAGCACGCGGTACTTGCCCTCGTTCACCGATGAGATGGCGTACATCACCACGAAGAAGGCGAGCAGCAGCGTGATCAGGTCGCCATAGGGGATCGCCCAGGCCTCGTGGCTGGAATGCTCCTCGTGCTTTCGCTTGCGCGCCATGAGCGATTCTTCCCGGGCGCAGCCTAATGGAGGTAGCCCTGGAGCTTCGACTCGATGCTGCGCGGGTTCTCGCCCTGGGCGATGGAGAGCATTCCCTCGATCACCATCTCGCGCACGTTGGATTGCGAGGCGATGGTGCCTTTCAGCTTGGCGGCCACCGGCAGGAAGAACAGGTTCGCGAGGCCGATGCCGTACACCGTGGCGGTGAAGGCCGCCGCGATGCCTTGCCCGAGCTTGCTCGGGTCGGCGAGGTTCTGCATCACCGCCATGAGGCCGAGCACCGCGCCGATGATGCCCAGCGTCGGCGAGTAGATCCCCATGCCTTCGAAGACCTTCGCGGCGGCGATGTCCGCATGCTCCCGCGTGTTGAGCTCCACTTCCATCACGGCGCGCAGCGCTTCGGGCTCGCTGCCGTCCACCACCAGCTGCAGCGCCTTGCGCACGAACGGATCGGGCTCCCTCTCGAGCACCGGCTCGAGGCCGAGCAGGCCCTGCTTGCGGGCTATGTTGCTCCATTCCACCATCTTCCTGATGAGGCGCTGGCCGTCGAGCGGCGGCGGCTTCATCACCCAGGGGAAGATGCGCAGCGCATGCTTCATCACCGGCAGGGGCGTCTGCACGAAGATGGCGGCGAGCGTGCCGACGACCACGATCATGAACGCCGCGGCCGACACCAGGGCATGCAGGCCGGCGCCCTTCAGCACGGCGCCGAACAGGATGGCGCCCATCGCGAGGATCAGGCCGATGATGCTGAGGATGTCCACCGTTGCGTCCTGGGCGAGGGCCTACATTCCGAGCCGCGACAGCAGCGCATCCACTGCCTGCTGGTCGTTCACGACGGTGGCATCGGGGTCTACGCCCGGCACGGCGGGGCCGCTGGGGCGGGCGTTCTCGTCGTTGTGTGCCCGGAGGGTCGCGCCGGGCTCGCCGCGCGCGAGCCGTGTGAGGTCCGCGAGCGTCCTCTCGACTTCGGCGACCAGCACCATGACGCCGCGGATGATCTGTCCGCTCAGATCCTGGTAGCCCTGCGCGAGCAGCACTTCGGCCAGATTGGCGCGGACCGTCTCGGAGTCCGCGCGGGCGGCCTTCAGGAATGCGTCCATGCGCGGCAGCAGGGCGCGGAATTCTTCGGGCTTGATCTGCCGCGCGCGGAAGCGGGCCCAGATCCCGGCGAGCTCGGTAGCCTCGCCGGCGATGCGGTCCGCGGGTGGGCAGGACTGCTCAACGAGATCGAGCGTGCGGTGCGCCGCGCTGTCCGTGAGCTTGATCACGTGGCTCAGACGCTGGCGCGCATCGGGGATCTCCTTCTCCGCGAGATCGTTGAGACGGGATTCGAAACGGAAGCGCTCGAGCGCCGTACGCAGGTTGCACGTGAGGTCGTGCAGCTCTGCCATGAGCGCGGTGTCGCGGTCCATATTGTCGCGTGATGCCGGTTCGGACATGGGGTGGGCTCTTCAGCTGGCGGCGCGGGTCTCGAGGATCTTGTCGATCTTTTCCTTGAGGGTGGCGGCCGTGAACGGCTTGATCACGTAGCCGTTCACTCCGGCCTGGGCGGCCTCCACGATCTGCTCGCGCTTGGCTTCCGCGGTGAGCATGAGCACCGGCAGCTTCGCGAGCCGGTCGTCGGCCCGCACCGCCTTCAGCAGGTCGAGGCCCGGCATGCCGGGCATGTTCCAGTCCGTGATGAGGAAATCGTAGGCGCCGGCCTTCAGCATCGGCAGCGCGGTGTTGCCGTCGTCGGCCTCCGCCACCTGCGCGTAGCCGAGGTCGTGAAGCAGGTTCTTCACGATGCGGCGCATGGTCGAGTAGTCGTCGACCACCAGGAATTTCATGTCGCTAGTCATCGATCCTTCCTCCAGTCCGCGAGCCGCGCTTTCAGGCGCACCAGGGCCTGACCGTGCAGCTGGCACACGCGCGACTCGGTCACCTTCAGCACGGCGCCGATCTCCTTCAGGTTCAATCCGTCGCCGTAGTACAGCGACATCACCAGCTTCTCCCGCTCCGGCAGAGTGCCGATGGCCTGCGCCAGCGCGGCGCGAAAGCCTTCGTCCACCACCTCGCGGAACGGATCCGCAGAGGGCTCCGCCGCCATGGCGGCGGTGTCGGCGTCCAGGCTCGCGAGCCGGCAGCTCGCGGCGTCCTGCACGATCGAGTGGTACTCCTCCAGCGTCACGCCCAGCCGCTCGGCAATCTCGCCGTCGCGGGCGTCCCGTCCGGTCTCCTTCTCGATCTCCCGCACCGCCGCCGCGACGGCCCGCGCCTTGCGGTGCACGGAGCGGGGCGCCCAGTCGAGCTTGCGCAGCGCATCGATCATCGCGCCCCGGATGCGGATGCCCGCGTAGGTCTCGAAGCTCGCCCCCCGGTCGGCCGCGTAGTTCGCCGCCGCCTCGAGCAGGCCCAGCATGCCGGCCTGGATGAGGTCCGCGACGTCCACGGAGGCCGGCAGACGACCGGCCAGATGGTAGGCAATCCGCTTCACCAGCTCCGCGTGCCGCGTCACGAGAGCGTCGTTGTCCGGGTTGCGGGGGGGGCGCCCGGCCGCGTACGCGTTGACCGTGAGGGTGTTCATGACACCACCGTGAGCTCCACGGCCGGGCGTCGCACCAGCCGCTCGACGAAGAACTCCAGGTTGCCGCGGGGGCCTGCAGGGACGGGCCAGCTCTCGGCGGTCGCGGCGAGCTTGCGGAACGCGCGCCCCGCCGGGCTCGAAGGAAAGGCATCGAGGACCGGGCGCTGGGCACGGATGGCGCGGCGCACGAAGTCGTCGTCCGGCACTTCGCCGGCGTACTCCAGGGTCACGTCCAGGAAGCGCCCCGTGACGCGCTCCAGCTTGTGGAACAGGGCCTGTCCCTCGCCCGGCGTGCGGGTCATGTTGGCGAGCACCCGGAAGCGGCCGACGCCGTGGCTGCGGCTCAGCACTTTGATGAGCGCATAGGCGTCGGTCAGCGAGGCGGGCTCGTCGCACAACACGACCAGCACGTGCTGCGCGGCTTGCGAGAACTGCAGCACGCCCGGGGCGATGCCTGCGGCCGTGTCGATGATGAGCACGTCGAGCCTCGAAGCCAGTGTGCTGAAGGCCTGCACCAGGCCGAGATGGGCGGCATCGCCCAGCGAGGCGAGGTCCGCAGCGCCGGATGCGGCGGGCACGATGTGGAAGCCTTGCGGCGCCTTCACCAGTATCTCGTCGAGCGTGCGCTCGCCGGAAAGCACGTGCGCCAGCGTGTAGCGAGGCGAGAGGCCGAGCAGTACGTCGACGTTGGCGAGGCCGAGGTCGCCATCGAGCAGCACCACGCGCTTGCCCGAGGCCGTGAGGCCCGTGGCGAGATTCACCGAGACGCTGGTCTTGCCGACGCCGCCCTTGCCGCCGGTGACGGCGATCACCTGGACGGGATTGGCGAGTCCGCTCATGCGGCCGCTGTCGATGATGCGGATGTCAGGCGAGGGCATGGGCGATTTCTCCGAAACGGCGTCGCAGCAGGTCTTCATCGGCGGTGGCGCCGCTCGCCTGGGCGAGCTGCACCGCGCTCGAGACCAGCTCGAGCGCGCGCGCGGGCCGCAGGTCTTCGGGGACCCGCTGGCCTTCGCTGATGTAGGCAATGGGCAGGTTGGCGCGAGTCAGCACGGACAGCGCGCCGCCGAGGCTCGCGGCTTCGTCCACTTTCGTGAGCAGGCAGCTGGCCGGCTTCGCTGAAGCGAAGCGCGAGACGATCTCCTCGAGCGCGCCGGCCTGCGTGCTGGCGGCCAGCACGAGCGCCGTCTCCAGCTGATCGCCCGTCGATGCGATCTCCGCGAGCCGCGCGGCCAGCTGTGTGTCGCGCTGGCTCAGCCCTGGGGTGTCGATGAGCACGAAGCGGCGGCCCTCGAGCTGCGACAGCAAGGTGGGCAGCTCTGCGAGGCTGTCGATGGAATGAACGGTGACTCCGAGCATCTGGCCGAGCGCGGCGATGGTGTCGTGGGCCCCGATGCGCGCGCTATCCGCGGAAACCAGCGCAATGTCGCGCGGGCCATGGCGCAACACCCAGCGCACGGCGAGCTTGGTGAGCGTGGTGGTCTTGCCCACTCCCGTGGGACCGAGAAGCGCGACGCGGCCGCCGTTCTCCAGCCAGCGGTCACCGGTGACCGGCACCTGCTGTGAGATCGAGGCGATGGCCAGGCGGCGCGCCTGGGTGAGATCGATGCGAGTGGGCAGTTGCGAGACGATCTTCGCCGCGAAATCCTGCGTGAAACCGTATTGGGTGAGCTCGCGCAGCACTTCGGTATGGATGGGCGCGCGGCGCGTCAGGTCGTTCCATGCGAGCTGCGCCACCTGGGTCTCGAGGATGCGACGCAGCGTGCGCAGCTCTTCATTCATGGCGTCGCTCGCGACTGCAGGCTCCGTCGACCGGGCAGCTGCCGCTTCGGCGAGTGCTGGCGGTGCTACGGGAGGCAGCAGGCTGGGCGGCAGCATCGGCTGCAGCGCCACCGGACTGGCCGGCGTGCCCGCTTGAGCCGGAGCGGGCAGGGCCGCAGCGGTCGCGACAGCCCGCGATTCCGGGCGCGACGCCGCGCCTGGGGTGGGTGAGCCGGCCTTGGCGAGCGCCGTCGGCGAAAGCCGAACGAATTCTTCCGAATCGAATTGTGCAGGCGTGGCGATGGCGGTCGCTTCTTCCACCTGCTCCGCCACGTCGTGGTCGATGGCCGCGGTGACCTCGACGCCGTTCAGCACGCGTCGGGATGAGAGGATCACCGCATCCGGGCCGAGCTGCTCGCGCACCTGGCGAAGCGCCTGGCGCATGTCGGCTCCTGTGTACTTCGAGATTTTCATCAGCGTCCTACCGCCGTCACGAGACGGACTTTCCGGTTATCGGGAATTTCGTTCCACGCGAGCACGTGCATGTTGGGCACGCTCGAGCGGATGAAGCGGGCGAGGGTCTGCCGCAGCTGCGGCGGAACGAGCAGCACCGCCGGCTCGCCCGAGACCTCCTGTCGCTGCGCGGATTCGGAGAGCCGCTGCTGCAGGCGCTCGGCGAGGCCCGGCTCGAGGCCGGGGGTCGCGGAGCCGTTGGAATTGCCGAGCGAGTTCTGCAACAGGCGCTCGAGCTCGGGGTCGAGCGTGATCACGGGCAGCTCGCCCGCGATGCCCGCGATCTCCTGCACGATCTGCCGTCCGAGCGCAGCGCGCACATGGCCCTGCAGGATCGCCGGATCCGGCGTGCGGGGCGCATGCTCGGCGAGCGTCTCGACGATGGTGCGCATGTTGCGGATCGGCACGCGCTCGGCGAGCAGGCCCTGCAGCACCCGCACCACCGCGGAAAGCGGCAGGATCTTCGGCACGAGATCCTCCACCAGCTTCGGAGCGCTCTTGGCGAGGTTGCTCATGAGCTGTTGCACTTCCTCGTGGCCGAGCAGCTCGTGCGCGTGCATCTGCACGATGTGGCTGAGGTGCGTGGCCACGACGGTGCTGGCGTCCACAACCGTGTAGCCGAGCGTCTGCGCATTCTCGCGCTGCGAGGGCTCTATCCAGATCGCTTCCATGCCGAAGGCGGGGTCGCGTGTCGCGATGCCCTTGAGCGGGCCGAACACCCTCCCGGGATTGATCGCCATCTCGCGCTCCGGGTAGACCACGCCTTCGCCCACCGGCACGCCGCCGAGGTTGATGCGATAGCTGCTGGGCGAGAGGTCCAGGTTGTCGCGGATGTGCACGGACGGCACGAGGAAGCCGAGATCCTGGGAAAGCTTGCGGCGCACGCCGCGGATGCGGGCGAGCAGGTCGCCGTTCTGCGATTTGTTGACCAGCGGCACGAGGCGGTAGCCCACTTCGAGGCTCACCGGATCCACGGGCTGCACGTCGTCCCACGAGAGCTCGCGCGCCTCGGGCGGCGGAGGCGGGGGAGCGGCTTCCGCGGCGGGCTTGGCCGTCTTGGCCTCGGTGCGCTTCTTGGCTAGCGCATACGCCGCGAAACCGGCGATGGCGGCCATCGTCAGGAACGCGAAGTTGGGCATGCCGGGGATGAGGCCCATCACCGCGAGCAGGCCGGCCGCCACGGCCAGCGCCTTCGGCTGACCGAGCAGCTGCTTGCGCAGCTCACCGCCCATGTCCTGCGAGCCGGACATGCGGGTCACGATGATGGCCACGGCGGTCGACAGCAGCAGCGCCGGGATCTGCGTGACCAGGCCATCACCGATGGTGAGCAGCGTGTAGGTGCGGCCCGCGCTCGAGAGCGGCATGTCGTGCGCGATCATGCCGATGGCGAGGCCGCCGATGATGTTGATGAAGAGGATCAGGATGCCCGCGATGGCATCGCCGCGGACGAACTTGCTGGCACCGTCCATGGAGCCGTAGAAGTCGGACTCCGCGCGCACTTCCGCGCGGCGCGCGCGGGCCTCGTCCTGCGTGATGAGGCCGGCGTTGAGGTCGGCGTCGATCGCCATCTGCTTGCCGGGCATGGCGTCCAGGGTGAAGCGGGCGCTCACTTCCGAGATGCGCCCCGAGCCCTTGGTCACCACCACGAAGTTGATGATGGTGAGGATGATGAACACCACGACGCCGACCGCGAAGTTGCCGCCGATGACGAATTCGCCGAAGGACTCGATGACCTGTCCCGCCGCATGCGTGCCGGTGTGGCCATGCAGCAGCACTACGCGGGTGGAGGCGACGTTGAGCGCCAGTCGCAGCAAGGTGGCGAGCAGCAGCACGGTGGGGAACACGCCGAACTCGATCGGGCGCGCGACGTAGAACACCGCCATCACGATCACGATGGAGAGCGCGATGTTGAAGGTGAACAATGCGTCGAGCGCGAGCGGTGGCAGCGGCAGCACCACCATGGCCAGGATGGCGAGCACGCCTATCGGCAGGCCGAGGCCGGTGCGCAGCAGCGTGCGCATGTTCAAGGGAGCGTTTGCGGCGGCTTCAGCCATGCATCAATGCCTCGTCGGTCCCGCGCCCGGCGGATCTTCGACCGAGGGGTCGATGGTCGGAGGAGTGGGCGGCACGGCGCCTGCACGGTGTGCGGCGCGCAACTGGTAGATGTAAGTCAGCACTTGCGCCACGGCGACGTACAGCGACGCCGGGATCGGAGCGCCGAGATCCACATGCTTGTAGAGCGCGCGCGCGAGTGGCGGCGCCTCGAAGATGGGCACGAGGTTTTCGGTGGCGACTTCGCGGATGCGGGCTGCGATCGCATCCACGCCTTTCGCCACCACGATCGGCGCGCGCATGCGCTTCTCGTCGTAGCGCAGGGCGACGGAGTAGTGCGTCGGGTTGGTGACCACCACGTCCGCTTTCGGCACTTCCTGCATCATGCGGCGGCCGGCGATCTCGTGCTGCAGGTTGCGGATGCGGCCCTTGGTCTCGGGCGAGCCTTCGCTCTCCTTCATTTCCTCCCGGATCTCCTGGCGCGACATCTTGAGTTGCTGGGTGTGCTGCCACAGCTGCCAGGGCACGTCGACGGCGGCGATCAGCGCGAGCGCCGCGGAGAAGGTGAGCAAGCCCTGGCCGCTCAGCGCCACCGCGTGGGCGATGGCGGTCGCGCTGGGCTCCGAGCCCAGGCCCAGCAGCTCGCTGGACTTCGACCACAAGAACAGCGCGGTGAACAGCGCTACCAGCCCGAATTTCGCGAAGGCCTTGCAGAGCTCCACCAGGCTGCGCGCGGAGAAGATGCGCTTGAGGCCGTTCATCGGCGACAGCCGCGAGAAATCCGGCGCGAGCGCGCTGAAGCTCAGATTCCAACCGCCGATCGACAGCGGCGCGAGCAAGGCTGCGACGAGCGTGAGGCCGAGCACTGGCGCGCAGGTCATCAGCGCCGTGCGCATCGCATCCGAGAAATGACCGATGGCGAGCGTCTCGTCCATGGATTGGGCACGGCTCAGGGCGAGCCCGCCATGCATCAGGTCGTGCAGGCCCGAGCCCATCGCGCCGCCGAGGTAGTACAGCGCGCCGCCCGCGATGAGTACCACGCAGGCCGCGCTCAGCTCCTGCGAGCGCGGTATCTGACCCTTGCGGCGCGCTTCGTCGCGCCGCTTTTGTGTCGGTAGCTCTGTTTTCTCTTGATCGTGCTCGGCCACGGCTCAGGCTCCCGGGGTGAGCAGGCT
This sequence comes from Steroidobacteraceae bacterium, assembly GCA_044225565.1. GTDB lineage: Bacteria > Pseudomonadota > Gammaproteobacteria > Steroidobacterales > Steroidobacteraceae > CAVXAE01. The sequence continues at coordinate 2,223 of JBGAIL010000006.1, read as the reverse complement.
GCGCAGCAGCAGGAAGGCTTCGCCGAGCAGCCGCACGAAGCTCGACTGGAGCGCCGGCAGGCCGAGCAGCACGATGACCAGGCCGAAGACCAGCGAGATGGGGAAGCCCACCGCGAAGAGGTTGAGGGAGGGTGCCGCGCGGCTCATCACGCCGAAAGCGATGTTCACGATCATCAGCGCCGTGATGCCGGGCAGCGCCACGGCCAGAGCGCCCGAGAAGATCTGCGATCCCCACGAGACGAGCGTCCACATCTGGTCGGTGCCGAGGCCGACCGTGCCGATGGGCAGCGTCCTGAACCCGCCGACCAGCATCTCGATCACGGCGAGGTGGCCGTCGAGCGCGAGGAAGGTGAGCATGACGAGCAGCGCGTAGAGCTGGCCGAGCGCGGCGGTGCTGGTGCCGCGCATCGGGTCGACGTTGAAGGCGAACGACAGGCCCATGCTGTTGGCGAGCAGCTGGCCGCCCATGGCCACCGCGTCGAACAGGATCTGCAGCGCGAAGCCGAGCGCCACGCCGATGAGCACCTGCTGGATCGTCACGATGAAGCCGGAGACGGAGAACACCTCGATGCCCTGCGGCAGCGGGATGAGCGGTGCGACCAGCAGCGCCACCGCGCCGGCGAGCACCAGCCGCAGGCGCGCCGGCACGAAGAGCGCGCCGAAGGCGGGGGCCACCATGAAGCAGGCGCCGATGCGCACGAAGGGCCAGAAGAGCTGGCCCAGCCACGCCTCGAGCTGCGTTGCGGTGACGCTGACCATGGCTAGTTGATCAGCCCCGGGATGCTCTCGAAGAGCTCCCGCGTGTAGCCCACGATGACCTTCAGCATCCAGGGCCCTGCGAGCACCAGCGCGGCGGCCATGGCGATCAGCTTGGGGATGAAGGAGAGCGTCATCTCGTTGATCTGCGTCGCCGCCTGGAAGGCGCCGACGATGAGGCCGGTGACGAGCGCGACCAGCAGCAGCGGCGCGCCGAGCAGCAGCGTCATCTCCAGGGCCCGCTGGCCGATGGCCATCACCATTTCCGGGCTCATCGGAAAAAGCTCGCGGCGAGCGTGCCCATCACCAGCGACCAGCCGTCGACCAGCACGAACAGCATCAGCTTGAAGGGCAGGGAGATGAGCACGGGCGAGAGCATCATCATGCCCATGGACATGAGGACGCTCGCCACGACGAGGTCGATGATCACGAACGGGATGAACACCAGGAAGCCGATGAGGAAGGCGGTCTTCAGCTCGCTCGTGACGAAGGCCGGCACCAGGATCGACAGCGGCACCTCCTGCGGCGAGGCGAAGCCCTTGCCGCCCGAGATGCGCACGAAGGTCGCGATGTCGGACTCGCGAGTCTGGTCGAGCATGAAGCGCTTGATCGGCACCGAGGCGGCATTGAGCGCGGCGGTGGCATCGATGGTGCCCGCCATGTACGGCTTCACCGCTTCGGTGTTCACCCGGTCGATCACCGGCGTCATGATGAAGAGGGTGAGGAAGAGGGCGAGGCCGATGAGCACCTGGTTGGGCGGCGTCTGGCCCGCGCCGATCGCCTGCCGCAGGATGCCGAGCACGATCACGATGCGCGTGAACGAGGTCATCATCAGCAGGATGGCGGGCAGCAGCGTCAGCGCCGTCATCAGCGCCAGGATCTGCAGCGTCAGGCTGTAGGTCTGGCCGCCAGCGGGGTTCGTCTGCACGCTGAATGCCGGGATGCCGGGCTCGGCGGCGCCAGCGATGGCGCACGCGAGCAGCATGGCCACGGCGATCAGCAGGACGTTGAGCTTGCGGGAGCTCACTTGCCGAGGCTCCGCATCAGGAGGGCATGGAAGCTCGGGCGCGTCGTGTCGGGAGTGCCGGCAGGCGCCGTGGTATCGATGGGCTCGGCAAGCACGTGCAGCGTGCTCACCCGGCCCGGAGCCACGCCGAGCAGCAATTGGGTCGAGCCGCAACGGATCAGCACCGCGCGCTCCTTCTGCCCCAGTGGCAGGTCGGCGATGACGTCCAGCGAGCCTGCAGCGCTCTTGTTGAATCCGCGCATGCGGCGCAGTGCCCATGCGGCTCCGAAGATCAGCGCCAGCACTACGGCGAGTGCCACGGTCACCTGGCCCAGGCTCCCCACGCCGGCCGGCGCCACGGCCTGCACGGTGGAGGGCGCGGCGAACGGGCGGGCAGCTTCCTCGGCGAGCGCACTGACCGGCACGAGGAGCGCGAACAGGGATGGGGTCAGGTCTTGCAA
>JBGAIL010000247.1:0-6802 GCA_044225565.1 Steroidobacteraceae bacterium | reverse complement strand
ATGATCACGACGACGCCCGCTCGAAGCATCCGATACGGCGGCGCGCTCGGCCTGCTGCTCGCATCCGCCCTGGCCGCGGCCGGCGCGCTCGACTCGCTCACCAACAAGGAAGCGGCGAGCGGGGTCAAGGCAGCGCTCTCGCAAGGCATCGACGTCGCCGTCGCGCAGCTCGGCAAGCGTGACGGCTTCCTGCTCGATCCCGAGGCGGTGATCCCGCTGCCGCCGGCGCTGAAGAAGGCGGACAAGGCCATGCGCCTCGTCGGCATGGGCGGTCAGGCGGACGAGCTGAAGACAGCCATGAACCACGCGGCGGAAGACGCCGTGAAGGAAGCCACGCCCATCTTCAAGAGCGCGCTGCAGAAGATGACGCTGGCGGATGCGAAGACCATCCTCACCGGCGGCGACGATGCGGGCACGCAGTATTTCCGGCAGGCCACGAGCACCCAGCTCACGGAGAAATTCAAACCCATCGTGGCGAAAGCCACGGCGAAGGCACAGCTCGCCCCGCTCTACGACCGCTATGCCTCGCAGGCCGCGTCGATGGGCCTGATGAAGCAGAAGGACGCCAACCTCAATGACTACGTGACGGCGCACGCCCTCGACGGCCTGTTCGGCCGCATCGCCGAGCAGGAGCACGAGATCCGCAAGAATCCGCTGGGCGCGACCAGCTCGCTGCTGAGAAAGGTGTTCAGCGCCGCGAAGCCGTAGTCGCCGCTGCAGCGCAATCCACGCTCATTGCGGCGACTCGACCGGGCCCACCCACCCCACCGGCGGGTCGACGCTCTGCCCCGCCCGCGAAATGCGCATCTTGAAGCACTGCTGCTCAGTCTCGCAGGACTCGATGCTGCGCAGATACTCCGCGACGGGCGGCAGGCTCTCGCCTGACCCATCCAGCTCTCCCGCGACGGTCATCTGGTAGTTCGCCACGCGACGCGCCTCCAGTGCCGCGGCCACCTGAGGCGAGTCCGCAGGCCACAGTTTCCTTTGCATTCCGAGACCCATCAGCTCGGTGAGGTAGGTGTCGCCGCGTGACAGCGAGCCGGCGACACGGCGGCACGCCTCCAGCATCGCAGGCGCCCCGGGAGTTTCGGCCTTGCATGCCTGCGTGATCGCTTGATAGACGGGAAGCGCATGCACCGCGATTCCACCAGTGACGGCGGCAGACACGTCCACGGAAGCGATCCTGTTCGCCCGCTCGACTGCCGGAATGAGCCGCCGCAACAACGGCATCCAGTACGTGTACACGTGATCGGTAGCCGCCATGCCCTCCAGGCTCGCGGCCAGCCGATCGGATCGTTTCGCCTGGAACGCCCGCGTCACCGAGCCCAGCCAGGCCGCGCCGTTGGCCGGATCCAGCGCCCTGAGACGGGCTTCGAGCGGTTGCGGATCGCACAACTGCTCGTCGATGCACATGGATAGCGCGAGCCACGCCAGATCCGCGCGATCGGGCGCACTGTCCGTAGCCTTTCGCGCGAGGGCCAGCCCTTCGCCCGCATCCTCGCCCAGGCGGATGATCGCCGCTGCGGCAAGCGAGTCCGGGTCTCCGTTCTTTTTCAGCGCAGCGGTCAGCACCGGAAAGCGCTCGTCATACGCGTCGACGTCCTCTTCGGGCGTCGACGCGCAACCGGCCAGCAGGAAAGCGAGGCCGCACACCAACGCCGCAATCGCCGCGCGCGTCATCTGCTCGTGTCGCGATCCGGCTCCCTGGGATTGCGCACGCGTGCATCCTCCGAAGACTGCATTTCCTTCATCGCGCTCGCGAGGCCGGGCACGTTCGATGCGCCTTCGACCACCTTCACGCTGGAGCCGGCGAAGTCCTGCCCGATGGGCTGCTGGCGCCCGCCCAGGCACTGTGCGAGGAAGCCTTCCGCGATCGCATAGAACGACAGCCGGTTCTGCGGCCGCGCGAAGCCGTGCCCCTCGTCGGGATACAGCACGTAGGTGACGGGCAGCTTCTTGCCCTTCATCGACTCCACGATCTGATCCGATTCCGCCTGCTTCACGCGCGGATCGTTCGCGCCCTGCGCGATGAGCAACGGCCGTTTGATGCGGGCCACGTGCGTGAGCGGCGAGCGCTCCGCCAGCAGCTTTCGCCCCTCTTCCGTGCGCGGGTCGCCGATGCGCTTCGCCATGTCCTCGTAGAAGGATTTCCAGTACGGCGGGATGGAGCCGAGCAGCGTCGCGAGGTTCGAAGGCCCGACGATATCCACGCCGCACGCGAACTTCTCCGGCGTGAACGTGAGGCCGACGAGCGTCGCATAGCCGCCATAGGATCCGCCGTAGATCGCCACCTTGTCGGGTTGCGCGATGCGCTCGTGCACGGCCCAGTTCACCGCGTCGATGAGATCGGCGTGCATGCGGCCCGCCCACTCGCGATCCGCCGCGTTGATGAAATCCTTGCCGAAGCCGGTGGAGCCGCGATAGTTCACCGACAGCACCGCATAGCCGCGATTCGCGAGCCACTGGTGCTCGGGATCGAAGCCGTAGCTGTCTCGCGCCCACGGCCCACCATGCACGTTGAGCACCAGCGGAACGGCCTTGTCCGGCACACCGTCACCGTTGCTGTCCGAGCCCGGCGGCAACGTGAGATAAGCGACCAGCGTGCGGCCGTCGCCCGCGCGGATCTCCCGCGGCCACATGCGTTGCAGTGGCGCACCGGCGAGGTCGGGCCGCTGGTCGAAGAGCTTCGTCACCTTGCCCGAATCGCGGTCATACAGGTGGCTCGACGTGACGTGCACCGGATCGTCCACCACGACCACCCATTTGCGGTCGTCGAGAGTACGGCTCACCACTTCGAACTGCGGGCCGAGCGCCGCCCTCAGCACTTCGATGTCCTTCGCGGCCTCGGGCGTCAGCGCCTTCAGCTCCGTGTTGAGATACTCGACACCGAACGCCTGCACGGCATGGGTTTTCGGCTCGATCCAGGCGGTGGAGACATCCGCGCGCGGGCTCTCGCCGATGACTTCCTGCCTGCCGGTGGCGAGATCCATGCGCACCAGCGCGGCTTTGTCCCGGCCCACCGCGCTGACCATCAGCACGTTGCGGCCTTCGCCATCGAGAGCGACGGGCTGCGTGGTGAGGCTGTCTTCCTGCCCGTACGCCAGCAGCTTCTCCCAGCTCTTCCCGGTGCGGCGATGAATCTCGCCGCCGCCTTCCGCGAGGGTCTTCAGCGCGATCCGCGGTTGGAGGTCGAGGTCTGCGACGTAGGCAGCGTATTCCTGCTCGTTCTTCTCGACCAGCTGGCGCTCGCCGGTGTTCACGTCGATGACATACAGGTCGTGCCACTCCGGCGCGCGGTCATTGAGCCCGACGAGCACCTCGCCCGGCCGCTTGTGGGACACGCCGACGATCTGCGCCTGTACGTCTTTGAAAGGCGTGAGGTCGAGCTGCTTGCCACTCTCCACGTCCACGCCGTACAGCCGCGTTCTCGTCACCGCCTTCGTCCTGGAGGAACAGCACATGACGGCCGTCCGCGGCCCATTCGTGCAGGCGGATGCCGCGCTTGCGATCGTTCGTGAGGGGCCTGGCGGCGTCGAGCTTGCCATGCCGGCGGCGAGCCAAACGTCTCGTGTTGGACGCCGTCCTTCGGCGCGAGGAAGGAGATGTAGCGCCCGTCCGGACTCCTGTGCTGGCGCCTGCGCGCGCACGGGATCGCCGAACAGGCGTGGCGCGAGGGATCAAACCGAAACCGGCCGGGGATTCCGCCGCGCCGTCCGGACCTGCGCCCAAGCTCATCATACACATCTCCACCGATCCAGGGTTTACTCATGAGGTTTTCCCTGACGTACGCAGGCCGATTATAGGCCTGCCTTCGCGGCGCGACGGGGCCGAGCTCGCGCGACGCCGCACGGCCGATATTGAAGCGCCCGCCCCGGGAACGGGCGAGACGAGATCAATAGAGCAACGCGGCTCCGCGCCTCGGAGCTGTGACTTCTCGTCGACCGTGCGAGTGCGGCTTGAGATCGGCGGGGCGGCGGCCCACCCATTCGCGCAGCAGCGGGCTGCCGTTGATCACGGGGTCGATGGCGGTTTCGCTTCTCGCATCAGGCCGGGAAGTCATGCCAGATCGGGTAGCTCGGTTGCAGCGCCGGCAACGCTTCCTTGAACGGGCAAGGCGATCAGGCGCCACGGCTTGAAAGAATCGTGGTCGTACGCGGGTCGTCCACATGGACCCGGATACCCGCGCACAACTCATGCACGTGCTGCGGAACGTGGCTCGAATTATGCTTCTACACTTGCCAGTAAAGTGACAGCGTGTGTTCAAGATTTTTTCAGTCATGTATCAAACGAGCAGTTCAATTTAAAGATGGCTCAAAAGATTTATGCTTTGGCTCAGGATTTGAAAAGACATGAACGCCTTCGAGCATCACCGTGCCCGCATAGGCGCGCGCCATCCACAGATTCGCGGCATTGGGGCTGGGATTCACCCAGCTGCGCTCGCCGATGGGCCAGCCGTAGCCGGGCGCGACGTACGGCTCCCAGCCCTGCATGGAGATCACCTGGTAATCGACGTTCAGCTTCAGCGCGTCGATGAACCAGTGGCCGAGCTCGCCGAGCGTGAGGCCGTGCCGCATCGGCATGGGGCCTGCCCCGACGAAGCTCTCCCAGCCGTTGCGCAACGCGAGCCCTTCGACGGGACGGCCGGCGGGATTCGGGCGATCCAGCACCCACACCGACTTGCCCGTCTGCGCCGCCGCCTCCAGCACGTAGCGCAGCGTGGTGATGAACGTATAGATGCGGCAGCCGAGGTCCTGCAGGTCCACCAGGAGGACGTCGAAGGTTTCCAGCATCGCCGGCGTGGGCTTGCGCACCTCGCCGTACAGGCTGAACACGGGAATGCCGAGCGCCGGGTCCTTGAAATCCGGCGATTCCACCATGTTGTCCTGCTTGTCGCCGCGCAGGCCGTGCTGCGGCCCGAACGCGGCGCTCAGCCGGATGTCGCCGAGCCCCGCGAGCGCATCCATCGAATGCTCGAGATCGCTCGTGACGGACGCGGGATGCGCGAGCAGCGCCACCCGCCGCCCCGCCAGCGGCTCCCGCAACTTCGACTCCTCCAGCAGCCTGTCGATCCCGAATTTCATGACAGATGGAGATCAGGTTGCGCGCGGCGTAGAGAGCCCTCGGAGGGTATCAAAAACAGGGATGTTTTTGATAAGCCTCCATGGACGGATTTNTCCCGCGTGAGCGTTTCCACCGCCTGCGCGAGTGCCGTGAGCTTTTGCGCGTCGGTGGTGCCTTCCACCATGTAGTCGTGGCTGTGGATGTGGGCGGCCGCCGCCTTCTGCGCCGTCACGCTCCAGAGTGCATCGCCGAAGAACACCGCGAGCGATGTGGGCTCCGAGTCGAGCGCCCAGCGATAGTCCCATTCCCGCAGCAGCCCGACGGGTCCCGAGAGCACCGCCTTCGCCGGATCTGCGTCGGTCAGCCGATCATGGGCCGCGGCGAGCGAGGGCACGAGCCGCGCAAAGGCCGGCAGATAGGAGTCGAATGCAGCAGCGATCAACGTCTGCGGCGTGAAGTCGCGACGGGCGTTCAGCACCTGCTCCGCATGGGGTCCACGCGGCTTCTCGCCCCACTGATCCATGTAGCGGGGGAAATTGGCCTGCCGAGGGCTGTCCGCGCCCGCGGCGGTCCACGGCGCGTTGTTCACGTTCATCACCCAACCGTTGCGGGGTCTCACGGCCTGGGGCAGAGACTCCAGGGTGTGCAGACCATTCCAGTCCGTCGCCGGGTCGCTGCCGTCCACCGGATCGCGATAGTCGAAGCGATCGTCACGGACCGGCACGAACTGCGGATGCAGATAGGCGATCACGCCGTCGGCGTCGGCGAAGATCGTGTTGTTGGAAGAGTTGGCCTGGCGGCGTGCGACGCGGAGAAAGCCGGCATAGTCCGTCGCCTTGGTGCGCAGGTACGACTGCTCCAGCGCCGCGACCGTACGATTCATGAGCGCCGTGGCGATCCACTTGCCGCCGGCTTCGCGCACGATGGGGCCGTGATGGGTCGAGTACGTCTCGAAGCTGCGCTTCATCATCGAGCCGTCGGCGGCACGATAGGCCAGCGTGACCGTCTTCATCGCGAGCGGACGACGTTCCCCGCCGTACCGATAGAAGCGCCGGCCACTCTCGCCCGTCACGATGGTCTCGGCGAACTCGTCGACGTTGTCGACGCCGCTGGTGGTGTGCATCCATCCGGCCCTGGCGTTGAAGCCCTGATAGATGAAGAACTGGCCCCAGGTCGCGGCGCCGTAGACATTCAACCCTTCCTCGCTCGTCACCTGCTGCTCCGAGCGGAAAAAGAAGCTGGTGTGGGGGTTGATCAGCAGCAGTGCGTGACGATCGCGAGTGTGGCTCGGCGCGATCGCGAAGCCATTCGATCCTTGCGCTGCCGAACGCGGCGGGCGGGGCAGGGAAAGCTGCGCAAAGGGTGCACCGCCGGCGTCGGGCGCATCGAACGCGCTCGCGGTCGTGCGGCTCCTGCCGTAGAACGCTTCCAGATCCGGGAGGCTCACGCTCTCAATATCGCCGCCTATGCTGCCTTCCGAGAAGCTGAGCGGCATCCAGGGCTCGAACCAGCTCAGTACGCGCGGACGCACGTCGGGATGCGTGGCCAGATAGCAGTTGAGTCCGCTCGCCCAGGCCTGCATCAGCTGCCTGAGCCAGCCCGGGCTCTGCCCATAGCCCGCCTGGAGCGATTCCGGATCGATGAACAGGCGTTGGCGCAAATCCTGCCAGATCGCGCTTTCGCCCTGCGCCTCGGCCAGCCGGCCCGTGCCGACCAGGTAGTTGCTCTCGATGCGGTCGAA
>JBGAIL010000246.1:0-6039 GCA_044225565.1 Steroidobacteraceae bacterium | reverse complement strand
AGTCGCTCGTCACCGTGGCCGCTTCCTCCGGTGCGGGAAAGTCTTCGTTCATCCGCGCGGGGCTCGTTCCGGCCTTGAAGCGCTCTGGTGAGGACTGGCACGTCCTTGTCCTGCGCCCGGGCCGTGCCCCGGTGGAAGCCCTCGATGAAGCGCTCGCCCAGGTCACCTCTGAGCATCCTCACTCGCCCGCCGCCTTGAGTGATTTCCATGCCGAGCCCGGCCTGCTTGGCGCCCGCCTCCGCGCCCACTGCCGCGCGACCGGCAGTCGCGCGCTGGTCTTCGTCGATCAGTTCGAGGAGCTTTATACGCTGGTCAGAAGCCCTGACGAGCGGGCCGCGTTCATCCGCAGCCTGCTCGGCGCGGCGGACGAAGCCTCGTCACCGCTGCGGGTCATCCTGGCCATTCGCTCGGACTTTCTCGACCGCATAGGTGAGGATCGTCACTTCATGGCCGAGGTCACTCCCGGCATCTTCTTCCTTCCGCCCGTGGGCGACGAAGGACTGCGCGAGGCTCTGGTGCGCCCGGTGGAGGCGGCCGGACACAGCTTCGAAGACGAAGCGATGATCACCGACATCTTGAGTGAGCTTGCGTGTGCCAAGACGCCGCTGCCGATCCTCCAGTTCGCGGCTGCTGAGCTATGGGAGGCGCGCGATCGGCAGGCCAAGCTCGTGACGCGCAGGAGCTACGACCGGCTCGGCGGGGTGGCAGGCTCGCTCTCGACGCACGCCGACGCGGTGTTCGCTGCGCTCTCGCCGCTCGATCAGCCCCTCTGCCAGGCAATCTTTCTGCGCCTGGTGACACCTGAACGGACGCGGGCGCTCGTGAGCGTAACGGAGCTGGCGTCTCTGGCCGAGAACTCTGCGGCGGCCGAGGCGCTGGTCCAGCACCTCTGCGGCGCGCGGCTCTTGCAGCTGGAGATCGGCGGCACATCGGGGCCAGCCACGGTGGAGCTCGTGCATGAGTCGCTCATCCAGCGCTGGCCCAGGCTCGCGCAGTGGCTCGATGAGAGTGCGGCGGACGCGCAGTTCCTGGCTCGACTGCGGGCCGCTGCTGCGCAGTGGCATGCTGGTGGCGAGTCTCCCGGCTTGCTCTGGCGCGATCGCGCCGCCGAGGAAGCGCGTGGGTGGTACGAGCGGCGACGCGCGGCCGAGCGGGACCTCTCCCTTGGCCGCCCCGAGCAGCGATATCTGCTCTCGGTCATCGCTCACTTTGAGCGCGTGCGGCGGCGGCGACAGCGCTCGATCGCGGGGGCGTTCGCGCTCTTGTGTGCCGTGTCGCTCCTTGTGTCCTTCCTCGCCATGCGCGCCAAGATCAGCGCGGAGCGCGCGGATGCTTCGGCAGCGCGCGTCCGCGAGCAGAACAGCAAGCTATCCCTTCAGGCTTTGCAGGGCCGCAACGCGATGCGCATGCTGGGCGCGCGCAAGCGACAGGACGATCCCACGCTGGTGCTCGCACTGCTGCGCGAGATCGAGCCCGCGGACATCCCCAAGGAGTGGGCCGAGCTCGTGAGCGGCGCCCTGACCAGCGGCGTCGCGCGCGACGAGGTCTCGCACATTCATGCAGACGAACCGATCTACTCGGCCGCGTGGAGCCCGGATGGCACACGCATCGTCACGGCGTCGGGAGACGGCACGGCGCAGATCTTGAGCGCCTTTGATTATCGAAAGCTCACCTCGCTGCGCGGTCACAGGGGCGGGATCATGCGGGCGGCCTGGAGCCCCGATGGAAGGCACGTCCTGACGGGATCCGTGGACAAGACGGCACGGCTCTGGAGTGCGGATGGCTCCGGAGCGCCGCTGGTGCTGGGGGATGAGTCGACGATCTTCTTGGCGACGATGAGCCCGGATGGTCAGCGCGTGCTCACAGCCGCGGAGGCGGGACCGGTGTGGATTCACAACGCGGCGGATGGGCGGCGGCTGTTGCTCCTCCAGCGCGACCAAGAAGTCTCCGCGGCTCGCTACAGCCCGGATGGCCAACGAATCGTGACGACATCGCTCGATGGGATCGCGCGGGTGTGGAATGCGGATGGCAAGGGGGCGCCGATCGTCCTCCGCGGATCGCAGGCCATGCTCACGGAAGCAGCGTGGAGCCCGGACGGAGATCGTATCGCGACGGCGGGCGAGGATGCCGTGGTGCGCGTATGGGACGCCCGGGCGGGCGTCGAGCTCTTTGCCCTGCGCGGTCACGAAGACAAGATCCTGGACGTGGCGTGGAGCCCCGACGGCCGCAGGATCGCATCGACGTCGCGAGACAAGACAGCGCGGGTCTGGCCCGCCGATGGCAACGGAGCCGCGATCGTCCTGCGGGGCCACAGGCACTGGGTCTATACGGTGGACTTCGCTCCCGATAGCCGCCACCTCATCACGACCTCGCTCGATAGGACGCTACGCTCCTGGAGCCTCGACGATACCGTCGTGCCAGTGGTGCTCAAGGGTCACACGAACGTGGTCATCGATCTCAAGTTCAGTGCTGACGGCCGGCGTATCGTCACGAGCTCGCGGGACGGGACCGCGCGCGTATGGAGCGCGGACGGGACGGGAAGCCCGGTGATCTTGCGCGGCCATACCAACGCCGTCCTATCTGCGGTGTTCAGCCCCGACGGCCAGCATATCGTCACCGCTTCCGAGGACAAGACTGCGCGGCTCTGGAGCGCTACCGGATCGTCTACCGGATCCTTGGGATCCGTCGTTCTCGCTGAGCATCAGGCGCAGCTCTGGAGCGTGGATTTCAGCCCCGCGGGCGACCGCATCGCCACGGCATCCAATGATGGAGTGATTCGTGTGTGGAAGAGCCCCCGCTGGGAGCTGGAGAGCGAGACCCGCATCGGGGCTGCGAAGGCTTTCGTCGGCGTGCATTTCAATCGCGAAGGCAACCGGATCGCTGCGACCAATGGGCATGCAGACGTCTACGTCTGGGATTTCAAGGCGGCCGGCGGACCCCTCTTGCTCGGCCGGCACGACGCAGGGTCGCAGACGGCGCGGTGGAGCCCCGATGGCTCACGGGTAGCCTCCTCGTCCGAGGATGGGACCGCGCGGATATGGGATGTCCGCGGCACCAGCTCGCCCATCGTACTTCGTGGTCATGAGGCGGCGTTGACCTTCGTTACATGGTCTCCCGATGGCAAGCGGCTCGTCACGACATCGCAGGACACGACCGCGCGGATATGGAGCGCCGATGGCTCCGGGCAGCCGGCGATCCTTCGGGGGCATGGCGACAGGATCTCTCACGCGAGCTATAGTCCCGACGGCGCGCGGGTCGCTACGAGCTCGTGGGACACGACGGTACGTGTCTGGAACACCGACGGGTCCGGTGAGCCGTTCGTGCTCGCCGCGACGCCCCTGGCCGTCTCCGATGTCGTCTGGAGTCCCGATGGGAAATACATCGCCTATCACTCCGAGGAAAAGGTCGCGCGGGTGTGGCCCGCCGTGCGGCCCTTCTCCGGCCCCGGCGATGCGCGGCTGTGGCGGGCTACCTCGTACTGCATTCCCGCCGCCCTGCGAGTCGACATCCTGCACGTCACGGCTGCCGAGGCCCGCAAGGAACAGGAAGCCTGCGAGCGACACGTCAAAGAGGCACGGGCAGCAGAAGAGGGTACAGGCGGCGCAGCAGCTCGGAGTACACTACGGCCGTGACCAAAAATCAGCACGAGGGCGGCACCACGGAGGAGCCGGCGGTCGAAGAGCGGCGGGCGTACGACGTTACGCACTCCTTTTTGTTCGTGGTGGTGCTCCACTGTGACCAGCCCGCGCTCGGCGGCGCGCGGTACTGTCTTTCGGAGCTCGATGTCGTTGAAATAGGGCGCGGCCCGACGCGCGCGGCGGCGCGCCAAGTCGAGGGGAGCACGCGGCAGCTCGATCTGCGCTTGCCCGGCACGACCATCTCGAAGGCGCAAGCGCGTCTGGTCAGGCGCGGCGCCGACTGGACATTCGAAGATGCAGGATCCAGAAACGGCTCCTTCCTCAATGGCAAGCGCGTCTCGCGCGCTCCGCTAAAAGACGGTGATGTCATCGAGCTTGGCAGCGTGTTTCTGCGCTATCGCGTCGGATTGACCTCTTCGCCCGCCGCCGCCCTGGATCTCGACCTGCCGACCCCGCAGGCCCCGGGAGTGCACACGCTCGTCCCGCCACTCGCAGATGAGCTCAGTGCGCTCGCTCGTATCGCGCGGGCGCCGATCACCGTGCTGCTGCTGGGCGAGTCCGGCACGGGCAAGGAGGTGCTCGCACAAGCGATCCACGAGATCTCGGGGCGTGCCGGCCCGCTCGTGGCCGTCAACTGTGGGGCCTTTACCGCGTCGCTGCTCGAAAGCCAGCTCTTCGGCCACCTGAAGGGCTCGTTCACCGGGGCCATCCGAGACGAGCCAGGATACGTGCGCCGGGCCGACGGCGGCACACTTTTCCTCGATGAGGTCGGCGACCTGCCACCGCCGGCGCAGGCGGCCTTGCTACGCGTGCTGGAAGCGCGCGAGGTCGCACCGGTGGGCGGGACGGTGCCTCAGAAGATCGACCTGCGCATCGTCGCGGCTACGCAGAAGCCGATCGAGAAAATGGTCCTTCGCGGTGAGTTCCGGATCGACCTTCTGGCTCGGCTCACCGGCCATCAACATACGCTCACGCCGCTCCGCGAGCGGATCGAGGACATGGGAGTCCTGGTCGGAGCGCTGCTGCGAAGCTCGGAGATAGTCGGGGCGAGCGCTCTGGGCTTCAGCGTGCAGGCAGGCAGATGGCTCTTATCGCAGCGGTGGGCGCTCAACATTCGCGAGCTGTCGCAGGTCTTGCGGGTTGCGGCCGCGCTGACCGAGGGGCCACTTATCGAGCGAGCGCACCTGACCGAGCGGAATATGGGGCTCCTGCCATCGCCCGAAGAAGAGGGCCTCGCGAAGCCGGAAGAGCTGCGCGAGCGCCTCGTAGCGCTGCTGGAAAAGCACAACGGCAACGTGAGCTTCGTGGCACGCGACATGGGAAAGGCGCGCGTGCAGATCCACCGCTGGATGCAGAAGCTCTCGATCGACGTGAACACCTATCGCTCGCGCCAGTGAGCCGACCGCCCGAATTCCAGCGTGAGCAGCTGGAGCGCTGGTAGGGGTGTAACTGTAACAGCAACTGTTGCACCGCGTGGCCCTCGCCGCAGGGTTCATTGCAGCCCTCGGCTCCTCATTTCGCACCCGTGCGCGGAGCTCGGTCAGCTGCCGCGGTAGCTGATTCTCCGACGAGCTTGACGCTTTTCGAGACCCGTCCGTGAAAGCCCGCCGGATCGTGCTGCGGCTTTGGCATCTCCCTTGCCACAGCGGCCTTGCTCGACCAACCCACTCCGGCACGTTTGAAGGATTCTTGCAGTGCGCAATCGGCTTGTCCTTTTTTTGCTGCTGGCCTCCATGCTCCCCGCGTGCGGGCCGCTCCACCGCCATGAGGCTCGCCTTTTGGCGCTCGATGCCGTCCAGGCCCTGTATGGCTCGCTGCCCCAGGCCGTGGTCCGCCTGGAGACCCGGCGCGAGTTCGATGCGCAGACGTTCGTCTCCTCTCCTCTGGGCAGCGGGTTTCTCGTCGAGCGAGCAGGCGAGCTTTTTCTGGTGACGGCACGCCATGTGGTCGAGGCCACGCCGGAATCGAGATTCCGCGACTCCGCTTCCAGCGCCGAGTTCGTCATTCCCCGGCGCGCCTGGGTCTTCCATTCCGCTGGCGCAGAGCGGCAGCAGCGCGGCAGCGGCGAGTGGATCAAGGTGGACCCGGTGGATGTGGCGGTCGCCAGGCTCCCCTGGTCCAAGGACTTGCGAATCCAGCCGCTCTTGCACTGCCGTCCTGAATCCTGCCATGGACGGCGCAGCCAGCTGGCCTTGCGGGATCCCGAGCCGCTGGAGCCGGTGATGGTCGCGGCGTACCCGAGCTATCTGACCTTCGAGCTGCGGCAGCAGCTCCCACTTCTCCGGTTCGGTACGGTCGCCATGTCTGCAAGCGAGCCGTATCTCAAGGATCTAGGCGGACGGACCTACGTGGAAGCACGGGCGCGGGCTCTGGATCTGCGGACCTTTCCCGGCGACAGCGG
>JBGAIL010000245.1:0-6047 GCA_044225565.1 Steroidobacteraceae bacterium | reverse complement strand
GAATCGGGGCGCCGTGCGCTAAGCAGATGAAAGCGCGAAAGATTAATGACTGGCGGAGAGAGAGGGATTCGAACCCTCGAAGGGCTTTTGACCCTTACACCCTTAGCAGGGGTGCGCCTTCGACCACTCGGCCATCTCTCCGTCCCGGGAAAACTTTTGGGGGATCAGGCAGTTGCGCGCTGGCCGAGCCACCCCGCGGCGGGGGCGCCATGATACTGAGGGGGTGCAGCCAGGTAAAGGCGCGCCGACGGCAGGGCATCCGCCCGCCCCGAAGCCTCTGGCAGGCCCGATCCACCGCCCCGCCGGCCTGAAGGCCGAGATAACCCCGCGTGATTGTGGCTATAAGAGCCCTCACCGCGATTCTCGGGAACGCACCGAGGGGGCACCCATGAAAAACCGGATGAGGCCGCAATCACTCACCATTCTGCTGAGCGCAGCACTGCTGGCATGCGCGGCTGCGAGCACTCCCGCCGGTGCGCAGCAAAAGCCCATCGACCGGGACCTCAAGGAGGTCACCATCCGGCAGCTGCAGGAGCACTACCAGCGCGGCACCTACACCGCGCAGCAGGTCGTCCAGTGGCACATGGACCGCATCGAGAAGCTGAACCCCAAGTACGCACCCCTCGTCGAGGTCTACCGTGAGGAGGCCCTCGCAAAGGCCGCTGCGCTCGATGCACAGGCGAAAAGCGGCGCGAAGCGCGGCGTGCTGTGGGGCGTGCCCGTCGTCATCAAGGGGAACACGGCCATCGCCGGGAAAGTCATCGGCAACGGCTGGCAGGGCTATGCGCGAGGGAAGAATGCGCTCGTCGCCACGCGGGATGCCACCCTCGTGCGGAAGTTCGAGCAGGCCGGCGCGGTCATCGTGGGCCAGAGCAACGTGCCGGACTTCGTCGCGTCGGACACCACCATCAGCTCGTTCGGCGGGCGCACCGGCAATGCCTACGACGTGTGGTACTCGCCGGGCGGATCCTCCGGAGGCAGCGCGGTCGCCGTAGCGCTGAGCATGGCAGTGGTCGCGCAGGGGTCGGACACGGCGAATTCCATCCGCAATCCTTCCTCGAATGGCGCGCTGGTGGGCGTGCTGCCCACGCAGGGGCTCGTCAGCATCGCCGGCATCCATCCTTTCGACCGGCTGCTGGACAACACAGGGCCCATGGCACGCACCGTCACGGACGCCGCGCTGGCGCTGGATGCCCTGGCAGGCGCGGACCCGCAGGATCCGCGTACGGCATCCGGCTCGGTGCACCGCATCACGCAGTCCTACACGGCCTTCCTGAAGGCGGATGCGCTGCGCGGGCGCCGGCTCGGCGTGCCGCATTTCATCCTCGAGGGCGAAGACGAAAGCGTGCTCTCCGAAGAATCACGCAAGGCGTTCATGCGAACCGTGAAGGGGCTGCAGCAGGCGGGTGCGGAAGTCGTCTTCTCCGAGGAGATCCTGCCGCAAACCTTCGCGCGCGTGGCCGAGGCGGTGAAGACCTCGCCTTATCGCATGCAGGCCGTTGCCCGGTTCATGAAGGACTATGCGCCACCGCAGCTCGGCTCCCCGGTGGCCTTCCAGTCGCAAACCGCGGTGGGCCTCCCGGTGGACCTGCTGACGGATCACGCCAAACAGTTCGAGCTCGAGAGCGACCCGCTCGCGGAAACGAACTACTACGCGCCCCGTCGCGCGCTCGTTGCGCTCTACCAGGATGCCCTGCGCAAGCACCGCCTCGACGGCTTCGTGTATCCCGCGCTGCAGGTTCCCCCGAACGACGAGCGCAAGGCATTGCCGGACGACTATCCGAGCGACGGGCCCTACAGTCGCACCGCCTGGGTGAACCAGCTCGGCGTGCCGGCAGTGGTGGTGCCCGCGGGGTTCTACGACGACGGCCTGCCGTATGGCGTGGAGATGTCGGCGGATTTCGGGAAGGACGCCGAGCTGCTCGGCTTCGCGTACGCGTTCGAGCAGGCGACGCGCGCCCGGCGCGCGCCGCCCGAATGATTCAACCCGCCGGAGGCGCCTCGACCGCCGGAGCCGGCGCCGCCGCCGCAGGCGGCTGGTCCGAATTCCACGTGTCGCGCACGTAGAGCCACTTGCCGTTGCGCTTCTGCAGTACGCCGAGGAACTTGCCCTTGTCGACTACGCTGCCGGATGCGTCCGTCACGCTGTACGTGCCGGCCTCGTAGGCGAGGTCGCCGGCCACGTCCACGGAAGTGTTGTCGTCGAGGTTCATGGTGAGGCCGGCGGACTTCATGCCCGCGCCTTCCTTGCCGAGGAACTCGCCGATGGGGCCACTGCCGTTCAAGGCAGGCGAGCCCGGCGGCATGAGTACCGCGTCGTCCCAGTACATGGCGGCGAGCTTCTGCGCGTCGCCCTCGTTCATGGCCTTCTCGAAGGCCGGTGCGGCTTCGCGCACTGTGGCTTCGTCGGCGGCGGTGTTCTCGGCGCCCTTCTGGCAGCCTGCAAGTGCGATGAGCGCCGCGGCAAGCGCGGTGGTCTTCGTGAGATTCATTCTTGTGTCTCCCCTGCGCGGTCGGCTGATGGGTGATCCGCGGCTGCGCCTCTTCGCAGCAGTCGCGGATCTGTCGCTTACATCGTCTGCGAGTAGTCGTTCGGAGCGCGCTGGTGAGCGGCGGGGTCCATCGTCCCTCCCTGCTCGCGCTGGATGCGCTCGTAGATTTCCTCGCGGTGCACGGCCACGCTCTTCGGTGCATTGATGCCGATGCGCACCTGGTTGCCCTTCACCCCCAACACGGTGACCGTGACGTCGTTGCCGATCATTACGGTTTCACCCACCCGTCTCGTCAGAATCAACATGCTTTCATCCCCTTCCTTGCTGTTGTTCGGGCTCGACCCCGAGGGGCCGGCCGCAGGTTTCCGATTGGAACTTTACGAGGTTACGTTATAAACCCCAATAAGAGAAACCCCTGAAACTACCCGCGAGGGCGGTCCAGGCCGAAGCTCCGATGTGCCCCGGAGACTGCGGTTTCGAGCGTATCCTCCGGTACCAGAACGGAAATCTTGATCTCGGAGGTGGAGACCAGTTGCAGGGGCACGCCCGCCCTGGCGAGCGTTTCGAACAGCTGGGTGGCCACGCCGGCGTGGGAGCGCATGCCCACGCCCACCAGGGAGAGTTTCGCCACGCGGTCATTGCCGGCCACGCTCGCGCTGGGGTAGGCCTCCACGGCCTTGTTCACCAAGCGCAGGGTCTGGGCATAGTCGTCCCGATGCACGGTGAAGGAAAGCTCCGTGTGGCCCGCACGGCTGGCCGTGAGCACGATCATGTCGATCTCGATGCTGGCATCCGAGACGGGCTTGAGCAGGCGGTAGGCGATGTCGTGGCCCTGCGGCAGCTGGGTCACGGTGATCTGGGCCTCATCGCGGTTGAAGGCGATGCCGGCGACGACG
The DNA here is from genome assembly GCA_044225565.1 of Steroidobacteraceae bacterium. GTDB lineage: Bacteria > Pseudomonadota > Gammaproteobacteria > Steroidobacterales > Steroidobacteraceae > CAVXAE01. The sequence goes on along the minus strand of JBGAIL010000245.1, from coordinate 2,659 downwards.
GGTGCTTCCACGCGTTGGTCCTCTTTGCAGATGAGCGTGCCGGGGCCGGAGCCGAAGCTCGAGGCCACACGGAGGGGCACGTTGTATTTGGCGGCGAACTCCACGCATCGCAGGTGCAGCACGCGCGAGCCCTGGCCGGCCAGCTCCAGCATTTCCTCGAAAGAAAGGCGATCGAGGCGACACGCGGTAGCGACCATGCGGGGGTCCGTGGTGTACACGCCGTCCACGTCCGTGAGGATCTGGCACTCGTCGGCTTTCAGCGCGACGGCCAGTGCGACGGCCGTGGTGTCGGAGCCGCCGCGGCCGATGGTGGTGATGTTTCCTTCATCGTCCACACCCTGGAAGCCTGCGACGACGGGGATGACGCTTTCGGCCAGCGTGGCTTTCAGGCGTTCGGTTTCGACGTCCGCGATGCGGGCTTTGGTGTGGACGCTGGAGGTGCGCACGCGCACCTGGCCGCCGGTGAAGGAGCGGGCGGGAACGCCGCGGGCGTTGAGGGCCATGGCGAGCAAGGCGATGGAAACCTGCTCGCCTGTAGAGAGCAGCGCGTCCATTTCGCGTGGCGTGGGCTCGGGGGAGATGCCGCGCGCCATGTCGACGAGGCGGTCCGTGTAGTCACCCATGGCGGAGACGACCACGGCGATCTGGTCGCCACGCTCACGGACGGCCGCCACTCTCGCGGCCACGCGCTGGATGAGCTCGAGCGAGCCCACGGAAGTACCGCCGTATTTCTGGACGATCAACGCCACGTGAAGCGCGCGTTTACAGCTTCGCGCGCACGAACGGCTCGACGCCTTTCAATGCGTCGTCCAGCGCGGCGGGCTGGGTACCGCCGGCTTGCGCGAAGTCTGGGCGGCCGCCGCCTTTGCCGCCGACTTTCGCCGCGACGGAGCCGACGAGCTCGCCGGCCTTGATGCGACCCACCAGATCCGCCGTGACGCCCGCCACCAGCAGCACCTTCGCGGGATTCTCCACGGAGGCCAGCACGATGACGGCGGACTTCAGTTTGCCCTTCAGCTGATCCACGGCGTTGCGCAGCGCGCCCGCGTCGGCGCCTTCCACCTTAGTGGCCAGCACCTTCACGCCGCCCACGTCCACCGCGCTCGCGGAAAGGTCCGTGCCCTGGCCAGAAGCCATGCGGTCCTTCAGCGTGCGGATCTCCTTCTCCATCTGGCGGATGCGATCGAGCGCTTCGCGCACCTTCGTCGCCACCTCGTCGCGCGAGCCGCGCACGAGGCCGCCGATGTCCTTCAGCAGCGCTTCGTTCTGCTCCACGTAGTCCAGCGCTCCAATGCCCGTGAGCGCTTCGATGCGGCGCACTCCCGCAGCCACGCCGCTCTCGCTCACGATCTTGAACAGCCCGATGTCGCCCGCCCGCTTCGCGTGCGTGCCACCGCACAACTCCATCGAGAAGCCGCCCACGCGCAGTACGCGCACTTCGGTCTCGTACTTCTCGCCGAACAGCGCCATGGCGCCGGCTTCCACGGCCTTGTCGTACGCCATCACCTGCGTTTCCGCCGGCGCGTTCGCGCGGATCTCGGCGTTCACGCGGCGCTCGATTTCCAGCAGCTCTTCCGGCGTCACCGGCTGGAAGTGCGAGAAGTCGAAGCGCAGGCGGTCCGGTGCGACGAGCGAGCCTTTCTGCGTCACATGAGTGCCGAGCACCGCGCGTAGCGCGGCGTGCAACAGGTGCGTGGCGGTGTGATTGAGCGCCGTGGCGTTGCGCAGCTCACCGTTCACTTCGGCGCGCAGCGTGTCGCCCAGCTTGATCACTCCCTTGGTCACGAGGCCGATGTGCGCGTGCGCGCCGCCGGCCTTCTGCGTATCCCGCACGATGAATTGCGCGGCGGCGCCCGTGAGCACGCCAGTGTCGCCCACCTGCCCGCCGGATTCCGCGTAGAACGGCGTGCGATCGAGGACGATGCGGCCTTCCTCGCCTTCCGCGAGCTGCTCCACCGCCTGGCCGTCCTTGACGATGCGCACGACGCGGCCTTCCGCTGTGAGGCCTTCATAGCCCTGGAAGTGCTCGCGATGGATGACATCGCTCAGCCCTTCGAGCGCGGCATGCCCCGCGCGCAGGTCTACGCCGAACTTGCTGGAGGCGCGCGCCATTTCGCGCTGCTTCTGCATCGCGGCTTCGAAACCTGCTTCGTCGATGCCGAGACTGCGTTCACGGGCGATGTCCGCGGTGAGATCAATGGGGAACCCATGAGTGTCGTAGAGCTTGAAGACGACGTCTCCGGAAATGACGCGCCCGCCCGCGGCGCCCACCGTGCCGCCGCCGATGCGCCGGATCTCCTCCTCGAGCAACTCCATGCCCTTCGCCAGCGTCTCCGCGAAACGTTCCTCTTCCTGCTTCAGCACCCGCTCCGCCTGCGCGCGCTGGCGCGTGAGCTCGGGATACGCGTCACCCATCTCCTTCTCGAGCACGGCGACCAGCTTGTAGAAGAACGGCTCCTGAATCCCCAGCTTGTACCCGTGCCGGATGGCGCGCCGGATGATCCGCCGCAGCACATACCCGCGCCCTTCGTTGGAAGGCACCACGCCATCCACGATGAGGAAGGTACACGCCCGGATGTGGTCCGCGATGACACGCAGCGAGCTCGAGCTGAGATCGCTGGTGCGCGCCAGCTGCGCCGCGGCACGAATGAGGTTCTGG
>JBGAIL010000005.1:0-53877 GCA_044225565.1 Steroidobacteraceae bacterium | reverse complement strand
GGAAAAAGTCCTACCTCGCAAGCACCGGTGCCTCCCGGGTAGGACTTTGGCCGCGCAGCCGACACACAGCTTGCAGAACGGGCCGGCCGGTTCCAGGCGGGCCTGAGCGTAAGCTTCCGGGGGGAAATCATGAGCGTGATGGTCACTGCGGGTCGAAGTGCGGTCGTGGCGATGGTGGGGTTCATCCTGCATGCGGGCAGCCTGTCCGCGCAGGGAGCTGCGACTGGGAATTCCGCCGCAGCTGCGGTGGCGATGAGCCTTCCCGAGCAACCCTTGCGCGATGCGCTCAACGATCTTGCCCGGCAGACGGGCCTGCAGGTCATCTACACCGCGGAAGACGTCACGGCCGGCATCACTGCGCCGCGGCTCGAAGGGCGTTTCACGCCGGCCGACGCACTGAGCGAGCTGCTCAGGAACTCCGGCCTGACGTTCGAGTTCCTGAACGCGAGGACGGTGGCCATCAGCGCTGCCGGCACTGCGCGGGCCGCCCAGAACGGCCGGATCAAGCTGACGCAGTCCGCGGAAGGTGCGGTCGCGTCACAGGCGGACCCGTCTCCCGAACAGGGCGTCGAAGAGGTGATCGTGACGGCGCAGAAGCGCGCCGAGCGTCTCCAGGACGTCCCGGTGCCAGTCTCGGTGGTGTCCACACAGAAGCTCGTCGAGACCAACCAGCTGCGGCTACAGGACTACGCCACGCGAATTCCCGGGCTGAGCATCGGCACCGCGACTTCGGGCGTGAATCAGACCGTGACGATCCGGGGTATGTCGACGGGCGGCGGCCCTCCTACGGTGGCCATCCTCATCGATGACGTGCCGTTCAGCGGCAACACCGCCGCGACCGGTGGTTTCTTCACGCCCGACATCGATCCGGGCGATCTGGAGCGGGTCGAAGTCCTGCGCGGACCGCAGGGCACGCTTTACGGCGCCAGCAGCCTGGGTGGCCTGATCAAGTACGTGACGGTGGATCCTTCCACCGACCGCTTTCGCGGGCGCGTGAGTGCAGGAACCACGAGTGTCACCAACGGCCACGAGCTGGGATACAACCTGCGCGGCTCGGCCAACGTGCCGGTCGCCGAGACGCTCGCCCTCGGAATCAGCGGGTTCACGCGGCGTGAGCCCGGCTTCATCGACAACGATCTGGTGGGCTTGAAAGGCGTCGATGAGCAGAAGGTGAGTGGGGGCCGTCTCTCGGCGTTGTGGAGCCCATCGAGTGACTGGACGCTGAAGCTCAATGCCATCTTCCAGGATTTCAGGGCGTATGGCGTCAGCGACGTCGATGTGTCGCTGGGCGAGTTCCAGCAGAGCCATCCGCGCGGGACCACCGGATACGAGAAGCAGTTCCAGTCCTACAGCGCGACGCTGAAAGGCAAGGTGGGGCGGTTCGACCTCACCTCGATCACGGGTTACGGCATCCAGAAGGCGGACTACCTGATCGATCTCAGCTTTCTCGCCTTCCTCTTCGGCACGGACGCGAACGGCCAGCCCGTCACGGCCGCTGCGCAGAACAGCCGCTGGGACGACATCGAGAGGTTCACGCAGGAATTCCGCGTGGCCACGCCAATCGGCACTCGCGTCGACGCGATGTTCGGCGCGTACTACACCAGCCAGTACGCTTTCATCACGTACGACGGTGAGGCGGTGGACAGCGTGTCCGGGGAGCCCATCGCCAACGGATTCGTATTCTCCCTGGCGTCGCCCGCCAGGTACGACGAGTACGCGGGGTTCGCCAACCTCACCTTCCATGCCACCGACCGGCTGGACGTGCAGGTGGGCGGCCGCCAGAGCCGGCTGAAGCAATCCGACCAGACCACGACCGTGCAGAACATCTTCTTCGGCGGCGGCCCGCCGGCTACGGACGTCGGCGCGACGAATCGCGCGGATGCGAATGTGTTCACGTATCTCGTGACGCCGAGCTTCAAGATCTCGCCGGACGTCATGGTTTACGCGCGCCTGGCTTCGGGCAACCGCGTCGGGGGATCCAATGGCGCGAGCTGCATCCTCACGGCCGTGCCGTGCCAGTACGGGCCCGACAAGTCCAACAATTACGAGATCGGCCTGAAGGGCGATTTCCTGGGCCGCGCGTTGTCCGTGGATGCCTCGCTCTTCTACATCGACTGGCAGGACATCCAGGTGGGCCTGTCACAGAGTGGCATCTCGTATAACGCCAATGCGGGCAAGGCGAAGAGTCAGGGCGTGGAGCTGTCGGTGGAAGGCCGCCCGATGGACGGGCTGACCCTCGGCGGCTGGATCGTATGGAACGATGCCGTGCTCACGGAGGACTTTCCCATCACGAGCAGCGTGACCGGGCGCCGGGGCGATCGTCTGCCGGGCGGCATGGAGTGGTCCGGCCGCGTGTTCGTGGACCAGTCCTTCCCCATCACCGACGACCTGTCGGGATTCCTGGGCGGTTCCGCGAACTACGTGGGCAAGCGCGGCTCGAGCATCGGCTCGGAGGGTCTGGAGAATTACCCTTCGTATACCCGGGTGGATGCGCTCGCCGGGCTGCGGTCGCCATCCGGCCGATGGTCGACGAACCTGTTCGTGACGAACGTGACGGACGAGCGCGGCACGCATACTGGAAATCCTGCGGCGGGTACGGTCATCTACATCCAGCCGCGCACCGTGGGGCTCAACGTTACGCGTTCGTGGTGAGTCGGCTGTAGCCGAGCGCCGGCTCGTGAGGTGGATTGCGGGCATTGTGGTTTGCGTGCAGTTGCTCGCGTCCGCTTCGCTTCCAGCCGCGAAACCGCGATTGCAGATAGATGCCCATGCCACATGGCCATCCGTGGGTGAAGCGCGCATCAGTGACGATGGCCGTTACGCGGCTTACACGATATTTGCTGGCGAATCGCCCTCGAGGCTGATCGCTACGTCCTCGGACGCGCGCTGGAAGCTGGAATTGCCAGCAGTGTCTTCTGCCCGATTCGCGTGCGAGCGGATGAACGCTTGCGCCGTGCTGGTGTTCCAGAGAACGGACGGTGGGCTCGGTCTCGTCACGCTCGGCAGCGCTTTCGTCGAGCCGCTCGGAAGCGTCGACTCGTACGCGCTGCCTGCGAAGAGCGGTCGCTGGCTCGCGTATCGACTGAAGAGCGCGGATCGGGAGTTGCGCGTCAGGGAGCTGGCGACGCACAAGGAGCTTCGCTTCCCGGGCGTCGACGCGTATCTCTTCAGTGAGGACGGTCGGGCGCTGCTGCTCGTGAGCGGAACGAATCCCCAGGTGCTGCGCTGGATCGATCTCCCCGGCGGGCGTGCGAAGACGGTCTGGGAAGGTCGCGGCGCGGGCAGCGTGGTGTTCGACGGGAGCGGCCGGCAGCTGGCCTTCGTGGTGAAGGACGGAGACGCTGGACAGCCGGGGCGATCGATCTGGCACTACGGCGTCGGTGCGGCGCGGGCGAGCAAGGTGGCGGCCGACGACCCGCTCGCAAATCCGGGCCGGCTCGATGCCGGATTGCGGTTGCACGAGATTCGCGGATTTTCCAGGGATGGCCGCCAGCTGCTGGTCGATCTCGAGCCCGTCGAGCCGCAGGTCCGGCCGCGCGAGGACGCGGTGGACGTCGACGTCTGGAGCTACCGGGACGAGAGATTGCAGTCCAAGCAACTCGCGGATGTCGCGGCGGGAAAGGCGGTGCGCCGCTACGCGGCGCTGCTCGACATCGGAAAGCGCTCCTTGATGCGCATCGAGCAGGCGAACGAGACGCTCGGCGACAGGGCCTACCACGCTGCCCTCGGCGAGGTGGCGCTGTTGGAACGCCGGGCGGGAAACCCGGATCTCAGCGAGTATCACTGGAACGCCGCCGGGGAGCTGGCCACCGAGCTCGTGTTCTTCCGCGATGGCCGCAGAGTGCCGGTCTCGAAAGGGAATCTGCCGGCGGAAGGTCGTCCACAGCTCTCGCCCGGTGCCCGATTCGTCGTGTACTTCGATCCCGGGAGCGGATCCTTCTCGAGTCGCGAGATCGGCTCGGGAGCGGTGCGGGACATCGGCCGGGGCATCTCCACCAGCTGGTACCGGTTCGACGCGGCATGGCGTCCTCCTGCCTGGCAAAGGCTGCGCGGCATCGCCGGCTGGCTGCGGGACGACGCCGGTGTCCTGGTCTACGACGCCTACGACCTGTGGTTGCTGGATCCCAGGGGCGTCGAGCCGCCGGTCAATCTCACCAATGGATACGGAATCCGTCATCGGACCGTATTCACCCTGCGCTCCGATGCGCCGCTGCGGGAGCGCGTCTTCGCTCCCGGAGAACGCCTCATCCTGGCGGCCTTCGATCGGGTGAGCAAGCAGAGCGGATTCTTCGCGCGCAGCCTGAACGGTGCGGCCAATCCGCAGCGTCTGACGATGAGCGATCACGCGTACTACCTTCCGACTGGAGAGGGCTGGATGCCCGTCAGGGCGAAGCATGCGCAGCATTATCTCGTGCGGCGCGAAAGTGCAGTGGAGTCTCCCAACTTCTTCGCGACGTCCGATTTCAGGGCGTTCACTGCCTTGAGCGATCTGCATCCGGAGCGGGCGTTCAACGGGCTCGACGCGCAGCTGATGACCTGGGCTCGCGACGATGGCGCACGAGCGCAGGCCATCGTCTATCGACCCGAGGACTTCGACCCGGCCCACAAATATCCCGTCATCTTCAACTATTACGAGCTCTCGACGGATGGCCTGAACCTGTATCCACCGCCGGCGCCGCTCACTACGGGCTGCGAGATCAATATTCGCACCTACGTCAGCCGCGGTTACGTGGTGGTGAGACCCGACATCCACTCTGAGACCGGCAAGGTGCGCGACAACGCAGTACGGGCAGTCGTGTCCGCCGCGGAGCACATGAAGTCGATGCCATGGGTGGACGGCGCGCGACTGGGCGTGCAGGGATGCAGTTTCGGAGGCATAGCCACCAACTCCGTCGTCACGAGCACGGGGCTGTTCGCCGCGGCGGCATCTTCTTCGGGGATGGTGGATCTCGTCAGCGCGTATGGCGGAGTGTGGCTGCCGAATCCACAGATCTCGTCGGGCGGGGCGAGCCTGCAAGGGTTGTTCGAAACCGGTCAGCTCAGGATGGGCGCCACGCTATGGGAGCGGCCGGATCTCTACATCGGCAACTCCGCCATCTTCCATGCCGACGAGGTGAGCACGCCAATCCTGCTGATGCATACGCGGGACGATGTGATCTGCCCGCTGGCGAACGCCATCGAGTTCTTCACGGCCTTGCGGCGCCTGGGCAAGCCGGCATGGCTGCTTCAGTACAACCAGGGAAACCATCGCGTGGACGGCCGGTACGCCGAAGACTTCGCCCTTCGCCTGCAGCAGTTCTTCGACCACTACCTGCGCGGCGCCCCGCCGCCGAAATGGATGACGGAAGGAGTGCCGGCAAGGCTCAAGGGCACCGAGACCGGCCTGGAGCTGGTTTCCGGCGCAGGCCGGCCGGAGCCCGGGCTTTCCAGGCCATGAGCGTCAGACGAAAGCGGTCGTGCTTCACTCTCGTCGTGACGCTGCTCATTGGCGCAGCTGTGTCGGCTGCGCCGGCCTCCGGCCGCCTTGCCCAGATGACACGAAGCCTGCGCGGGCTGGACGCGCGCGTGCAGCAACTGATGCGCGAGTGGAATGCTGCAGGCGTTGCGGTGGGCGTAGTGGTGGGCGATGAGCTGGTGCTCGCCCGCGGCTACGGCTACCGGGACTACGGTCGCAAATTGCCGATGACGCCACAGACGTTGTTCCCGATCGGCTCCAACACCAAGCTGTTCACCGCCGTCGCCGCGGGCCTGCTGGTGGAGGAGGGCAAGCTCTCCTGGGATCGGCCGGTGCGCCAGTTCGTGCCGCAGATCGAATTCCACGACGATGCGCTGAACGCCGGCGTGACGCTGCGCGACATGCTCTCGCATCGCACCGGCATCTCCCGGCACGACACGGTGTGGTACGAGGCCGACCTCACGCCGCAGGAAGTCTGTGCACGGCTGAAGTTCCTGGAGCCGAGCGCGCCTTTGCGGCAGACCTTCCTTTACAGCAATGCAATCTCATGTACGGCGGTGTGGGATGCGTGGTGGAGCGGCTTTCCGGGCAGCCCTGGGGGGAGTTCGTGAAGGCGCGCATCCTCGACCCGCTCGAGATGCGCAGCACGAGGCTGTCCATTCCAGAGCGACTCGAGGCGCCCGACCACGCCGTCGGCTACAGCGAACGGCGCAACGGGGCTGGCTTGTATCCCACGACGGAGTTTCAGATCCCCGAAGGCGTGGCACCGGCGGGCGCACTAGTCTCGAATCTCGAGGATCTCTCGCACTGGATGATCGCGCTGATGAATGAAGGTCGTTACGCGGGCGGGCAGATCCTGTCGTCCGCCGTACTGAAAGCGACCTCGGAGCCTTCGATGGCCAGGGTGAATGCCGGCGGAGAGACCCGTGGCTGGTGGGAGTCGCTGAATCCGGTGGCGGGCATGGGCCGCAACATGGCGTCCTACCGGGGGCATCTGCTCAGCTTTCACACCGGTGGCTTGACCGGGTTCCACTCACAGATCTCGTTCATGCCGCTCGATCGCATCGGCATCATCGTGCTGGTCATCGGCGACCAGGCCGCTTCGCTCCCCGGCCCGATCAGTTACGGCATCTACGAGCGCGCGCTCGGTCTTTCGCCGACGCCGTGGTCACAGCGCCTCCTGGGGCTGCGGCAAGAGGAGATGGACGATGAGCGCAAGGCCCGCGTTCAGCAGGAGTCAGCGCGGGTCGCAGGTACGACTCCCGCGCATGCACTGCAGGATTACGTCGGCGAGTACGAGCATCCGGCGTATGGCCTCGTGACCATCATCCGGCAGCAGGAGATCCTGGAGTTTGCGTTCCATCGCGTCCGCAGGCCGCTGCAGCACTTCCACTATGAGCGTTTCGATACCGTGGAAGACGAGCGGGAGCGCCGCTGGTCGCTGAGTTTCGCCACCGGTCCGCGCGGCGACGTCGACCGGCTGACGATGTCGCTGGACGGCGAAGACGTGGTGTTCATCCGGCGGCGCCTGGAATATTGAGTCATGGTGCGCCGCCACAGGAATGGCCTTGAAGAGTGCAACCTGAGATCGGGGATGAATATTTGAGTTGATGTTGCTACGATTCGGCCGAAAGACGGGCCGCACCGTCTGGAAAGCAGGGATGCTGCCCTTCGACAAGGTGTTCACGAAGCTCGCCCGCACGGAAGTCGGCGTCATCTACGCCCACGACGACCCGAGGCTGCCGGACGGCGTGTACATCTACCGGGAATTCTTCTGCGACGCGTGCGACTGCCGGCGCATCGAGCTGCGCGCCTGCACGCCCAATGACGCCCGGCCTCTCGCGACCATCCAGCTCGCCCTCAGGCTGAGGCCCCACGGCCATCTGGACCGGCCGCGCGCGACGCTCGATCCGCATCAGCCGCAGGCGGCGCTCGCGCCGGCACTTCTTCAGCTGCTCGAGGCCCTCTTCGACTGGGACCCGGGATACGTGACGCAACTCGCCCAGCACTATGCGCTGTGGCGGAGCGTCGTCGAGAACCCCGATCACCCGGGATATGAGGCTCTGCAGGCGGCGGCGCGGGACGCCTCGCCGGACAAGCCCGCAGGACCACTCAGCGGCATGCAGTGAACGGACGCGCCTCATGATCGATGAAGTCGGCGCCGGTGCGGCCGCGCGAAGCCTCCACGTGGGCCAGATGGCTCGCGTCTCCCCAACTCTTCAACTGCCACTGCCCATCGCAGGAAAGCGTGTTCACCGCTGCGTTGAGGATCGGAAAATCCCTGGGGGCTTCCAGCGGCCGATTCGTCGCCAGGCGGTATGCGGCATCCAGCACGCCGCCGTGCGTCACGACCAGCACCCGCTTGCCCGCGTGCCGTTCGCAGGCTTCCCTCAGGAACTCGTGGATCCGCAGAAAGAAAGCCCTCAGGCTCTCGCCACCTTCGAGCGGCTCATCGGGCTGCCGTCGCCTGAACGTCTCCCATGCCGACGGATGCCGGGCCATTGCCTCGTCCCGGGTGAGTCCCTGCAGGACGCCGAGGTGGCGTTCGCGCAGGCGCAGGTCCGTGCGAACCGGACCGTGGTGAGCGGCTATGCCGTTCGCCGTGACGAGGGCGCGTTGCAGGTCGCTCGAATAGAGCGCGTCACAGGTTTCAGAGCGGAATCGCTGGCCCAGCGCCGCGGCCTGCCGATGACCCACGTCGTTGAGCGGGATGTCGAGGTGTCCCTGGATGCGGCCGTCGGCGTTCCAGGTGGTCTCGCCGTGGCGCACGAGGACGAACTCGGTGGCGGGCTTCGTCATCAGAGCCGCAGTCCGCCATCCAGCTCCAGGCAGCGGCCGGTGAAGAAGTCGTTCCCGAAAATGAACGCCACGGCGTGTGCGATCTCCGCGGGCTCGCCGAGGCGGCCGAGCGGCACGCCCGCGCTCATCTTCGCCAGCATGTCCGGCCTCATGGATTCCGCCAGCGGCGTGCGCACGAAGCCCGGTGCGATCGAGAGGACGCGGATCCCGTATCGCGCGAGCTCTTTCGCCCAGGTGACGGTCATGGCGGTCACGCCGGCTTTCGCTGCGCTGTAGTTCGACTGCCCGGCGTTGCCGGCGTGGGAAATGCTCGAGAGATTGATGATGACCCCGCCGTTCCCGAACTGGATCATGCGTTCGGCGGCTTCCCGGCCGCAGAGGAACACGCCGGTGAGGTTCACGTCGATCACCGCCTGCCACTGCGCGAGGGACATCTTCCCGACGACCTGGCCGTCCTTCACCTTCACGAGCATGGCATCGCGGAGGATGCCGGCGTTGTTCACGAGGCCGTCCAGCCGCCCGAACTGTCCGGCCATCTGCTCGAATGCGGCGACGACCTCGTCTTCCGACGCGGTATTGGCCCGGTAAGCGCGGGCGGTCACGCCTTGTCTCGCGCAGCGGGCCGTAGTTTCCGCGAGATCCGGCTCGTTCAAGTCGAGCAGCGCCAGGTTCGCGCCACGCGTCGCGAGATCTTCGGCGACCGCACGGCCGATTCCACGGCCGGCGCCGGTGATCACTATCGTCTTTCCCCGCAATTCCACGTGTCGATTCCTCCGCACTGAAGTGCGGCGCATTCTACGGCGTACGAGCCGGATTGGGGGCAGCCGCGCCACGGCCATAGGCCCGAGCCGCGTTACCCCTACAATGCACCATGGCTGAAACGAATCCCGGACCGCCCGCGGCCCTTTCCCTCGACGACGTAAGCGCCTGTGTGCGCGTGCTCCGCGCCATCGAAGCCGACCGCTCCCAATTGACGAGCCTCACGCAGGAGCAGCGGCGCGAGCTGCTGACTCTGGCGGGTCTCGTCGCGAAGCCCGAAAGGCACGACCTGGTCCGCATGGCGAAGGCGTTCCGCAGGGCGGAACGCGAGGCGGCGAAGCAGCATGATCGCGCAGCGGTCGAGCGGGCGGGGCTGAGAATCCAGCGCCGCGCGGCGATGTACACGCCGCTCTGGCTCGAGCCCCCGAAGCCCGAGGATCTCGACGAGCGGCCTCGTTTGAGCCGGGAGCGTGCCTGCTACGTATGCAAGAAACCGTACGCGAAGCTGCATCGCTACTACGATTCCATGTGCGAGGAGTGCGGGGAATTCAACTACGCCAAGCGCGGGCAGACGGCGGATCTCGGGGGGCGTTACGCGCTGGTGACCGGTGCGCGGGTCAAGATCGGATATCAGGCTTCCCTCAAGCTGTTGCGCGCAGGCGCGCACGTGGTGGTCACCACCCGGTTCCCTGCGGACGCGGTGCATCGGTACTCATGCGAGCCGGATTTCGCTGCCTTCCGGGAGCGACTGAGCGTTCACGGCCTCGACCTGCGGCATGCGCCGAGCGTCGAGCGGTTCACGCAGGTCCTGCTCGAGCGGCTGCCGCGCCTCGACTACATCCTGAACAACGCCTGCCAGACGGTGCGCCGCCCGCCGGGGTTCTATCAGCACCTGCTCGCCAGAGAGGCCGAAGCCGGCAGCTTCCTGCCAGAAGGGCTGCAGGGGCAGATCACCCGGCACGACGAGCTCTTTCCGGCGAACCGTTACGACGAGGACGGGCAGCAGGTGGATCTGCGCCAGGTCAACAGCTGGCGGCTGCGGCTGCACGAGGTGGGCACGCCCGAGCTGCTCGAGGTGCATCTCGTGAATGCCATCGCGCCCTACATCCTCAACGCGAGACTGAAGCCGTTGATGCTGCGCACGCCGGAGCGGGACAAGCATGTGGTGAACGTCAGTGCGATGGAAGGGCAGTTCTACCGCACCACCAAGACGGACCGCCACCCACACACCAACATGGCGAAGGCGGCGCTCAACATGATGACGCGGACGAGCGCGCCCGATTTCATCGTGGACGGCATACACATGAACGCCGTGGACACCGGTTGGGTGACCGATGAGGACCCGGCTGTGCATGCGGCGCGAAAGGCGGAGTTGGGTTTCGCGCCGCCGCTCGACATCATCGACGGCGCTGCGCGGATCGTCGATCCGATTTTCTCGGGGCGCCTCACCGGCACGCACGTGTGGGGGCAGTTCCTGAAGGACTACCGGCCGGCGCCGTGGTAATAGCACGCGCGCAGCCCGCACAACGCCAGGCCCGATCGCTGCGGGTGGCCGCGGCGGCTTACCTGCCGGCGCGGGCTTCGATGTCGCGCCGCGTGCGGTCGACGATGTAAGCGTGCAGGGCGTCGGCGTCTGCATCGCTCAGCACGTCGGCAAAGCTCGCCATGCCGCGCGCTTCCAGCGCGCCTCGCAGCACGATGTCTTTGAAGATGCGGTGCTTCTCCGTTGAGAGCGCGAACACGTTGGGTGCGACACCGGGCGCACCGCTGTGACACCAGGAGCAGCGCGCGCGGTCGAAGAGCAGGGCGCCGCGCGCAATCATCTCGGGCGACGTCGGAACCTCCGGCGGTACGGGTATCGGAGCATCGCGATCCACTTTCGGCGGCAGCGGCACGGCGCCGCCCCCGAGCTTGAACGCGATGATGCGGCCCGCATTGCCGTAGCGATATGCCGCAGACCCTCTGGGAAACGCCCAGGAATACGACCCCCCGATGCCGGCCATGATCGCGACGTACTGCTCCCCGCCCACGGCGTAGCTGATGGGCGCGGCCTGCATGCTCGTTCCCACGTTCAATGCAGCGAGTTGCGCTCCGGTCTTCGCGTCGAAGACGTTCAGGAAGCCTCTGCCATTACCCATGAACACGAGATTGCCCGCGGTGGAGAGCACGCCGCCGCCCCGGATGCGGTCTATGGGGATGCGCCAGCGCTCTTCCCGTCTCACCGGATCCCAGGCCTGCAGGAAGCTCAGTCGATCGGGATCGAGGCGCACTTCTTCGGTGCTCGCGATACGCGGATCGTCGTAGCCGATGATGTCCACGTGCTCGTTGCTCTCGCCTGCGGCATAGCGCGGCTTCGGAGCGAACGCGTAGACGTCCGGGGCTTCGATGAGGTTGAGATACACCAGGCCGGTGCCGCGGTGATACGACATCGGATGCCAGTTGTGCGCTCCAGGCTGGCCGGGATAGATGAGCTTCGGCGCCCTGGAGTAATCGGATTGCCGCGTGAACGCAGGCCGGCCGGTCGCGAGGTCGACATGGGTGGCCCAGGTCGCCTTCCCATATTTCTCCGCGGAGAGCAGCTCACCCGTCGAGCGGTCCAGCACGTAGAAGAAGCCGTTCTTCGGCGCCTGCATCAACACTTGCCGCGTGCGGCCGCCGATGGGCAGATCGGCGAGGATCATGTGCTGCGTGGCGGTGTAGTCCCAGCTGTCGCCCGGCGTCGTCTGGTAGTGCCAGGCGAGCCGCCCCGTCTTCGGGTGGATGGCGAGGATGGAGGACAGGAACAGATTGTCACCACCTCGCGGGCTGCGGCTGTAGCGGGCATGCGGCGATCCATTGCCGGTGCCGACGTACAGCAGATCCAGCTTCGGATCGTAGGCCATGGCATCCCACGCCGTGCCGCCACCGCCGACGTCCCACATGCTGTCGGGGTCCCAGGTCTTCGCTGCCGCCTCGAGCTCGGGATGCTCGAAAGGCTTGCGCGGGTCGCCCGGAACGATGAAGAAGCGCCACGCGAACCGGCCGGTCTGCACGTCGTATGCGCTGACGTAGCCTCGCACACCCAGCTCCGCGCCGCCGTTGCCGATGATCACCTTGTCGCCCGCAATCTTCGGCGCGCCGGTGATGGTCTGGTATCGCGTGCGGTCGACGAGCGTGTCCGCGCGCCAGATCTCGCGGCCCGTGCCGGCATCGAGCGCGATGAGGAAGCCATCGAGCGAGCCGACGTAGATGCGGCCTTTCCACGCCGCCACCCCGCGATTCACGATGTCGCAGCAAGGACGCCGGCCCCACTCGCCGGGCACCCTGGGATCGTACGTCCACAGCTCCTTCCCGGTCTTCGCGTCCAGCGCGTAGACCTTTCCCCAGTTGCCGCTGGTGTACAGGACACCATCGATGGCCAGGGGTGATGCCTCGAGCCCGCGAGTGGTATGCGTGTCGTACTGCCAGGCGAAGCCGAGTGAGTCCACGTTGTCCTGGTTGATCTGGTCGAGCGGCGAATAGTGATCCTCACCGCTGCCGCGATTCGTCGCGTACCAGTTCTGGGGCTCCTCGTCCGCACGGGCGAGGCGTGCTTCATCGACTCGTGCCGCCGCAGCGGCGGGCCGCGCAGAGGCGGCAGCGGTGGGTGTGTCGCCATCGCAGGCGGTCAGGCCGGCGGCCAGGCAGACCATGACGCAGGCAATGAGGCAGGTCACCGGCGTGGGGCCCGCCAACGGCCGGTCGGGAGTCGATCCCCTGCGGCTCGTGCCCTGCTCGCCCCCGATCACGACTAGTCTCCGAGCCTGGCGAACTCGGCCAGCGGCATCTCCCTGTCGCCGTAGCGGAAGCCGGAGACGCGGCCCGCGGCATCACGGGAGAAGAGCACGTTGGCCCAGCCCGCAATGAACAGCTCGCGCGTCACGGGAATCAGGCGCGCCTTGTACTTGATCGAGCGCAGGATCAACTGCCCGTCCTCGACCAGGACGTGGAAGGGGGCTTCGATCTCTTCGCTGTGATAGGTGCCTGCATAGGATTCCGGCGGCAAGGGCCGCGCGTCGTCGTCGGCTACGCGCCGCAACACCAGGGAGCCATCATAGATGTCGTGCAGAGCAAGTTGCGAGGGGTTGCGCGAGGACTTGGGGAATTCGAGCTCGACCCGGCCATCACCCACGCGAAAGCGATGAGCGGACATCGCCACGACGGGCTGCGACTGCTCGCCGATGCGCGCATGCAGCGCGCCGTTCTCGAAGGTGAGCACCACGGCCCTTTCGGTCTGCGGGTCGAGATAGTGCCCGGCGAGGCTCTGGAGCGTCGCTTCGGGCAGCTGGACGGGAGTGACCGAAGCCTGCCGGGTCGAGCCTGCATTCGCCGGCTTCTCCGGCGGCAACCCCAGGTAGATCTCCGCCGTCTGCATCGCCAGGGCGTGGGCATCCACCGAGTTGAGGTTGCAGAGCACGGTAACGCTCAGATGCTGCTGGGGGAAGCGCACCAGGTGCGTGGAATACCCCGCATCGCCGCCGGAGTGCTCGACGATGGGCAGCCCGCGATGCTCGTCGACCACGATGCCGAAAGCGTACTTGTTCGGTTTGCCGCCGGGGAGCGGTGCGCGCTCGAGCATGCGCTCCGTGATCGCCTTGCCTCCCACGCGGCCGCCGTAGAAGTTCTCCTCCCACTTCATCAGGTCCTCGACGGTGGTGAGCAGCGTGCTGTAGCCGACGATGCTGAAGTTCGTGAGGCTGGTGCGGAACCCGTGGCCCGCCGGCTCGTAGCCCGCCGCGAAGTTCGGCACGATCTCGTAGAAGTCGTCGCGGAAGAAGGAGTCCTTCATGCCGAGCGGCTCGAACAGGCGCTCGGTGGTGAACTGGCGCAGGCTCTTGCCGCTCACGCGCTGGACGATCTCGCCGAGCAGCAGATAGTTCGTGTTGTTGTACTGATAGCGCGAGCCGGGGGCGAAGATCAGTTTGCGTTGCCTGGCCAGCACGCTCATGGCGTCTTCCGTCGTCACCAGGTCGCGGTAGTAGCGCCAGCCCGCGAGCTCCATCAGGTCGCTGTGATCGCGGATGCCGCTGGTGTGGTGGACGAGGTGACCCACCGTCACGCCTTGCGCGAAGGCGGGAATCCCGGGCAGGAATTTCCTCACCGGATCGCCGAGCGAGAGCCGGCCTTCCTCCACCAGCATCGCGATGGCCGCCGCCGTGAACTGCTTGGAAACGGAGGCTATGTGGAACACGGTGCGCGGCCCGTTCGGCACGCCGTGCTCCATGTTGGCCATGCCGTAGCCGCGGGCGTGCACGATCGAGCCGTTGCGCGATGCCGCCATGGAGCAGCCCGGCGACCGGGTCGTGTCCCATTGCGCGAAGAGCCCGTCGACGCGGGCATTGAGCTCGGGCAGGGAGGCTGGCTCTGCGGCGAGCGTGATGCCCGCCATCAGCAGGCCGAACGAGGTGAGGGCGGCAGCAGGCCGCCGGCGGGGTCGATGCATCATCGCGTCTCCGTTGCGGGTCGGCGCGTCGAGCGCTAGTAGGGATCCGGCTTTTCCCGGCCCCGATCGAGCTGCTCGATCGTCAGGAACGAAGCGGGCCGGGTCTTCTGGAGGCGGGCGGCCGTGCTCTCGGCGCCGCGCATGGTGCGAAGCAGGTTGCCTCGCGCCAGCTTGATGAGCTCGTCGTCGCGCCAGCCCCTGCGGATCAGCTCCGCGAACAGCAGCGGGAACGTGGAGGTGTCTTCCAGGCCTTCGGCCATGGCGCCGGCGCCGCCGTAGAAATCGCTGCCGATGCCGATGTGGTCGACACCGGCCACTTTGCGCAGGTGCTCGACGTGATCGGCCACGTCATCGAGCGTCGCGCGAGGCTTCGAGCCGGTGACGGCGAAATAGGTGATGAAGGAGGCCATCACCACGCCGCCGTTGCCTGCGACACGGCGCAGCACGTCGTCCGGCACGTTCCGCTCGTGTGGCGTGAGCGCCTTCGCGTTCGAGTGGGAAAAGATGACGGGCGCTTCGGCGATGTCGAGCACGTCGTTCATGGTCTCGGGGGAGACATGCGAGATGTCGACCAGCATGCCCAGGCGGTTCATCTCACGAATCACTTCCTGTCCGAAGCGGGTGAGGCCACCGTGAGCCGCAGGAACGCCTGATGCATCTGCCCAATCCGTGCTCTCGCTGTGCGTGAGCGTCATATAGCGGACACCGAGCCGGTAGTACGTGCGCAGCGCACCTAGAGAATTCTCGATGGCATGGCCGCCTTCGATGCCGAGCAGCGAGGCGATGCGACCCGCCCGGTTGGCCCGCTCGATGTCGTCTGCGGTGAGCGCAAGCTGGAAATCCTGCGGATAGCGCTCGGTCATGCGCAACGCGAGATCGATCTGCTCGAGCTGGATGCGTGCGCGGCCGGCCTTGGCCGTCTCCGCGTTGCTGGGTACCCACACGGACCAGAATTGCGCTCCCACATGACCGCGTCGCATGCGCGGAATGTCGGTGTCACCGGGGGCCTGTTGCCGCAGATCGAATGCAACGACGTCGCGGGGCGGCGCGCCACTCTCGCGGATGGCCATCGGCAGGTCGTTGTGCCCGTCGATGAGGGGGTGCGCGGCAAGAAGCGCATCGGCGCGCTTCATCGCTGCATCCCAGGGGCGGGGCTGAGACACGGCGGCGGATTGCCCGAGCCCGTCGAGAGGGGCGAGAGCGAGTGCCGCGTAAAGAATCAGAGTGCGCATGTCTGGTTCCCGCGCGGCGACCCGCCGTTCCCGCAGGCTCACCGGAAAGTGTAGCCCACCCGTCCGATGAACTGCCGGCCCGGATTCACGTTGATGGCGTAGAAAGGGCTCGGATAGCTCGTGGAATAGTACTTCTGGCCGGTGAGGTTCGTGGCCGAGAGACTGTAGCTCCACGGGCCATGGTCGTAGAACACGCGCGCGTCCACTTCGAACACGTCGTCGAAGAGGTCGAGCGCCTTGCCCTGCACCGAGCCGAAGAACGACTTGATGACCGGCATGTCCTTGTAGACGAAGCCGCCGCCGAAGCCGAGCCCCTTGGCCTGGCCGGACTGGATCACGTAGCTCGTGTAGCCGGTGAAGCCGCGCCTGGGCGCGAAGAATGCGGGATAGCCCTCGAACTCGCCTTCCACGAACTCGTTGTCCGTGTAGGCCGCGGAGGCGTACACCGACCAGCCCGGGAGCAGCTCGCCCTGGGCGTCGAGCTCGATGCCGCGGGATCGCTGCTTGCCGAGCAGGAGCACGTAGTAGCGATCGACGTGCTCCAGGTCCTGCTGCGTGATGTTGGTCCGGGCGATGTCGAAGAGCGCGGCGGACCACGAGAACTTGCCGTCCGCGCGGGCGCTCTTGATGCCGGCTTCGTATGCCTCGCCGCGCTCCGGCCCGACGGGGCGGCCCGGGTCCGGATTGGCTTCGTCATACGCGTACTGGAAGCGCGGCACGAACGACTCACCGAAGCTCGCGTAGGCGTTGATCTCGGGAGTGATCGCGAACGTGGTGCCCACCTGCCAGGTGAAGGCATGCTGCTGGTTCCAGTCCACCGCCGGGGCGGGATCCGTCGGCGCGGAGAATCCCCGGCCTCCCTTGTAGTCGGAGTAGCGGCCGCCCACGAGCAGCGTCCAGCGGTCGGTGGGATGCGCGATCAGTTGGGCCGTGACTCCGGATTCCTTGCTGCCGGTCGCCATCTGATTGAGCTCGACGTAGTCGCTGACGGTGGCGAGCGCCGGATTGTCCATCGAGTAGTCGTTGAAGTCGCGGAAGGCGCCGGGGATGAGGCTGTAGTCGGGCGCGTAGAGGCTGAAGCCCGTGAGATACGCGGGCAGCGAGGCATAGCCGTTGAGCCCCTTGCCTTTGGACTCGTAGTAGTCCGCTCCCAGGAAGAGGGTGTGCCTGCGGCCGAAGAGCTCCACGTCCCCGAAGACCTGGGCTTCCAGGGATTGGATGCGGTTCGTGTTGTCGCCGCCGAAGGTCTCCATGTCCGTGGTGAGGTCCTCGTAGGTGACGACGCCCTGCGCGGAATTGGTCCTGGTGTCGAGCTTCGCGTACTGGCCCGAAGCACGCAGCTGCCAGGTATCCGTGAGGCGCGACTCGAGGAGGAGCCGTCCGTATTTGAGCTTGGACTCGTTGTAGCCGTCGGGCTGGTTGGCCAGGCGGCTGCGGGGAACGTCCGGAATGCTGTAGTTGGCCGGGTCCGCGAAGTCCCCGTCGACCTGCACGCCGAAGTTGCCGAGCGGCAGGAAATCGTCGTTCTGGTAGTTGCCGGAGAAGGTGAGCTTCGTGTCCGGCGAGAGCTCGTAGCTCAGCGACGGCGCCACGACGAAGGTCTTCTTGTAGAAGTAGTCGATGTGGCTCTCCTCGTCGAGATAGTCCGCCACCAGCCGGCCGCTCAGCTTCTCGTCGCCGGTGAGCGCGCCGCGCACGTCGAGGCCGCCCTGCCAGTGATCATAGGTGCCGCCTTCCAGGTAGGAATCGAATCCGAACTCCTTCGTCGGCTTCTTGGACACCATGTTGACCGTGCCGCCGATGATCGCGCGGCCGTACATCGTCGAGGTCGACCCCTTGACGATCTCGAGCCGTTCGAGCGTCGCCATGCTGAGGTCGAGGACGCCGAAGGCCCGCATGCCGTCGAGCTTGTACGCGTTGTCGGAATCGCCCAGGAAGCCGCGGTAGTAGGCACGCGAGTAGCCGTCGATGAGATGCGAGGGGTAGGCGCCCGCATCCACCTTGTAGAGGTCTTCGACGCGCTCCACCCGCGCGAACTGCATCATGTCCGGCGTGATGACCTTCACGCTCTGGGGAATGTCCTTCACCGCGATGGGCAGCTTGTAGGCGCTCTCGACGATGTCGTAGTTGAATATCTTGCCGGTGACCACGATCTCCTCGAGCGAATCGCCTTCGCTCGAAGCGCGGCTGCCTTCGGCCTGCGCGAGCAGCAGCGAACGGTCGCCGGAGACCCGGCTGATCTGCGCTTCGCGCGAGGCGAGCGGCAGGATCTTCACGGACCGGTTGGTGACTTCCTCGAAGCGCAGCGCGTGGCTGCCCAGCAGCTGGCGCAGCGCTTCGCGCCCGGTCAGCTGGCCCGAGACGCCGTTCGTATCCAGATTCGCGAGCGTCGCGGTGCTGCCGACGACCTGCACGTCGGCCTGGCTCGAGAACTGGATGAGCGCAGCGGACAGCGACTGCGGAGGAATGCTGAAGGAGCTCACGCCTTCCAGATCCGCGTGCGCGGCGGTCGAATACAGCGCGAGCGCGACGGCGGTGCAGATGGCGGAGTGGGCCGAACGAGTGCGAAGCATGGAGGTCTCCCCGGAGAGTGTCCGCTTTTGATGCGCGGTTTCCGCTAAGACGCGCGAGGCCGCGTCAGCGGAACGGCGCGCTCAGCGGGTGCTGCTGCCGACGATCACGCGCTCGCCTCCCTTCTCCTGCACGTGCAACGGAAAGACGCCCTCGATGGAGGAAAGCCAGACATCGAGCGAGTCCGGGAACACGGTGCCCGTATAGCGCAACTCCCCGGTATCCGCATCGGCGATGCGCAGCTTCGTGGGCGAGTAACGATTGATGTCCGCGACCACCACGCGCAGCGGCTCGCCTTCGTACTGGAGCCGTCCTTCGCGCCATGAGACGGCGCTCGCCGCGGAAGCGGGGCGGTCCGCCTTCGCCACGGCGCCATCCTTCACGAATCGCTGTCCGGCGCCGATCGTCACCGGCGTGAGTTCACCCTGAGGAGCTGTATCCGACGTGGTGAGCTGCGGTTCGATCTGCACCGAGCCGTCCGTCACGACGACGGCCATGCGCTTTCCGCTCAGGTTGACGGAGAAGGCGGTGCCCAGCGCCCGCACCTGGCCGGCTGGCGTGTCCACCGAAAACGGCCGCTGCGCATCGCGGGCCACCTCGAAGTACGCCTCGCCGCCCGTCATGCGCACGGAGCGTCGCTGTTCCGAAAAGACGATCTGCAGGTGGGTTTCCGGGCCCAGCGCGGCCCGGGAGCCATCCGGCAACCGCAATGAGCGCATCTCCGCGGTGGCCGTCCGTATGGTATTTGAATTGCCGTGCCAGGCGAACATCGCGACGCCCGTCGTGACGGCAGCGAGCGCTGCCGCCGCGGCCCATCTCAGCAACGCGGACCGGCGCAGTGGACGCAGCTCTGCGGCCGACGCGGCTCCTTCTCCACCACGCAACGGACGGAGGCGGTCCGGCGATGCCTGTGCGAGCACGGCGGAGCGACGCCACGCTTCCTGCAGCTCGTGAAAGGCCTGCGCGTGCTCGGGACGCTCGCCGAGCCAGGCCTGCCACTCGATGAAATCGGCCTCGGTGGCGGTGGCATCGTTCAGCCGCACGATCCAGTCGGCGGCCTGCGCGGAGATTCCGTCGTCGTCGAATGCGCCTCGATCGCTCATGGCTCCGTCCCGGGATTCACGGCCCGTTTGAATTTCTGTTGCAGATGCAACAGCGCCCGCACGAGATACTTGCGCACGGCCCGATCGGTGATGCCGAGCCGTTGCGCGATCTCCAGGGTGCTCAGGCCGTCGATGCGGCTGAGGAGAAAGGCGGTGCGGTGGTGGGCGGGCAGCTCACCGAGCGCCTCGATGGTGATCGCGAGCTCCTGCGCCTGCGACAGCGCCGATTCGGGCGAGGGCTGCAGCTCGAGATCGAAGAAGAAGTGCTCCCGCTCATCGACGGTGCGGCGGCGCCGGACGCGGTCGATCGCGAGGTTGGCGGCGGTCTTGAAGAGAAAGGCCTTGAGGAAGCTCACGCCCTCGGGCTTGTCGAGCTGCAACAGCCTTACATAGGCCTCCTGGGCGACTTCCCGCGCGTCCTGCTCGGACGGCAGCCTTCCTGCGAGGAAGCGCAACAGGCTTTGATTGTGCTCGCGGAAGATCTGGTCGATGCGCTGCGAATGCGCGTTCGCCGCGCCGGGATGGTCCGGGGCGGGAGGTTGCGGGAATCTGGGGCTTCCGGTGGGCATGGCGGCACTCGATCTTAGGATAAGACGTCCGAGGCTGCCCGGGCGGAACGGCCGGCGCCGACCGGCCGCGACAGGTACGCCGGAAAGGATGGAATGTGGCCATGTAACCGGTTACATTAGTCCACTGCCGGCTTTCACGAGGAATCACGACGATGATCAAGACCGTCACGCGCAATGTACTTCTGGCTGCTGCGATGTCGGGTGCGGTAGCCACCGCGGCCGAACCGCAATTCCAGCAACTGTTCACCACTCGCGGGATCGTCACGGACGGCTGGGTGGTGCGCAACTGGGCCGAGATCAGCGAGCCGCCGAAGTGGAACGTCGCCTGGGAGGTGGACGGGGACGGCGTGCTGCACGGCACCGGCCGCTACGCGACCTCCAACTCCGGCGACCGGTGGATCGGCACCTGGCTGCTGAGCGAGAAGGAATATTCGGACTTCATCCTGGAGCTCGATTTCAAGTTCAGGAACGGGGGCGCCACCGGCAACGGCGGTGTGGCGCTGCGCACGCCGCTCTACGGGGACCCGGCGTACAACGGGATCGAGCTGCAGATCACGGACGAGCGCTTCGAGCGCTCCTATTTCCCGAACGCCACCAACGAGCAGCTCTCGGGCGCGCTCTACCTGGTGTCCGGCGCGAAGGAGCTCGCCTATCGGCAGGGAGAGTGGAACCACTACCGCGTCGAGATGCGCGGCTCGAAGGTGAAGGTGTGGCTCAATCAGAAACTGGTGCAGGACGTGGACCTCGCCACGCTCACCAGGCCCGCCAAGAAGCACGGCGAAGGCCAGGAGCTGCTGGATGCCACGCCGGGCTCGAAGCGGCCGCTCAAGGGCCACATCGGCCTGCAGGACCTCAGCGAGAGCGGCGAGTGGCTGATGTACCGCAACGTGAGGATCGCCGAGCTCAAATGAGCCGGTGCGCGGGCTCTGCCGGCTGGTCGTCCGCCGCGGAGCCCGCGACGGCCCACACGATGTGGGCTGCGCCGCGTTCAGTGCTGAATTGCGCCCGAGTCGCGGATCACGATCTGCTGCTCCCGCCGCTCGATGGTGAGGCTCGGATCCCGCGAGAGGTACTCCAGCAGCGAAGAGGGGTCGTCCGCGTCGAAAACGCCGGTATAGCGCCTGTTCGCGGCTCCTTCGCCCTGCACCTCGATGCTGGGGGAGGCGTTGTAGCGGTTGAACTGCTCCGCGATGTCGCCCAGCGTGTCCTTGTCGAACATCAACCGCCGCTCGCGCCAGGCCATCGTGCGCGACGCATCGACGGCTTCGAGCCTCACCACGCGACCGGTTTCGGCGAGCTGAGCTTGATGGCCGGCCGCGAGGCGCAACGGCAGGCTTGCCCGCGGCCTGGATGGCGCGCTCCGTGCAGCATCGCTTCGCATGCTTTCATTGCGCGCGTCGGGAGAGATCTGCACCAGACCTTCGAGAACGGCGACCGTGGTCCCGTCCTGCCGATGATAGACATTGAAGCGGGTGCCGATGGCCTGCACGACCGTGCCGCCGGCATGCACCCGGAAGGGACGTCCAGGGTCGCGCTCCGCGGTGAACAGCGCTTCGCCGTACATCAGGTTCACATCGCGTCCCTGCCGCGTGAAAGCGACGCGGACGCGCGAGTTCGTGTTGAGTTGCAGCAATGAGCCATCCGAGAGCCGTACCGTGCGCTGCTCGCCGATGCCGGTGGTGATCGTGTCCGCGCCGCGTACGCCGAAGGCCCACCACGCCGATGCCGTGACGGCGAGAGCCGCCAGGCCCGCAGCCCAGCGCCATTTGCCATGGGCTCCCGCGCCGGTGGAGGCGGGATTGCCGGCTTTCGGGGTCTCACGCGACGCCGAAGGTGCCATCGGTACCACGTTCGTGCGCGCACGCTGCAGCATCTCTTCGATGTCGATGGAACGGAAGGCGTCCGGGCTCTCCAGCACCCGCTCGATCGCAGTGGCGAACAGGAAGGCTTCGACGTTCCGGCGGGATTCCGTGATCCACCGGGCGAAGGCCTCGCGCTGCGCCGCATCCATGTGCCCGAGCTGCGCCACCCATTTGGCGGCCTGCTCGGCGAGGCGCGACGATTCGCGGTCCTGCGATGTCGTGCTCATGGGCTCATTCTCCATTGCTCCATGCCAGTCTCACCTGGGCCTTCGCCTGGATGACGTACTTGTGCACCGTGTGCACGGACAATCCCAGCTTCCCGGCCACCTCCTCATAGGAGAGCCCATCGCGCTTGTGCAGCACGAGAACGGCGAGGTGGGTGGGTGCCAGGCTCGAGAGCGCGCGTTCCAGCCGCCGCTGCGTGTCCAGGCGTTCGGCGAGCGTGTCCGGAGCAGCATATGCGGCGTCCCGCGAGACGTTCTCGACCGTGTCCGAATCGAAAGTGACCGGATCCCGCTGCGCTCGCGCGCGGTACTCGAGCACGACGTGAGTGGCCACTCCGTAAAGGTAGGCGCGGGGGTCGCGCACGCTGCTCAGGTCCTCGAGGCGCGTGAGGCGCAGATAGACTTCCTGCGCCACGTCGGCTGCATCCCGGGTGCTGCCGAGACGGCGGACCAGGAAACGATGCAGCTCCCGGTCGTACCGGGAGAACGCATCGACGGCCGATGCCCGCGACTCGACGGAGGTGCCAGCCTTCACTGTGTTGCCATGCCTGGGCCTTGCGCGAAATGGCCCGTCTATATGAGTGCGTCGTGGCGCGAAAAGTGGGTAGTTCCGGCGCCGACTACCCACATTTCCCGCGCCCGGCCACTTTATCACTCGGATCGGGCACATCGTGCGCCCGCGGGGAGTCCGAGATGAAAACAGCGAGAAACCGTTCCGTCGCGTCGGCCGTGTCGGCCATCCTCATGCTGGGTGGCGCCTGTGGTGTGCCTGCGCAATCGAACGCGGCCATCAGCTTCGATATCCGCACGCAGCCGCCTGAGCAGGCGCTGAAGGCGTTCGCCGAGCGCACCGGGCTGCAACTCATCTTTCCCGCCGAAGCCATCGATCCCCGCGCCGTCGCGACGGAGCTGGTCGGCTATTCCACGCCCCGTGAGGGACTCGAGAAGCTGCTGGCGGGAACCCGCTACTCGTATGAGTTCGTCAATGCGCGCACCGTGACGATTCGCGGCCCGGGATCGGGCGAAAGGGACGGCTCTGCCTCGGCCTTCGGGCACGGAGGCGCCATCCGCCTCGCCCAGTCGGCTCCCGAGGCGCAGGAGCAATCCGCGGAGCGGCTCGAGGAAGTCGTGGTGCTCGGCCGCAACTTCAACTACGACCGCCTCGAGAGCGCGAACAAGATGCCGATGTCCGTGAAGGACACGCCGCAGGCGGTGAAGATCATCACCCGCGACATGCTCGATTTCGCGAGCGTCACCGACTTCAACGGCATGTACAAGCTCGATGCGGGCGGTCACGCGAGCTTCTCCGGCAGCGGCTTCGCCTGGAGCTACTTCCGCGGCTTCAGCACGGATTTCACCGAGGCCTTCAAGGTGGACGGCTTCCGCGTCCTCGGCCGCATCCAGCTGGATTTCGCGCCCTACGAGCGCCTGGAGATGGTGAAAGGCGCCGTCTCCACGATGTACGGGCAGAGCTCGGTGTCGGGCACGCTGAATGCCGTGTCCAAGAAGCCGATGCCGGGCTTCGGAGGATCGGCCTCGTTCGAGGGCGGGCAGTGGGGCTACTACCGCGGCGACTTCGACGTCTACGGATCGGTGACCGCCGATGACCGGCTGACGTTCCGCCTGGTGGGCGCCTACAGCCACGAGGATTCCTATCTCGACATCGACTACCGCAAGCAGTGGGTGTTCGCGCCCAGCCTGAAATACCAGCTCGGCGAGAACACCTCGGTGCTGCTGCAGCTCGACTACCAGAAGTTCGACTACACCCCGCACGATGGCGTGCCGGTGCAGTTCGTCGGCGATCCGAACGACGCAGCCGCCTACGGCATCGCTTCCAACTACCAGTGGGCAGACGTTCCGCGGGACCGCTTCGGCTCCGCCGCCTGGGCCCGCTCGGACCGCGAAGCGATCTTCGCGCGCACCTACCTCGAGCACACCTTCCAGAACGACTGGATGCTGCGGAGCAACCTGCAGTACAGCCAGGTCTCGGGGCTCGTGAAGAAGGCCTACATCGGAGGCTATTCCGTGCTGCCGCCGGATGGCTCCACCGACGTCACCATCTATTCGGACGATACCCGCGATCCGCTGTACTCGGCGGAAGTCAACCTGTTCGGCGACGTGGAGGCCTTCGGCCGGCGCCACACGCTGTTCTTCGGCGCCGACTATTCCATCATCTACAACATCCTGAACAACTGGGGCTATGCGAACGTCTCCGGCGCGGATACGGGATTCAACATCGTCACGAACCCGGACTATTCGCTGATCCCGGAGCCGCAATCCATCCGGGACTTCTATCCGGGCGGCATCTACGGCGACACCGGGCTGATCTTCCGCAACAACGACCGCACGGATCTCTACGGCCTCACCGCGCAGCTGATGGCGCACCCGACGGACAAGTTGATGGTAAGCCTCGGAGCGCGCTATTCGCACAGCGCCTACCGGAGTGCTTTCACGTGCTGCGGCCCCGCGGAGCACGAAGCGCCGCTGCCGCCGCGCGAGCCCGGATTGAAGACCAGCAAGACGACGTTCCAGGCCGGAGCGACCTACGCCATCACTCCCGACGTCAATGCTTACGTCACCTGGGGCCAGACCTTCTTCCCGCGCGATGCGCGCGCATTCGACGGCCGTGAGCTCGGCCCGGACGAAGGCGAGACCATCGAAGGGGGATTCAAGGGCGAGCTGTTCGACAAGCGCGTGTTCTGGTCGGCGGCCTATTTCGATACGGCCAAGACCAACGTGCTCTCCTCGGACCCCGCTCATCCGGGATTCCAGCTGCCGCTCGGGGAGGAGCGCTCCCGCGGCGTGGAGGCCGACCTGCAGGGCCGGCTGCTCCCGGGCTGGGATCTCTACGTGTCCGCGGCGAAGATGAAAGCTGAGTACACGGAAGGCGATCTGAAGGGCATCACCTCCTTCCTCGCGCCCAAGTTCGGCCTCTCGGTCTTCACCAGCTACACGCTCCAGGGCGGGACGCTGCGCGGGCTCGGGTTCGGCGCCGGCGTGGTCTACAAGGATCGCCCCGAGTTCCAGGACCTGGTGCCGGGCGGGCTCGTCTATCCGCAACTGTTCTCGGACTTCACCGAGGTGGATCTGCGCGTGTTCTATGAGCGCGAAGCGTGGCGCTTCGACCTCATCGGCACGAACGTGCTCGACGAGAAATACCGCGCCACGACGTTCCAGTGGCTGACCGGGGCGGTGGAGTTCAATCCCCCGCGGCGGGTCATCGCGAAAGTGTCTTACAGGTTCGGTGGGGGTTCACGTTGAGGCAGGGAGTCGCGCAGTGGTGCGCATCATTCGCGATGCTGCTGGTCACGGGGCTCTCACTCGAGGCCCGGGCCGCATCCGCCGAGTCTTTCGACGTGGCCGCGCATTACGAGAAGGCCGAGTACAGGATTCCGATGCGCGACGGCGTGAAGCTGCACACCGTCGTCTACAGCCCCAAGGACAGATCGCAGCGTTACCCGCTGCTGCTCGAGCGGACGATCTATTCGGCCGGGCCCTATGGGCCGGGCACGTTCCGTCAAGTGCAGGAGATGGCCCCGAGCCCGCTGTTGCTGCGCTCGGGGTACATCTTCGTGTTCCAGGACGTGCGCGGGAAGTACGAGTCCGAGGGCGAGTACGACGAGCTGCGCCCGATGCGCGAGGACCGTCGCTCGAAAACGGTCGCCGATGAGACCACGGACAACTACGACACCATCGAATGGCTGATCCGCAACGTCCGCGGCCACAGTGGGCGCGTGGGGCAATGGGGCCACTCGAACCCGGCGTGGTTCGCACTGATGGCGCTCGTGGACTCGCATCCGGCGCTGAAGGCGGTCTCACCCTCATCGCCGACCACCGATTCGTTCATCGCCGACGACTACCACTTCAACGGCGCTCTGTACACGGGCGCGCTGGGGCTGGGCGCATTCCGCAGCGACCGCACCGGAGACTACCAGCATCCCTGCGCGCACCTGTGGGCATACGAATTCTTCCTGCGTGCAGGCTCCATCGAGCAGCTGCACGCGAAGTGCTTCGGCGATCGACCGATGCAGAAGCTGTGGAAGGACCTCATGGAGCACCCGGACTACGACGGGTTCTGGCAGGCGCGCAATCTCGGGCGGAATCTGCACGGCATCAAGGTTCCGGTGCTCAACGTGATGGGGTACTTCGACCACTCCGATCCGTACGGCGCAGTGGCCGCCTATCAGGCGATCGAGCGGCAGAACCCGAAGAACGCCAGCACGATGCTGCTGGGACCCTGGACGCACGGCGCCTGGTTCGAGCCGGACGTCTCGCGCATCGGGCCGATGGAGCTGGCCTCCAACACGGCGGCGTATTACCAGCAGCAGATGGTGTTCCCTTTCTTCGAGCATCACCTGAAGGGCAGGGGGCGCTGGGCGCCGGCCGAGGCGGTGGCCTTCGAGACCGGCGGCAACCAGTGGCATGAATTCGATCGATGGCCTCCCAGGGGCCTGAAGCCCACGAGCCTGTATCTGCAGGCCGGCGGCGCGCTCTCGTTCGAGAGGCCGCAGGCGTCCGGCGGCGCAGCGAGCGATCGCTATCTCAGCGATCCCGCCCGGCCCGTGCCCAACTCCGTGAAAGTCCCCATCGAGGGCCAGTACCTGCTCGAGGACCAGCGATTCGCATACACCCGTGCGGACGTGCTGAGCTATCAGACGGGGCCGCTCGAGCGTGAGCTGACCATCGCCGGCCCGACGCGGGTGAACCTGTTCGTGGCCACGACGGGGACGGACTCGGACTGGTACGTGAAGCTCATCGACGTCTATCCGGACGATGCGCCGCAGGGAATGGGTGGCTACCAGCTGCTGCTGGGCGTGCAGGGGATGCGCGGCAGGTATCGGGAGGATCTCTCCAGACCGAAGCCCATGGTGCCGGGAGAGGTGACGCCGGTGAGCTTCGACATCTGGGATCTGTTCCACACCTTCCGCAAGGGCCACCGCCTCATGGTGCAGGTGTCGAGCTCGCTCTTCCCGCTGCTCGACCGCAATCCACAGGTGTTCACCGACATCTACCGCGCGCAGGAGTCGCAATATCGCCAGGCGACGCAGACGATTTTCCGCTCCGCGGACGCCCCCTCCCACCTGGTGCTCGGCCTCTTCGGGGCGCAAGCCGGGAAATGAAGAAGTCCATCCTGTCCAATGCCGCGTTCTTCGTGGCGCTCGTGTCGATCCTTTCCGGAGCTCGTGCCGCGGGTACGTCGCAGGATGCGCCTGCGCGCGTGGATGCCTTGTTCTCGAGATGGGATACGGCCACACCCGGCTGCTCCGTCGCGGTCTCCAGGGAAGGAGCCGTGATCCTCGAGCGCGGATACGGCATGGCCAATCTGGAATATGGCGCCCGCATCACGCCGGCCACCCGTTTCCACGTGGCCTCGATCTCGAAGCAGTTCACCGCTGCCGCCATCGTGCTGCTCGCGCAGGAAGGCAGGATTTCCCTCGACGATCCCGTCCGCAAGTACGTCCCCGAGCTCGCGGATTTCGGCGAGCCCATCACCATCCGGCATCTCGTGCATCACGTCAGCGGATTGCGCGATCAGTGGGCCGTGCTGGACGCTTCCGGCTGGCGCTACTCGCAGGACCTCATCACCGACGATGACGTCATGCGGGTGGTCTCGCGCCAGCGCAAGCTCAACTTTCCGCCGGGCACGCGCGAGAGCTACTCCAACACCGGATACACGCTGCTGGCTCAGATCGTCCGCAGGGTGAGCGGCAAGACGCTGCGCCAGTTCACCCAGGAGCGCCTTTTCGTGCCGCTCGGCATGACGAGCACGCACTTCCGCGACGACTTCAGCGCCGTCGAGCCGCAATTCGCCTATGGCTACTCGCTCGACGGTGCAGAGGCGCGGACGAGCGTGACGAACTTCGATACCACCGGTGCCACCAGCCTCATCACCACGGCGCAGGATCTGCTGAAGTGGGAAGAGAATTTCCATCACGCCCGCGTCGGAGGCCGTTCGTTCATCGAACAGATGCTCGAGCAGGGCCGGCTGCGCGATGGGAAGCGCATCTCCTATGCGTTCGGCCTCGTGCACGGCAACCATCGCGGCCTGCGCACCGTGAGCCATTCCGGCGGCGATGCGGGATATGCCGCCCATCTGCTGCGGTTTCCGGATCAGCGACTGAGCGTGGCAGTGCTCTGCAACTCGAGCGATGCCGGGCCCGTCGAGCTGGCGGAGAAGGTCGCGGAGGTCTACCTGGAAAGCCGCATGAAGCCCGTCGCCGCCGCGCCGGACGATTCACGGCCGGGCCCTTCGCATGAAGAGGCGGCCGACTTCACCGTGAAACCGGAATTGCTGCCCGCGTATTCGGGCGAGTATCAGAGCGATGAGATAGAGATTCCCTATGAGATCGACATGCGGGACGGTGCGCTGGTCCTCGACACGTTGAAGCGTCATGCCGTCCCGCTGCGGCCGAAGGGCCCTGACATCTTCGAAGGCGACGGCTACAGGCTCCACTTCGTGAAGCGGCCCGATGGCAAGGTCACCGGTTTCGAGCTGGTCGGCGAGGATGAGGCTCCGTACACCTTCACCCGCGCTCGCGTCGAGCCGGTCGTGGAGCAGGAGGGCGTGACGACCGGGTCGTTCGAGCGTGTGGTGGCAGTGGAAGGCCGCAAAGAAGTGCCTTGTCCGAAGCAGGACGCGCGTACGGTGGTGTTGCTCGTCTTCGGACAATCGAACAGCGCGAACTGGGCGCAGCGCTCGTATCGCTCCGCGCACGGGGATGCCGTTCTCAACCACTTCGATGGCAGGTGTTACGCAGCGGCTTCCCCGCTGCTCGGCGCGAATGGGCGCATGGGCGAGTCGTGGACGCTGCTCGGGAACGAGCTCGTCGATGCGGGAATCGCGGACCGTGTGATCATCGTCGCGACAGGTATCGGCGGAACGGAGATCGCGCGCTGGCGGCCGGGCGGAGACCTGAATCCGCTGCTCGTCGAAGCCGTGGAAGGGGCGAGACGCCGTTACTCGTTCACGCATCTGCTCTGGCACCAGGGCGAGTCGGATGCCGCCGCTGCGACGAGCACCGGGCAGTATCAGTCGTCGTTCCACGCGCTGCACGACGATCTGCGGCGGCGCGGTGTCCAGGCTCCCATATTCGTTTCCGTCGCAAGCCGCGGGGACGTGGAGAACTGGAAAGCACGCAACCCCGTCGCGGACGCGCAGCGAGCGCTCGTGGATCCGGCCCGAGGCATTTTCGCCGGCGTGGATACGGACCTGCTCATGAGCGATTCGGATCGATACGACTGCTGCCACTTCGCGCAGTCCGGGCAGGAGAAATTCGCGGACGCGTGGCTGAGGCTGCTCAAGCTGCATGCGAGCCGGCCGCCATGACCGAGTATCACGTGGAACGGCAACCGACGCGCGTGTTCCGCCACGAGTGGAACACGCGCATCTGCCATTGGGTCAACGCCGTCGCCATCGGCTTCCTCTTCGTCAGCGGCTGGGCGATCCTGCTCGACTATCCGGAGCTCTACTGGGGGCAGGTGGGTTTCTTCGGGCACGAGCCGGCCTTCCGGCTGGCCGACTGGGGCATCACCCTGGAGGGCAACCGCCAGTGGGGACGCAACATCCACTTCCTCTACGCCTGGGTGTTCACGATCAACGGGCTCGTCTACCTCATTTGGAATTTCGCGCGGCGCCGCGCTCGCGAGAAGCTGCTTCCCACCCGTGAGCAGTTGACGCTGGAGCATTTGCGGACCGACATCGGCGAGCACCTGCGGCTGCGCACGCCACGAGGCGCTGCGGCGGCGCGCTATGGCTCGCTGCAGAAGCTGGCGTACCTCGGCGTGCTGTTCTTCCTGGCGCCGCTCATGGTGTTGAGTGGGCTCGCGCAATCGCCAGCCGTCGTGGCGGGCTGTCCGGAGCTGCTCGAGCTGTTCGGTGGCAAGCAGTCGGCGCGCACCATCCACTTCATCGGGATGCTGCTGTTCGTGCTCTTTTTCCTGGTGCACGTGTTCCAGGTGTTCCTGATGGGCGCGGTGAACGAGATCCGCGCCATGATCACGGGCTGGTTCCGGTTGCCGGAGCGCAAGCCATGAGCCGGCGCCTCTCGCGTCGCAAGCTCATCGTCGGCGCCGCCGCGCTGACCGGCACTGCCGCGGCGGGATTCCTGATCCCGGCACACTGCAGCCGGGAGAAGTTCCTTCCGCCCGACATCCGCAAGGGCCTCATCGGCGCGAGCGACGTGCTCACGATGGCCTCGCACAGGCTGCTCCTTCGGGACCAACCGCTTGCGCCGGAGTTCGCTTACACCGAAATCACCCGTAATTTCCCCACGTGGGGCACCACTGAGCCGGAGGACGAGACCTACCTGCGGCTCGCCCGCGATGGGTTCAAGGATTGGCGGCTTCCCGTGGTCGGGCTCGTCGACCGGCCGCTCTCGCTGTCCATGGAACAGATCCGCAGGCTGCCTTCGCGCACGCAGATCACTTCCCACAACTGCGAGATGGGCTGGAGCGCCATCGGGCAATGGACCGGCGTGCCGCTGCTCGAGGTGATGAAACTCGCCGGTGCGCCGGCCGAGGCGCGCTACGTCGTCTTCCAGTGCGTGGACGGGTGGTACGACAGCCTGGACATGTTCGACGTGGTGCATCCTCAGACGCTGCTGGCTTACGGGTTGAACGGCCGCGACTTGCCAATGAAGCACGGAGCACCGCTGCGGCTGCGCGTGGAGCGCCACTGCGGGTACAAGTCGCTGAAGTTCCTGAAGTCGATGCACGTAGTCGATTCCGTCAAGGAATTCGGCAGGGGGAAGGGCAGCATGGTCGCGGACGACGACTGGCACTGGTACGCCGGGGTATGAAAACAGCAATTGCATGTCTGTGGATCTTCGTCGTCGCGGTATTGGGAGCTTGCAGCAAGGCACCGCCGCCGCCCATGGCGGAGAAGCGCGATGCCGCGCGGGTGGACGAAGCGCGGCTCGCGAACGCGGATGCCGAGCCCCACAACTGGTACACCATCAATCGAGGGGCCGGCCAGGATCACTACTCGCCGCTGAAATCGATCGACGAGAGCAACGTCGCCCAGCTCGGGTTCGCATGGCAATACCGCACGAACACCACGCGCGGGCTCGAAGCCTCACCGCTCGTCATCGATGGAATCATGTACACCAGCGGCAACTGGGGGCGCGTGTACGCCGTGGATGCGCGCACCGGCACCGAATTGTGGACATACGATCCCAAGGTTCCGGGCGAGTGGGGTCGGCGTGCCTGCTGTGACGTCGTCAATCGCGGCGTCGCCGCCTGGAAAGGCCGTATCTATGTCGGATCCCTCGATGGATTCCTGATCGCGCTCGATGCAGCCACGGGCAAGGAGCTCTGGCGGGCCGACACCTTCATCGACCGAACGCGCAACTACACCATCACTGGAGCGCCACAGATCGCCGGCGGCAAGGTGATCATCGGCAACGGTGGCGCAGAGCTCGGCGTTCGCGGTTACATCACTGCGTACGATGCGCAGACGGGAAAGTTCGCGTGGCGCTTCTTCACGGTTCCAGGGGATCCGCGCAAGCCGTTCGAGCATCCCGAGCTTGAGATGGCTTAGAAGACGTGGGATCCCGACAGCATGTGGGACGTGGGCGGTGGTGGCACCGTCTGGGATGCCATGGCCTACGATCCCGCGCTCAATCTTCTCTATGTGGGAACCGGCAACGGCTCGCCCCACGCGGTGTGGAGCCGCAGTCCCAAGGGCGGTGACAACCTCTTCCTGGCCTCCATCCTGGCGATCGACCCGGACACGGGTCGCCTCAAATGGCACTACCAGACGACGCCCGGTGACAGCTGGGACTACACGGCCACCCAGCAGATGATCCTCGCGGATCTCGACATCGGCGGGCAGCGGCGCCACGTGCTGATGCAGGCGCCGAAGAACGGATTCTTCTACGTGCTCGATCGCGCCACGGGAGAGCTGCTTTCGGCGCAGAAGTACGGCAAGGTGAACTGGGCGAGTCACGTGGATCTGGCCACCGGCCGGCCGGTGCTCACCGCACAGGCTGATTTCTCGCGTGCCCCGAAGCTCATCTATCCGGGGCAGGTGGGCGCGCACAACTGGCACGCCATGTCCTACAGCGCGGCCACGGGACTGGTCTACATCCCGCTGCTCGAGATCCCCATGGTGTATGCGTTCCGTCCCAAGGATCGCTACTACCCGGGCGAGAGCGCGGAGCACGTCGACATCCTCGGCTACGACGATCCTTCGGTCGCCGCGCAGCTGCCGGCCGGCGTGGTTCCCGAGCCGCTCAATTATCTGCAAGCCTGGGATCCCCGCACCGGGCAGGAGCGATGGCGGGTGCCGGTGGAAAGCCGTTACAACGGCAGCGGCCTGCTCGCGACCGCGGGTAATCTCGTGTTCCAGGGGAACGGCGAGGGGTTTCTCACCGTACGTACTGCCGATACGGGCGCATTGCTCGCGAGCATCGAAGTAGGTACGAGCATGATGGCCGCGCCGATCAGCTATGCGGTCGACGGCACGCAATACCTCGCGATCATGGCCGGGTGGGGCGGTCCGCCCGCGTGGACCTATCCGGAAGAGTCCGCGGCTTATCGCTACGGCAACGAAGGTCGCATCGTGGCTTTCAAACTGGGCGGTGGCGCGGTGCCCCTGCCACCGAAGGTTGCGCGCAATGCGGCCATTCCCGAGCCGCCGCAGGTACCGAGCTCGCCGGAGCGCATCGCGCACGGGCGCAAGCTCTTCGAGCGTTATCGCTGCTCGTGGTGCCACAACGCGGGAGGGCCGGGCACGGTGCCGGACCTGTTCGCGCTCGCGCCGGAGAAGCACGCGCTGTTCAAGCAGATCGTGCTCGGCGGCGTGCTCGAATCGAAGGGCATGGCGAGCTTCGCCGACGTGCTGAGCGAGCAGGATGCCGAGGACATCCAAGCGTTCCTCGTGGACGGGACGCGCAAGGCCAGGGAGGCTCGCACGGCCGGAGCTCGCTGATTCCGACCGGTTGCCACCGCTTGGGCCGCACTGTGGCGTGCCGCACCGTAGGGTTCGCGGCGACGAAGGGGTTCATCGCGGCGCTTGACTATCCGCCGGCCCGAGATTAATTATGATGTTAACTATCTCCGACGCCTGACCGTTCCCATCGGCCGACGGCGCCGCGCATCGGCAGGGGAAATCATGAGCCCTCCACAAGGCGACCTGGCCTCGAATCTCGCCAAGGCCGAGCGGTATCTGGCCCGCTTCGCAGGCAAGCCGCTCGGGCATTTCATCTCGGGGAAGCCGGCGGCGGGCTCGGGCAAGCAGATCTTCGCGAACGTCTCGCCCGTGGACGGCCGTACGCTCAACGAGGTGGCGGCCGGTGACGGGAACGATGTCGATGCCGCGGCAAAAGCCGCGCAGGCCGCCTTTCCTGCATGGCGCGCGAAGACCGGAGAAGAGCGCCGCGCCATCCTGCACCAGGTGGCGGACCTCATCGAAGCGCGGCGCGAGGAAATCGCCTTCGTCGAATGCATGGACACCGGCCAGGCCTTGCGCTTCATGGGCGGCGCGGCCCTGCGCGGCGCCGAGAATTTCCGGTTCTTCGCGGATCGCGCGCCGGCTGCTGCGAATGGCCTGTCGCTGCCGGCGGCGGAGCACATCAATTACACGATGCGGCAACCGATAGGCCCGGTGGCCGTCATCACGCCGTGGAACACGCCGTTCATGCTGTCCACGTGGAAGATCGCACCGGCGCTCGCTGCGGGATGCACGGTGGTACACAAGCCGGCGGAGTGGAGCCCGCTCACTGCCATGCTGCTCGCCGAGATCATGACGGAAGCAGGTGTGCCGCCGGGCGTGGTGAATCTCGTGAACGGCATCGGCGAAGAGGCGGGCAAACGCCTCACGGAGCATCCGGCCATCAAGGCCACTGCGTTCATCGGGGAGTCGCGCACGGGTGGGTTCATCATGGCGCAGGGCGCGCCCACGCTGAAGCGGGTGCATCTCGAGCTCGGAGGCAAGAATCCCGTCATCGTATTCGACGATGCCTCGCTGGATCGCGCGCTCGATGCCGTGGTCTTCATGATCTACAGCCTGAATGGCGAGCGCTGCACGTCATCGAGCCGCCTGCTGGTGCATCGCGCCATCCACGATCAGCTCGTCGAGCGCCTGGCGGAACGGGTGAAACGGCTCAAGGTCGGTCATCCTCTCGATCCTTCGACGGAGATCGGACCGCTCATCCATCCCCGCCATCTCGAGAAGGTGCTGGGCTACTTCTCGATCGCAAGGGAGGACGGCGCACAGATCCGTGCCGGTGGAGATCGCGGAAGCGGTCCACCGGGCGGTTACTACGTTCAGCCCACCCTGTTCGCGAACGCCTCCAATGCGATGCGTATCGCGCGGGAAGAGATCTTCGGCCCGGTGCTCACGGCGATCCCGTTCACCGATGAAGCGGAGGCGCTCGCCATCGCCAACGATACGGCGTACGGCCTGGCGGCTTACCTCTGGACGGCGGATGCAG
This sequence comes from Steroidobacteraceae bacterium, assembly GCA_044225565.1. Taxonomy (GTDB): domain Bacteria; phylum Pseudomonadota; class Gammaproteobacteria; order Steroidobacterales; family Steroidobacteraceae; genus CAVXAE01. The sequence goes on along the minus strand of JBGAIL010000005.1, from coordinate 19,408 downwards.
GTCGTGCGGTGCGCGTCGCCAACCAGCTGGAGGCCGGCATGGTGTGGGTGAACTCCGAGAACAACCGGCACCTGCCGACGCCGTTCGGCGGCATGAAGGCGAGCGGCATCGGCCGCGACGGCGGCGACTACAGCTTCGACTTCTACATGGATACGAAGAACGTGTGCATCGCGCACGGCACGCATCGCGTGCCGAAGCTCGGTGCCTGAGGCAATCGGCATGAGCGCAAAGATCCCTCACCGGCACAGGCGCACCGAGGCTCGATCCGGTGACGCGTTTGGCGCTGCAGCCGGGGCCGTCGCCGACCGGAGCCTGCCGATGCGCGCCTTCTCCCGGTCGCTGCCGATGGAGTTGCTGCGTGCCCGCGAAGCGGTGATGCGCCAGTTCCGTCCCGGCCTGCGCGGCCAGGGCGTCACGGAGCAGCAGTGGCGCATCCTGCGCGCGCTCGCGCACTTCGGCCCGCTCGAGGTCGGCGCGCTCGCGGAAGCTACGTTCCTGCTGGCACCGAGCCTGTCGCGCATCCTTCTCGATCTCGAGGCGCGCCAGCTCACGGCCCGCCGGCAGCTGGAGTCCGATCTGCGGCGCAGCGTCATCTCGCTGGAGCCGAAGGGCCTGCGGCTCATCGCCGAGCATGCGCCGACTTCGGAGAAGACCTACGACGACATCACGAGTCGCTTCGGGCAGGAGCGCCTCGCTCAGCTGTTCACGCTGCTGAAGGAGCTTGAAGATTGCCTGGAAGCGCCGCCGCACCGGCTCGCGGCGCCGCGCCCGAAACCGAAACGGGCGGCGCGATGAGCCTTTACGCCGTCCAGAAGCTCATCTACCAGGTCAACCGCGAGCCGGCGGTGAAATTGCGCTGCGAGCAGGATCTGGCGGGACTGCTGGCCGGATACGATCTCACCGAAGAAGAGCGCCGCGCTCTCGCGGAGCCGGACGTGGGTCTGCTCTACGTGATGGGCGTAAACGGGCAGTTGCTCATGCACTACGCGGCGTTGCGCGGGTACGAATGGAGCGCGTACATCGAAGCCATGAAGCAGGGTGAGCTCAAATACGGTCCCGTGCGCACGGGGCTCTATTCACGCGCCCATTCCAGAACATGAGGCTGGCACGATCATGAGCCTGGTCTTTGCGGGAGTGTGCAGCCACGCGCCGGGCATCACCGGCCGCAAGGAGCGCGCGGATCCCGGGTTGCGCGAAGGCCTCTACGCCGCCTACGACCGCATGCGGCTCGCCATCGAGGCGCAGCGTCCGGATGCGCTCATCGTCATCGGTGCGGAGCATTTCGCGAACTTCTTCATGAACAACATGCCGTCCCTCTGCGTCGGCATGGGCGACAGCTACGAAGGTCCCATCGAGGATGAGGCGTGGCTCGGCATCCGGCGCAGCCGCGTGCCGGGAGCGCCCGAGCTCTCCAGGCGGATCATCGAAGAGGTGATGCAGGATGTCGACCTCGCCTACGCCCAGGAGTGGAAGTTCGATCACGGCATCATGGTGCCGCTGCATTTCCTGACGCCGCGCTACGACCTGCCGGTGATCCCCGTGAACATCAATTGCCAGGGGCCGCCGCTCATCCCCCTGAAGCGCTGCTACGAGTTCGGCCGCGCACTGCGGCGCGCCTGCGACAAAGTGGATGCGCGAATCGCCCTGGTGGGCACGGGTGGCATCTCGCATTGGCCGGCGACACCGGACTCGGGCAAGATCAACGTGCCCTGGGATCGTGCCTTTCTCGACCGTTTCCTCCACAACCGCCGCGAGGAGCTGCTCGCGTACCGTGACGAGGACACCTGGCGGGAAGCCGGGCAGGGCGGGTTCGAGATCCGCACGTTCATCACCGTGGCGGGCGCAACCGAGGGGCGCACGGGCGAGCTGTGGTTCTACGAGCCCATTCCGATCTTCGCGGTGGGCTGTACCATCGCCGTCATGAATCTCGGGCGGGAGCACGCGCAATGAATGCCCTCTATCCGAACCCGGCACGCATCGACATGGCGCAGTCGGTCGACGAGGCGGTGCACATCGTCGGCAGCAGCCTGGCGCCGCATCGGCTCACCGTGCGGGAGCGCCTGCCTCGCGCCATCGCCAGCCTGTCCACGCTCGATCTCGGCGATTGCGCTCTGGCCAACCTGCAGTACGGCTTCGACGTCGAGATCGACGCGGGCGTGATCAACGACTACTTCATGGTGAAGTGGGGGCTTTCGGGCAGCGGTCACGTGATGAGCGGCGACCGCGCAGCCGCCACGTCGCCTCATGCCATCGTGGTCACATCGCCGCAGGAGCGCTCGGGCTTCCGCATGTCTTCCATCTGCCGGCATCTCACCACCCGCGTCTCGCGGCGGGCGCTGGAGGAGCGGCTGATGGAAAAGCTCGGCCGGCGCCTGCTGCGGCCCGTGGAGTTCGATCTCGAGATCGGCATCGAATCGGATTTCGGTCGCGCGTGGTGCCAGCTGGTGGCGCACATCTGCCAGGTGTCGGCGAGCGCTCCGGCGGTGCTCGAGTGCGAGGAGGTGCGCAAGCAGTACTCCCGCACGATGATCGAGCTCATGATCCACGCGGCGCCCCACAACTATTCGCAGACGCTGCTGGCCAACGAAGATCAGGCGTTGCCCTGGTACGTGCGGCGCGCGCAGGCCTACCTGGAGGCACATCTCGCGGACATCCGCTCCGTGGCCGATCTTGCCGCGGCCATCGGGGTCACGCCGCGGACGTTGCAGAACGGGTTCCGCGAGGCGCTCAATATCCATCCGGCGGACTACATCCGGCGCACGCGTGTTGTGGCCCTGCATCGGGCTTTGAGGGCCGCCACGCCGGGACAGACGGTCACGAGCACCATGCTGGGCGTGGGCATCGTGAACTTCGGGCGCTATGCGGAATACTATCGGCGGCAGATCGGCGTGAAGCCTTCCGAAACGCTGCGGAAGGCGCTATAGAGAGGGCCGGCGTTATTTTCCGATTCCGTACTTTCACTTCGCGCGGTGCATCGCGCTGACGGACGACGGGCTCTATGTTCCCGCGGGTCGTGGCGCATCACGGGGGATGAACGATGTCTTCGTACGCATTGACGATTGGCGGAAAAGCAACATCTGCGCCGCGCAGCTTCGAAGTCCTCAATCCCGCGGATGAGAGCGTGGTGGCCCGGTGCCCCGAAGGAACCCCCGAGCTCGTGGATCAGGCCGTGGCCAGCGCGCGCAAGGCGTTGCCCGGATGGTCCGCCACTGCCGACGCGGAGCGCGTCGCCAAGCTCGCCGCCATCGGCGATCTCATCGAGAAGCATCACCAGGAACTCTCCGAGCTCGTCACCCGCGAGCAGGGCAAGACGCAGTCCGGCCCCGGCGCCAATCTGGAAGTGGGCGGCGCTGCCGCGTGGACGCGCGTCACCTCGTCGCTCAACCTGCCCGAAGAGGTCATCCAGGATGACAAGAGCGGGCGCATCGTGCTGCGGCGCAAGCCGGTTGGCGTAGTGGGATCGATCACGCCGTGGAACTGGCCGTTGCTCATCGCCACCTGGCACGTCATGCCAGCCATCCGCGTGGGTTGCACGGTGGTCATCAAGCCTTCGCCGTTCACGCCGCTGTCGACGCTGCGGCTGGTCGAGCTCATGAATCAGGTGCTGCCGCCGGGTGTCGTCAACGTGGTCACGGGCGGGCCGGAAGTCGGCGAGCACATGGCCAACCATCGCGGCATCGACAAGATGGTGTTCACCGGCTCCATCGCCACGGGCAAGAGGGTGATGTCGAGCGCGGCGCAGACGCTCAAGCGCGTCACCCTCGAGCTGGGTGGCAACGACGCAGGTGTGATCCTGCCGGGGACGAAGATCGATCCGCTGCTGGAGAAGCTCTTCTGGGGCTGCTTCATCAACGCCGGGCAGACGTGCGCCGCGCTCAAGCGGCTGTACGTGCACGAAGGCCAGTACGATGAGGTGGTCGGCAAGTTCGCCGAGTACGTGAAGCAGGTGCCCGTGGGCAACGGGCTCGACCCGAAGAACCTCATCGGGCCCGTCTCGAACAAGATGCAGCTCGACAAGGTCGCCTCGCTCGTCGATGACGCGCGGGCGAGCGGCGCCCGCATCGTGACCGGGGGCGTGAGGCCGAAGGCACCGGGTTATTTCTATCCGCTCACCGTCATAGCGGATGCCACCGACGAGATGCGCGTGGTGAAGGAAGAGCAGTTCGGGCCGGTGATTCCCATCATCAAGTACAAGACCGTGGACGAGGCCATCGCGCGTGCGAACTCGCTGGACGTCGGCCTCGGCGGCTCCGTGTGGGGGGACGATGCGGAAGCCGCGTCGGCCCATGCGAGCCGCCTGGAATGCGGCACGGCGTGGGTCAACCAGCATGGCAACCTGCATCCGATGGCGCCGTTCGGCGGCGTGAAGTGCTCGGGCATCGGCGTCGAGTTCAACGTGGATGGCTTGAAGGAGTACACGACCGTGCAGGTCGTGAACGTGGCCCGCTGAAGCGCTGAGGCATTCCGTATGAAACGCGTGACTCGCCTGTTGCCTCGTCTGACGCTCGGATTCGGCCTTGCCGTATCGGCAGGGCTGGTCGCATCGCTCGCAGCACCGGGAGCCTCCGCTCAGGCCGCGGCCTCCGGCGCCGCGCTGCCGAACGATGCAATCGTCCCCAGCCTGACGCTGCCGGCCGCCTCGCCGCACTGGGTGTGGGTGAACGACGTGGTGTTCCCGCACATGGCCGACGGGCAGGCCCTGCTGGTCGATGGCGACAGCGGCAGGTTCCTCGGCATGCTCAATACCGGCTTCGGCTTCAACCGCATCGTGCTGCCGCGGGATGGCAGGCTGATCTACTCGCCGGAGTCGTACTTCTCGCGAGGCAACCGGGGAGAGCGCACCGACGTGGTATCCATCTACGATGCCCGCACGCTGTCGCCGGTCGGGGAGATCGCCGTGCCGGCGAAGCGCAGCACGAACATGGCGCGCATGTCGAACTCGGAGCTCACCGACGACGACCGCTTCCTGCTCGTGTACAACTTCAACCCTGCGCAGACGCTCACGGTGGTGGACACCAGGTCGCGCAAGTTCGTGGGCGAGGTCGAGATTGCCGGCTGCGCGCTCGTGTATCCGACCGGGCCGCGCTCGTTCTTCAGCCTCTGCGCGGACGGCTCGTTCCTCGACACGCGCCTGGACGACGATGGCCGGCCGGCAAGCCAGCAGCGCACCAAGCCGATGTTCGACGTGAAGGACGATGTGACGACGGAGAAGGGCGTGCGGGTTGGAGATACGTGGCTGTTCGTCTCGAAAGGAGGCGTGCTCCACTCCTTCGACGCCACGCCGAAAGGCATGGTGCGCGGGGCCAGCTGGCCTCTCGTGACCGATGCGGAGCGCAAGCAGGACTGGCGGCCCGGAGGGCTGCAACCCTTCGCGGTGCACGCGGGCCTGAAGCGCTTCTACGCCTTGATGCACCAGGGCAGCGTCGACACCTACAAGGATCCGGGCAAGGAGTTGTGGGTTTACGATCTGGCGCGCAAGGAGCGGGTGCAGCGTATCGAGCTGGCCAACATGGCGAGCGCCATCCAGGTGACGCGGGACGCGAAGCCGCTGCTGTTCTCCGCTTTCGTCGAAAGCAGCACCACCGATGTCTACGACGCCGTGTCGGGCAAGCACCTGCGCGCGGTGGACAGCGTGGGAACGACGCCCACGGTGCTGATCACTCCCTATTAGGCGGAGGCATTCATGCTCGACCCCGTCATTCCGCTGCTCGCCGCTCTGTGCGGAGCGCTGCTGTTCGGATGGGCGGCGTCTCACAAATGGCGCGCAGCGGGTGAGTTCGCGGCGACTCTCGGTGAATACCGGGTGCTGCCGCAGGCCGTGGTTCCCTTTGCCGCTCCGTCGATCGCCTTCATCGAAACCGCGGTCGCCCTGGCGTTGCTGTGGCCGCAAACGCGGGCGTGGGCCGGCGCGGCAGGAGTGGTGGTGCTGCTGCTGTACGCGTGTGCCATGGCCATCAATCTCGCACGGGGCCGCCGGGCGCTGGATTGCGGATGCGGGCTGGTCCGGCGCACCATCAGCGGCTCGCTGGTGGTGCGCAATCTGCTGCTCGCGGCAGGTCTCGCTTCGACGGTGCTGCCGCTTTCCGCCAGAGCCATGACCCCCGGCGACTACGCCACCGTGTTCGCGGCACTGGCCGCCTGTGCTCTCATTTATGCCTCTGCCGAGCTGTTGCTCGCCAGGCCGGCACCGCGGGCCTTCGCGGCAACGGAGACTCCATGAGCACCTTCATGATCTCTCACATCGTGCTGTGGGCGCTGGTGATCGCGCTCTCGCTGGTCGTATTCGCGCTCGCGAGGCAGATCGGCGTGCTGCACGATCGCATCGCCCCTACCGGCGCGCTCATGCTCGCGAAAGGGCTCACGGTCGGCGAGGCCGCGCCCATCGTGGCTACCCGGGACATGGACGGCCAACACCGTCAGGTCGGCGCTCCACGCGAGGACGGCAAGAGCACGCTCGTCATGTTCCTCTCGCCGACGTGCCCCGTCTGCAAGACGTTGCTGCCCGTGCTGAAGTCCAGCGCGAAGAGTGAGCAGGGCTGGCTGGAAATCCTGCTCGCGAGCGACGGCGAACCCGCCGTCCACGCGGAATTCCGGCAGAAGCACGGCCTCGCGCAGCTCGGCTACGTGCTCTCGCCGCCTCTCGGCATCGCGTACCAGATCAACCGGCTGCCCTATGCGGTGCTGCTCGACGAGCAGGGCGTCGTGCTGGCCCGCGGGCTCATCAACTCTCGCGAGCACCTCGAAAGCCTGTTCGAGGCCAAGCGGCTCGGAGTGGCGTCCGTCCAGGAATATCTCGAGAAGCGTCACGCCGGGCGTGCCGCCTGACTGGGCCGTCTGAATTGGAGAATGCCCGATGAAATGGCTCGACTCGCTCACTGAATCGTCCACCCGCTCGGTGGCGCGGCGCACTTCGCGGCGCAGCCTGCTGGCCTCGCTCGGTGCGATGCTGGTCGGGGCGAGCGCTCTGCCGCTGCTCCCCGTGGCGCGCGGCGCCGCCGCAGCGCAGCCCGAAGGCGATGCGGCCAAGGCGAAGGCGAAAGACGACCCGAACAGCTGCGACTACTGGCGCCACTGCGCCATAGATGGCTTCCTGTGCGGCTGCTGCGGCGGCACGCAGAGCTCCTGTCCGCCCGGAACGGAGATGTCGCTGGTCACCTGGATCGGCACCTGCCAGAACCCCTCGGACGGCAGGCATTACGCCATCTCCTACAACGACTGCTGTGGCAAGAGCTCCTGCGGCCGCTGCTTCTGCAACCGGAACGAGCGCGACATGCCGCTGCACATCCCCTTCCAGGCCAACGACTACAACTGGTGCTCGGGCAGCACGAAGGCGAACATTCCCTACCACTGCTCGACCGCGCGCATCGTCGGCGAAGCGAAGTAACGGCTCGCTCCGCGCACCATGGCTCTACGGCTCAAGATCGCTTTCGGCGCGTGCCTCGCGGGCACGGCGATGCCGTTCGCGAGCACCCAGGCGCTCGAGCCTTCGATGAACTACACGCTGCACTGCATGGGCTGCCACACGCCGGACGGCTCCGAAGTGCAGGATCGTGTGCCGGCCATCCGATCGACGTTGCGCCCGTTCGCGGGAACGCCCGACGGCAGGCGATTCCTAGTGCAGGTGCCCGGCGTCGCGCACTCGACGCTCACCGACGCCGAGATCGCCACGCTGCTCAACTGGATGCTGGAGAATCTCGCCGATGGTTCCGCCACAGGCACTTTCGTGCCCTACACGGAGCAGGAAGTCGCGGGATATCGCAAGCACGCGCTCGTCGGCGTGCGCGCCGAGCGGGAACGCCTGCTGGCGCAGATGAATCGCTGAGGACTACCAACGACCAAACGTACTTGGGGGAGACACATGAAGACGAAGACGTTGCAGGGTCTGTCGCTCACGCTGCTCGCGGCCGCCGCCGCGGCGCCCGCAGTGGCGCAGGAAGAGCCATCCGAAGGCGTTCTCGGCGAGGTAGTCGTCACGGCCAATCGCCGTGAGCAGAGCGTGCAGGACGTCGGCCTTTCGGTCACTGCCTACTCGGGCGAGCAGATCCGCCAGTTGGGCTTCACGAACGCGACCGACCTGGTCGCGATGACGCCGGGCCTCAACTACACGGTGCCCAACGCCGAGTCGAGCCAGATCAACTTCTTCCTGCGCGGCGTCGGCCTCAACGACTTCGCCGATGCGAGCGAGAACCCGGTCGCCGTGTACGTGGACGACGTCTACCACCCGGCTTCCGGCGGCCTGGCCTTCCAGCTCTTCGACATGGAGCGCGTCGAGGTGCTGCGCGGACCGCAGGGCACGCTCTTCGGCCGCAACACCACGGGCGGCCTCATCCATTACGTGAGCCGCAAGCCCTCGAGCACCTTCGATGCCTACGTGGACGTCACGGGCGCGGAGTACAACCAGCTCAAGACGGAAGGCGCGATCGGCGGCCCGCTGTCGGACCGCGTCTCCGGCCGGCTCTCCTTCGCCACCAATCATCACGACGGCTACACGAAGAACCGCTTCGAAGGCACGCCGGACTACAACGGCTCGAACGCCAAGGCGGCGCGCGGCCAGCTGCTCTTCAAGCCGACGGACCAGGTCGACCTGCTGCTCAGCACCTATTTCTCGAAGAACGACGCCACGGTGGGCGCGTGGCAGCACCAGTCGACGAAGCTCGGCGGCGCGACGGGGGACGTGAGCCTGCCGCTCGCCCCGGGCGAGACCACCATGTCCACGGATTGCAATGCGGACGGCGTGCTCGATGCCAACGATGCCCGCACCGGCACGGACTGCTTCGGCTATGTCGACACCGACGGTGACCCCTGGGCGGGCGACTACGACCGCCACGGCCGGGTGTTCGTCGAGAACAAGGGCGCCACGGTGAATCTCAGCTGGCGCCTCGGCGGGATGACGTTCACCTCGATCACGGCAGGCCAGAAGGTGGACCGCCTGCAGAGCGAGGACACGGAAGCGAGCCCCGCGCCGCTCATCCAGCCGACCTTCCAGGCGGACACCAGTACCTTCACGCAGGAATTCCGGCTCGCGGGCGGGGAGGACACGCCCCTCAAATGGGTCGGCGGCCTCTACTACTTCGACAACGACGTCGACGGCCACTACATCCTGGACCTCACCAACCTCGGGTTCGTGAAGTTCGACGCCAACTACACGCAGGAGTCGAAGTCCTGGGCGGCCTTCGGCCAGCTCGAGTACGACCTCACGCCGCGGCTCACCCTGATCGGCGGCCTGCGCTACGCGAACGAGAAGAAGGAGCTCGACTACCTCAACCGGGACGTCTCGGGGTTCTTCACGGACGTCATCGGGCTGCCCACCGACGTCGCGTTCGACTTCGACAAGAACTCCGTCGGGAATCTCGCGAAGCACGACGACGACACGGTGAACGGGCGCATCGGCCTGGATTTCAAGGTGACCGACGACGTCCTGCTCTACGGCGCCATCGCGCGCGGCACGAAGTCCGCGGGCTTCAACGTGGGCTTCCTGGACGAGACGCTGCTCTTCGCGAGCAACACGATCGCGACCATCCCGTTCGACGAGGAGAAGCTCACGAGCTACGAGGTGGGCTTCAAGTCCACCTGGGCGGGCGGGCGCACGCGCCTCAACGGCGCCGTGTTCTATTACGACTACAAGGACTTCCAGACCTTCCGCTTCGAGCTGCTGAACCAGGTGATCTTCAACACCGACGCCACGGTGAAGGGCGGCGAGCTGGAGTTGCAGACCTCGCCGGCCAGGGGCTGGACGCTCGCCGCGGGCGCGAGCGTGCTGGACGCCAAGGCGAAGGACATCCCGAGCCCCTCGGGCGTGCTGCGCACGCGTGACATGGTGGCGGCACCGAAGTTCTCGGGCAACGCGCTGGTGCGCTACGAATGGCCCGCGCTCAACGGCAAGATCGCCCTGCAGGCTTCGGCGACGATCCAGGACCATATCTACTACGACATCCAGAACGTGCCGATCTCGCTCGAGAACGGCTACGTGGTCGCGAACCTGCGGGCGTCCTACGGGCCGGAGGACAAGCGCTGGGAGATCGCGGCGTTCCTGAACAACGCGACGAACGAGAAGTACCTCAACTACACGTTCGACTTCACGAGCACGTTCGGCTTCAACCAGCAGGCGTACGGGGCGCCCCGCTGGGCCGGCGTGAGCTTCCGCTACAACTTCGACTGACGCGCGCCGTGCAACAGCAGATCGCGCCGGAGGAGGCCACGGACCTGAACTCGTTCAGGGGCCTCTCCAGCGCGATCCTGCTGGGGGTCGTCGGTCCCGAGGTGTTCATCGTCCAGCCCGGCTTCGTGCAGGGGCTGGTGCAGAAGGTGGGCTTCACGGAGCAGGGCGCGGGCTACACGGCGTCGGTGGAGATGTTCGGCATCGCGGCGACCACCGTGGTGCTCACTTTCTTCGCGAACCGGCTCGACTGGCGCAAGCTGCTGTACGTCTCGCTGCTGCTGATGTTCGCTGCGAACGTCGCGTCGACCTACGTCCACGACCTCAATGCGTTCGCCGTCCTTCGCTTCTTCGCCGGCCTGGGCGCGGGCACGCTCATCACCATCAGCTTCACGGCCGTCGGCCTCACGCGCAAGGTGGACAGGAACTTCGGGCTTCTCATCATGTGGGTGCTCCTCTACGGGGCGTTCGGGTTGCTGGTGATGCCGGCGGCGTTCGAAGCCGTCGGCATGGCGGGCGTGCTCTGGTTCTTCGCGCTGTTCCCGCTCCTCGCCATGGCGGTGGTTCGTTACATCCCGCGATCGGGCAGCACCGTGACGGAGATTCGTGAAGATGCCGTGGAGCTCAGTGTGCCGCTCAAGAGCGCGGCGCTGCTGTCGATGTTCGTCTATTTCCTCGGCCAGGGCGTGGTGTGGGCTTACCTGTTCCTCATCGGAGTGAACGCGGGCCTCACGGAGCAACAAGTCGCGAACGGGCTCATGCTCTCGCAGTTCGCCGGCGTGGCCGGTGCGTTCGGCGCTGCGTGGCTGGCGCACCGCACTCATCATGCGCTGGCGCTCATCGTGGGCATCGTCGGTGGTGCCGTGGTGCTCTATCCACTGGTCGGGCACTTCGGCTCGTTGATGTACGCGCTGGTGGTGTCCGTCTACAACCTCGCGTGGAATTTCACGCAGCCGGTGCTGCTCGGCGCGATGGCGAGATTCGATCGCCGCGGGCTGGTCGTGGTGTACGCCGTTGCCGCGCAGATGTGCGGGCTCGCGTTCGGGCCGGGGCTTGCGGCCATGGTGATCGGCGAAGGCAACCTGTCGCCGGTCATCTGGCTCGGGCTGGTTCTGTTCTTTTTCAGTCTGGCGTTGATCCTGCCGCCCGTGTGGGCGCAGGCGCGGCGCGCTCAAGGGGTGGTGGTCACATGAAGCAGGGCACTTTGGCGGGCAAGGTCGCGATCGTCACGGGCGGCGGCCAGGGGATCGGGCGCGGTATCACGCAGGTATTCGCGGGCGAAGGCGCGAAGGTGATGATCGCCACGCGCACCGCGAAGCACGGCGAGGACGCAGTGCGCCTGGTGCGCGATGGGGGAGGCACTGCTGAACTGTGTGTCGCCGATATCGGCACCAAGGAGGAAGCGGAGCGCGTCATCGCCGAGACGGTACGCGTCTTCGGGCACATCGACATCCTGGTGCACAACGCAGCGTCGTTCCTCGGCGGACCCGTGGAGGGCTATTCGGAGAAAGACCTCGACACCGTGCTCGACGTGAACCTCAAAGCGTGCTTCCGGCTTTCGGCAGCGTGCATTCCTCACATGCGCAAGCGCGGCTCGGGTCGGCTTCTGTTCACCTCGTCGGTTACGGGGCCGCGCGTGGCGATGCCGGGCACTTCGTATTACGCGGCGTCCAAGGGCGGCATCAATGCCTTCATCCGCACCGCGGCCATGGAGCTTGCGCGTGAGCGCATCACCGTGAACGGCGTGGAGCCCGGCTACATCCGTACTGCGGCGATGGAGTTGCTGGCGAGCGAGGAAGGCATGAAGGAGATGGCCCGCTACATCCCGATGGGCTACATCGGCGATCCGAAGGACATCGCCTACGCCATGCTGTATCTCGCCTCCGACGAGGCACGCTACGTCACGGGCCAGACCATCTGCGTGGACGGAGGCTCGACGCTACCCGAGAGCCCCGTGTTCCTGCAGGAGCTCGAAGGCGTCAAGACGCTGGCCGGATCCTGAGCGATGTCCACCGATTCCCTGCTCGAGCGCCGTTACCGCGTACTGGGACGCAACTCGCCGCTGTTCTACGAAAAGCCGCTGCATCTCGTGCGCGGCGAAGGCGTCTGGCTGTGGGATGCGGAAGGCCGCCGTTATCTCGATGCATACAACAACGTGCCGCACGTGGGCCACTGCCATCCGCACGTCGTCGAGGCAGTCGCGCGCCAGGCCGCGAAGCTCAACACGCACACGCGCTATCTGCACGAAGGCATCGTGGAGTACGCGGAACGGCTGGTTTCGACGTTCGATCCCAGTCTTTCCATGGCCATGCTGGTCTGCACGGGAAGCGAGGCAAACGAGCTTGCCCTGCGCATTGCCAACGTGATCACGGGCGGGACCGGCGTCATCTGCACCAATTTCGCGTACCACGGCAACACCAAGGCCGTGGCGCAGATCGGCACCGTGTTCCCTCCGCCCGAAGGATTCGGGCCGCACATCCGGGCGATCTCTCCACCGGATACCTACCGCGGCCTGCGCGGCCTCACCGGCCAGGCGCTGGAGGATGCCTACGTCGAGGAAGTGCGCTCGGCCATCGAGTCGCTCGAGGCGAACGGCATCCGCATGGCCGCGATGCTGTTCTGCACGCTGTTCTCGAGCGAAGGCCTGCCCAACGTGCCGCCTGGCTTCATCCCGCGAGCCGTCGAGCTGGTGCGCAAGGCCGGCGGGCTCTACATCGCAGACGAGGTGCAGGGCGGCTTCGGTCGTACCGGTGCGCACATGTGGGGGCATCAGTTGTACGGCGTGGTGCCGGATCTCGTGACGCTCGGCAAGCCCATGGGTAACGGGCATCCCATCGCGGGCGTCGTGGGCCGCGCGGACCTGATCCAGACATTCGGCGACCGCACGATGTACTTCAATACGTTCGCCGGGAATCCCGTCTCGTGTGCCGCGGCGGCAGCCGTGCTGGACGTGCTGGAGCGCGAGAACCTCCGCGAGAACGCGAGGGTGGTCGGCGACTACGTGGTCGCCGGATTGAATCGTCTGGCAGCAAAGCACTCGATCATCGGCGAGGTGTGGGGCCGTGGCATGTTCTTCGCGGCAGACCTGGTGCGCGATCGAAAGACGAAAGAGCCCGCGACGGCGGAAGCGAAGCGCGTAGTGAATGCAATGCGCGATCGGGGAGTGCTCATCAGCCGCATCGGCCCGCACGACAACGTGCTCAAGATCCGGCCGCCGATGCCTTTCACGCGCGAGAATGCCGACCTGCTGCTCGACACGCTGGACGGCGTGCTCGCTGGCGCATGAGCGACTTCTACCTTTCCTCGCCGGAGGACCAGGCCGAGCGCATCCAGGCGCTCGCGCACGCGGCGCTTTCGCACTGGGATCTCGGTCCCTGTGAGCTCAAGCTCATCAAGTTCCGCGAGAATGCGGTGTTCGCGGCGACGACGCGGGACGGGAAGCGCTTTGCGCTGCGCGTGCACCGGGCGGGCTACCACACCGATGCAGAGCTGCGATCCGAGCTGCAATGGATGCGTGCGTTGCAGGAGAGTGGCTTCGACGTTCCCGAGATCGTCGTGGCCCGCAACGGAGGCACATTCCTGACGGTGCGGCATGCCGGCGTGCCGGAAGCGCGGCAGGTCGACATCTTCAGATGGATCGGCGGAACGCAGCTCGGGAGCGTGGGCGAGGACGTCGATGCGCAGGCAACGGAGCTGCCTCGCATGTTCCACACGATCGGCAAGCTGGCGGCGCGACTGCACAACCAGGCTTGCAGCTGGACTTTGCCGCCGGATTTCACCCGCCATGCGTGGGATGCGGAAGGACTGGTCGGCGAGCGGCCTTTCTGGGGACGATTCTGGGAGCTCGCGGCGCTCTCGCCGGCGCAGCGGCAACTCGTGCTGACGGCGCGGGACCGGCTGCGGCGGGATCTCGGAGCGCTGAATCGCTCGACGGCAGTGTACGGGCTCATCCACGCGGATTTCGCCCCGGAGAACCTGCTGGTCGATGGTGAGCGCATCCGGCTGCTGGATTTCGACGATGCCGGCTTCGGATGGCACCTGTTCGAGATCGCCACTTCGCTGTACTTCCACCTCGGGCAGCCGTACTACGAGGCGATTCGCGAAGCGGTGATCGCGGGCTATCGCACCGAGCGTGCCCTGCCCGACGAACAGCTCGCGTTGCTCCCTCTGTTCCTTGCGGCGCGCGGTACGACCTATCTCGGTTGGGTGCATACGCGCCAGGAAACGGACACGGCACGCGAGCTGACGCCCATGCTGGTCGATCTGCTTTGCGTTGCCGTGCGGGAGTATCTTCGCGACCCGAGCTAGGGTCGAGCCGATCCCGCCACGGGCAGCACGCGCGAGCTTGCGCGCACTTCAGGCATGCGTGCCGGTGGCAACCGGCGGTGCCTGTTCCGCGGCCAGCAGCTTTTCCATCACGCGGCGAAAATGTGCGAGCGGCGCATCCGCGAGGATGGCGAGCATCTGGAAGCCCGGCGACTGCTCGAGCGTCTTCTGCTGCTGCTCGATGATCGCCTTGTCCTCCATGAAGCCCTCGATGAGGCTCGCGAGCAGCGACTGCGAGATGGTCGAGTCCTCGCCTTCGTAGTTGTTGAGATACGTCCAGAAGAAGTGCGTGGTCCTTTCCGTTTCGGGGGTCATGAACTGGACGTTGCGGTATTCCCGGGTGCCGGGCACCTGGACGCCTTTCTCGGCTCCCTGGCCGGCCGGCGCGAACAGCGTCTCCATGTAGAAGATGCCGGGGATATACATGTTCACGGTATTGCGCCGATCGAGTTTCGCGGTTTTCTCCGGGATGACTTTCTTGTGGAACGGCGGCGGATCGATGTTCATGTGCCAGCGCGCGAGGCGGTAGCCCCGCTCGTTCTTCTCGATGTTGATGGGCTTGCTGACGAACGCATATTCCTCGGAGCCGCCCAGCGTATCCTTGTGCACCCAGGCGAGATGCGCGAGATCGCTGAGGTTGTCGACGATGAGGATGTAGTTCGCGTCGTAGTGCAGGTAGGCCGGGATGCCTTTCCAGCCCGGATCGCGCAGGGCGGGAACTTCCGGGATCCGTGCGGGATCCGCCTGGGCCGGATCGCCCATCCAGATGAAGATGAAGTGGTTGATCTGATGCGTGGGGTAGTGGCGCACCTTCATCTTCGGCGGAATCATGTCCTGAGCCGGAATCTGCGTGCACTTGCCGTGGTCGTTGAAGCGCAGGCCGTGGTACATGCAGCGCACGCTGTCGCCCTCGATACGGCCATCGGAGAGCAGCGCACCGCGATGCGGGCAGCGGTTGTCCAGGGCGACGACCTTGCCGCTTTCGCCGCGATACAGGAGCACCCGCTCGCCGAGGATCGTGCGCCCGAGCAGCTTGCCGTCGATCAGCTCCGAATCCAGCGCGGCCACGTACCAGCAATTCCTGAGGAACATCGGCGCCTCCTCTTGCGATCCACTTGTTTCGGATGCAGAAACTCTGTTTCTATTATGATAGCGCCCCGGTGATGGAAAGGCGACGATGAAGAGAGGCAAATCGGCCCGGCCCGCTGCGCGCTCGCCGGCTGCTTCGCGTGGCACGCCGGGGGACGGGCTGCAGTCGCTGACGACGGGCTTCCGCATCCTGGAGGCGCTCACGCAGGCCCGCGGGCCGGTCGGGCTGACGGAGCTTGCCACCACGCTGGGGGAGTTGAAGCCTCGGGTGCACCGGCACCTGGCCACGCTCAAAAGCCTGGGTGTCGTGTTCCAGGACGCGCGCAATGGTCGCTACGGCCTCGGCAGCAAGCTCTTCTCGCTCGGTGAGGCCGCTCTCGACCAATACGACCTGCGGTTCGTAGCCGATCCCTACCTCACCCGGCTGCGCGACGAGACGCAGCAGACCGCGCTGCTGTCGGTTCCGCACAACGGCGAGCCCGTGCTGCTCTCGTGCATCGAATATCGCGACAAGCTCGCCATTTCGTCCCGGCCCGGCAACCGGCCGCCGCCCCATTGCTCCGCACAGGGCCGCGTGGCGCTCGCCTTCCTGGACGAGCCCACCCGCGCGCGCATCCTGGAGCGCAAGCTCACCGCATTCACGCCTCATTCCATTTCGGACCGCCGCGCGGTAGAGACACGGCTGCCTGTGATCCGTGAGCGTTTCTTTGAAGAAGCCGTCGACGAGGTACGGCTCGGCATTAACATGCTTGCGGCACCCGTTTTCCGGAGCGAGGACGAGTTGACCGCCATCATCGGCATACTCGGCACATCGGCCGAGATCGGCGCGCCGCCACGCCGCGCGCTCATCGCTTCACTGCACCGTATCGCCGGCGCTTTGTCCGCGGAGCTGGGGTGTCGCATTTACTACGAGCGTGGATTGCTCCGCGGCTGATAGCCGCGGCGCCCCGGGAATCGACCTGTGCTGAAGCTGGATGGGGTGAGCAATTT
The DNA here is from genome assembly GCA_044225565.1 of Steroidobacteraceae bacterium. Classification (GTDB taxonomy): domain Bacteria; phylum Pseudomonadota; class Gammaproteobacteria; order Steroidobacterales; family Steroidobacteraceae; genus CAVXAE01. Next base: position 2,847 of record JBGAIL010000005.1, on the reverse strand, counting down.
CCGCGACCTCGGCGGCCTGCCGGCCGCGGATGGGCGACGCCTGCGGCCGCGCGTGCTGCTGCGCTCGGAGCGCCTCTGCGACCTTACCACTGGAGACTGGGCGCAGCTGGCAGGCCTGCCGCTCACCACCATTTGCGATCTGCGCAGCGTCGCAGAGCGCGATCGGCATCCGAATTCCGTGCCCGCCGCGATGAGCGCCCGCGCGCTGGACTTCGACATCCGCAACGATCTGCGCGCCGATCCCGGTCTCATTGCGATGTTGAGACAGAGCCCCGACGCGGCCGGAGCGGCGGAAGTGATGACGGAGATCTACCGGCGCTTGCCTCGCAACCTGGCTTCCGCGCTGGGCCAGATCTGCGCGAGCCTGAGCGAAGGCGGTGCGCCGATGCTCATCCACTGTGCCGCGGGGAAGGATCGCACCGGCTTCGCGGTCGCCGTGCTGCTGCGCCTTCTCGGCGTGCCGACGGAAGCGGTCGAGGCGGACTATCTCGCGTCCCGCGGCTGGCCGGGGGCGCATCGACATCGCGCGCCGCTCGCCCGGCGGCTCGCGCTGAGCATCGATTCCGCTTCGATGGATGGAGTGATCGACGCGGTGCTGGACGTGCGGAACGGATATCTCGGCGCCGCGTTCTCGACCATCGATCGGGAATATGGCTCGTTCGAGCGTTATTGCGAGCAGGCCGTCGGTCTTTCCGGGGAGCGTCGCGCACGTCTTCGCGACACGCTGCTGGAATGACGATGACGCTCACACCTTCGCGCGAGCCTTGAACAGCCGAGCCTGTCGGCGCGAGATCTCCACTTCGGGATCGCCGCGCAGCTGAACGCGCAGCGTGCCGGCCGTGCCCATTTCCACTTTCTCGACGAGATCCAGGTTGATGATCTGTTGGCGGTTGGCGCGGAAGAATCGCTGCGCATCCAGCCGTTTCTCCAGGCTCGCCAACGCCCGGCCGAGCAAGGGCTGCTGCCCTCCCCAGAACAGGCGGACATAGTTGCCCTCCGAGGCGATCAGCCGCACTTCGCGCAAGGGTACGAACCAGCAGCGGGAGCCGTCTTTCACGAACAGGCGCTCCAGGGTCGTGGCAGATGCGTACGAAGTCGTGGCGTCGGGCGGAGCCGGCTCCGGTGCAGCTCGCACGCGCGACAATGCCATGGCGAGCCGCTCGGGATCGATGGGCTTCAGCACGTAGTCGAGCGCGTTGAACTCGAAGGCACGCACCGCGTGCTCGTCGTGGGCCGTGGTGAAGATGACCTGCGGCGCCCTCTCGAGCCGCGTCAGCACGTCGAAGCCCTGACCTCCCGGCATCTGGATGTCGAGGAACAGCAGGGCGGGGTCCAGCGACTCCGTTTTCGAGACGGCCTCGTCGACGTTGCCCGCCTCGCCGACGATCTCGATCCACGGGAACGCCGCCAGCAGCCTGCGCAGCTCCCGGCGCGCGGGCGGCTCGTCATCGACGATGAGAGCCCTCATGCGTCCACGGGGATGCGCACCCGGACGGCAGCAACGCCCGGCTGGCCGAGGTCGACGTCCAGGCCCGCACGCGATCCGAACAGCAATCGCAAGCGCTCGGCGGCGTTGCGCAGCCCGATGCCATCACCGTCGTTCCGCGCGAGCCCGTCGGTTGCCGGCCCGGAGGCAGGCACGGACGCAGGCTGCCGCAGCACCGATGGCGGCGATTGCAGGCGCGGGTTGCTCACTTCGAGCGACAGCGTATCGCTTCGCACTTCGGCCCGGATGGAAAGCGTGCCGCCTTGTGGCAGCAGGGCGATGCCATGCTTGATGCCGTTCTCCGCGAGAGTTTGCAGGAGCATCACCGGGACGCGCACGCGCAGCGCTTCGGGCGAGAGGTGTCGCTCGATGCGGAGCCGGTCTTCGAAGCGCAGCGACTCGAGGCGCAGATAGTCCTCGACTATCGCCATCTCGTGCTCCAGAGGCGCGAACTCGCCCTGGCCGGAGCTCAACGTGTAGCGCAACGTGCTGGCGAGGCGCTTCACGGCGTCCTGCGCCCTGGCGGGATCCTCCGCGATCAGCGAGCACACGGTATTGAGCGAGTTGAAGAGGAAGTGAGGATTGAGTTGCGCCTTCAGCAGGCGCAGCTCCGCGAGCTGCAGCGCACGCGCGAGCTCCGATTGCCGCAGCTCCGCCGACTTGCGCCGCCGAACGGCGAGCACGCCGAAATAGAGTGCGAGCCAGAGGATGAAGGTGGCGGCCCAGTTGACGACGTTGAGCCAGAGGACGATGGCGGGCGCGACGGTGAGCTGGACGTGGGTGAAGAGGATGCTCGGGTCCTGGAACGCCGAGAGCGGCGTCAGCTGGGTGGCGATGCCCATGGGCAGCCCGAGCAGCAGTCCCGCCAGAAAGATGCGGAGCGCCAGCTGGGGTCTGCCGAGCGAAGCCCAGTCGTGCCGGATGACGTAGCCTCTCAGCAGGTGAGTGAGGGCGAGTGCGGCCACGTGCAGCAACAGTACGTCCAGCAGTGCTTCCTGCCAGCCCATGTGCAGGTACAACACCGCGCCGCAGAAGCGCGTGATCGTATAAGTGCCCCAGCCCGCGGCCTGGCAGAGCCAATATAGATATGGTCCTCCCAGGAGCGGGGCGGTCTCGAGGGGAGCGGAGGCTTTCGCCGATTTCACGGGTGTCGACATGGTGCGTCGGGGCACTCTAAGGGATCGTCCGGGCGGGCGCGCGGATTCATGTCGAACGGCCCGTTTGCCTTGCCGACCGGTCGAAAAGCGCTCATGCCTCGACGCGTTCCGTGGCATGGGCAATACTGGATGCTCGCGCTCGTCGCGCCACTGATGCCTTCGAGATGAGCGAATTCCGGAGCATTCCCATGCGCAGCCTGCTGC
>JBGAIL010000244.1:0-6170 GCA_044225565.1 Steroidobacteraceae bacterium | reverse complement strand
GCTCCTGGCGCTGGCGTCGGTGGCAAGTGCCCCGGGGTTGGTTGCGGCACCGGCCGCTTCAGCCGTTGCACCCCAGTCGATGGAACAGCTCGGCCTCGGACAATATCGCGTGGGCGAGGCGCCAGGATTTGGCGAAGCGGTGAGGCGCTCAGTCTACGTGCCCATGCGCGACGGCGTGCGCCTGGCGGTGGATTACTACCTTCCCGCAAAGGACGGGCGCGTCGCGCGTGGAAGGTTCCCGGTTCTATTCGAGTACACCCGCTATGGGCGGGCGATCCCGTTGCCGCAGGGCGGTACGCTGCGCTGGCCCGATGCACCCGCAGACGCGCACGGCCGGCTGAAGATTCCATCGCAACCGGATGCCCCGCTGCTGATGCTGGCTCATGGATACGCCGTGGTCGTGGCGGACATGCGTGGCGCCGGCGCGTCCTTCGGATCCTCGATGGCCGAAGGCGATCCGCGCGAAGGGCGGGATGGCTTCGACATCGTCGAATGGATCGCGCGGCAGCGCTGGAGCGATGGCACCGTCGGAATGCTGGGTGCGTCCTATCTCGCCGAGATCCAGCCGCGAGTCGCGGCTGAACGACCCAAGGCCCTGAAGGCGCTGGCCATGGACGTGCCGTTCTTCGACGAGGTGAACGGTGGCTACGCGATGGGTGGCGTGCTCAGAGCGGGCTGGCTCGGCTTGTGGAGCAGCGGCGTCGCCATCGGCGACAACCGGTCGACCGTGCTGCGCAAGCGCATCGACAACATTGCCGAGGTCGATGCGGACCCCGACCAGGTCGAGTTGCGCAAGGCGATCGAAGACCATCGGCAGGGCTCGGAGGCGATGGACGCCTTGTTCTCGCGCATGCCGGAGGTCGAGTCCGCGGGCGTGCTGCGGGACCGGTATCCGTTTCTGGACACCTACCAGGCCAAAGGGCAGAACAACCTGCACACGCTCGTCGGCCGCGTGAATGCGAGCGGCATTCCCGCGTTGCTGTTCGGCGGCTGGTACGACCTCTACACCAACGACTCGCTCTACTGGTTCGCCAATCTCGAAGTGCCGCGCAAGCTGATCATGGGCCCCTATGGCCACGGAAGCCGTGGCCCGCTGCCCTACGATCCGCGGAATGCCGACCGTGAGCGCATCGTGGCGCGGGAGACGCTGCGCTGGTTCGATCACTGGCTGCGGGGAATCGACAACGGCGCAGAGTCGCGTCCTGCCGTGCAGTACGGATTGCAGCGCAGTCGCGAGAAGACGGAGTGGTATGTGGCGCCGACGTGGCCGCCCGCGGAAGCCCAGTATCAGGAGTGGCATCTGTCCGCGGCGGGCGCAAAGGCCGTGCAGTCCCAGAACGACGGCTCGCTGAGCGCATCGGCAGACGCGCAGCCCTCGAGCCAACCCTGGTTCGTCGACTATGGCACCACGCTCGGCACTTCCGGCACGCGCTGGCAGATGTCCAGGGTGATGGAGATCGACATGGCGCCCAACGACATGCGCTCCATGACGTACACCTCGGCTCCACTGCAGCAGGACTTGCGAGTGGCCGGCGTGCCCATCGTGCGGGTGATGCTGTCCTCGGAGAATGCGAAGGACGCGGACGTCTACGCATATCTGACGGCGGTGGACGAAGAGGGAGTCTCGCGCCTCGTCTCCGAGGGCATCCTGCGTGCTTCGCACCGCACGCTCGGCAAGGCGCCGTATCGCAACTTCGATCTGCCATTCCCCACGTCCAACTCGGTGGACGTGGCGAACGCGCCGCCGCTGTCGGCGACGCCCGTACCATTGGAGTTTCCCCTGTATGCCGTGGGAAGGGTGTTCCGGGCAGGCGAGCGCGTGCGTCTCACGATTTCCGGCGCCGATCGCGGCAATACCGTCACACCGGAGCAGAGCCCGGCGCCGAGGCTCGGCATTCACGTGGGCGGCGGGAATCGCTCGGTGCTGCGGCTGCCGATATTGGGCGTAGCGCCGTAAGTCTGCTTCTCGTCGACGGTGCGGGATGACAAGATCGCCCTGTCGGTCCGCAATGCCCCGAGGGAAATCATGAGCACACGCAGGCAATTCATGTTCTGGGCGGGGGCTTGTGCGGCCGCAGCGCCCTGGATCCTCGAGGCCGGGCAAGCATCGAAGGGTTATTCCGCCGAGCGTTATCGCCGCGCGCTGGTCATCGATTCGCTGGGCGGGCCGGACTCGTACGACGCTGCCGGGCTTGCCGACATCAAGACATCGGGAGTGACCGCGGTCAACCTCACCGTGGGTGCGGTCGGAAACGATCCGGATGCGTACGACGCGGCGATCCGGGAGATCGCGGCCGGCGATGGCGAGATCGCTGCGCGTCCGGATGCGCTGCTGAAGGTGCTCGCCGCAAGAGACATCGAAGCCGCCAAGGCGAGCGGACGCCTGGGCCTGATCTACGGCTTCCAGGACACCAGCATGCTCCAGGGCGATCTCGGCCGCCTCGCGTTGTTCCGCAATCTCGGCGTGCGCATCGTGCAGCTGACGTACAACCGCCGCAATCTCATGGGCGATGGGTGTCTGGAGCCGGCAAACGGCGGGCTGAGCACGCTCGGGCGTGAAGCGATCGCCGAGATCAACCGGCTGAAGCTGCTGCTCGATCTCAGTCACGCGGGGCCGCGCACCATTTCCGAAGGCATCGCCGCGTGCAAGGGCCCGCTCGCGATCACGCATACTGGTTGCCGGGCGCTGGTGGATTTCCCCCGCAACACGGCAGACGAGTCGTTGCGGGCGCTGGCGGAGAAGGGCGGCGTGGCCGGCATCTACTTCATGCCTTTCCTGCGCGCTTCGGGGCAGGCGCGTGCGGAGGATCTCATCCGGCACCTCGAGCACGCCGTGAACGTGTGCGGCGAGGATCACGTCGGGCTCGGCACGGATGGCGTGATTTCCGCGACGCCCACCGACGAGGCCGCGGCCCGCAAACAGCGGGAGTTCTTCGAGGAGCGGCAGAAAGCGGGCATCGCCGCGCCGGGTGAGGCGGCCGACGTCTTCAACGTCATCCCCGAGTACAACGAGCCGTTGCGCTTCCTGAAGCTCGCCGGCGATCTGGCCCGTCGCGGGTGGACCGAGGCGAGGATCGAGAAGATCCTCGGCGGGAACTTCGTGCGGCTGTTCCGGGACGTCTGGGGAAGCTGAGGGCGTCCGCGGCGCGACTTCCACGAATAATCATGACAATCAAGTAGTTGGCTCATGCAGCACTCATGCATTTAGCGCTTTTATATGAGCGGTTTGATGCTAAAATCGCTCGTATATGACTGCTAAAAAGACAGGAGCCACTCTGCCTCTTCCCGTGCGCCGTGCCCTCCGGCAGCTCGGCGAGAACCTGGCGCTCGCCAGGCGCCGCAGGCGCATCTCGACCCAATCCATGGCGCAGCGCCTGCAAGTCTCAACGGCGACCCTGCGGCGTCTGGAACGAGGCGATCCCTCTCTTGCCGTGGGCACTCTCGCGAAGGCGCTTCTCGTGCTCAACGCGCTCCAGCCCCTCTCCGACCTGCTCGATTCCGGTGCCGACGAGCTCGGCTTGCAGCTCATGGACGAGGCATTGCCCAGGCGGATCGTCAAAAAATCCAGCCAGCGCGGACCGCAAGCGCTGTGAGAGCAGCCGCCCTCACGCGGACGATCCAGGTTTGCCTCGGCGAGCGGGCGATACCGGTCGGCACGCTCACGCACTCGCGGCAGGGTGCCCGGGAGAATACATCCTTCGTCTACGAGGACACCTGGCTCGAGAGCCCCGGGCGGTTCGAGATCTCTCCAGACCTGCCGTTGACGCGAGAGCGCTATTTCCACAAGGCGGCAACCTCGAGCGACCCGATCTTCCACTTCGCCATCGCGGACACGGAGCCCGATGGATGGGGCTGCAAAGTCATCGCGCGCGATCACGCCAGGCGGCGAAAAAGCGGCAAGGCGAGTGGCAGCGCAGCGCTCATGGAGATCGACTATCTGCTGGGGGTCGATGATGTCAGCCGCGTCGGAGCTCTGAGATTCCGCAATGCGGACGGAAAGTTCATGCGGACGCCCGAGGGCGGCGAACGGGGGGTGCCTCCGTTGCTGGAGCTCGCCCAGATCATCGGTGCTGCCCACGCGGTGGAGCGGGGCATGGAAACCGAGAAAGATCTCGCTTACCTGCGAGGGCGCGCGACTTCCTTGGGGGGCATGCGTCCAAAGTGCACCATCGTCGATGAGGACGGGCATCTCGCCATCGGGAAGTTTCCGAGCGTCGACGACGATCGCGCCGTGACCAAAGGCGAGATCCTGGCGCTCGAGCTCGCGTCCGCGGCGGGCATCGACGCGGCCCGGGGGCGTATCGTGTACTCCGACGCGATGCCGGTCGCGCTGATCCGCCGTTTCGATCGCGCGGCTGGCGGTCGCATCCCGTACCTTTCCGCAACCTCGATGTTGCAGGCGTCCCGGGGAGAAGAGCGCGCTTACAGCGAAGTGGCCGAGCGGATCCTGAGTGCTTCGCCCGACGCCCGGCGGGACCTGGCTGAACTGTGGCGCCGTATCGTCTTCAACATGTTGATCACGAACGTGGACGACCACCTGCACAATCACGGCTTCCTGCACGCGGGGCACGGGCAATGGCGCCTCGCGCCTGCGTTCGATCTGAATCCGTTCCCGGACAAAGGCAGGGATCCCAAGACGTGGCTTACGGAGGAGACGGGTCCCACGGGAAAGATCGAAGACGCGTTGCATGCGGCAGGGTATTTCCATCTCGACGAGGAGCGCGCCCTTCGAATCCTGGGTGAGGTCCACCGCGCAGTGGCGCAATGGAGGCGCGTCGCAAGAGGGGCGTCGGTGGGCATGAGCGCGCAAGAGCTGAAAGCCTTCGAGCCGGCTTTCGAGCACGAGGAGATGCAAAGCGCCAAACGGCTGGCCGCCCCCATTTCGGGGGTACCCGTTTCCCCGGGCCCCGCCCTCTAATACCCTGAGGCGGACTCCATCCGCGGGGTGCTCATTTTGGGAGCGCACGACAATCGGTCCTTCGTGGCGGAGGTCGCCCGGGCGCACGGCGGACGGCTCAGGCGATACCTGACCCGTCGTCTCGCCAACGGTGCGGATGCGCCGGATCTCGCGCAGGAGATCTACCTGCGCCTGCTTCGCCTGGGGCGCCACGAGGAGATCCGTTCGCCCGAGGCCTATCTCCTCACCATCGCAGGCAACCTGCTGTACGAGCACGCCATGAAGCAGGCCTCCGCGCCGCAGACCGCGGACGTGGCGGAATGGGCGGCGCTGCATCCTGCGGACGATGTGGACCTTCCTTCGCAAGCGGAGACCCGGGAGCGCCTCGCGGCCCTGGACCTCGCCTTGCGGCAGCTTTCTCCGAAATCCCAGGCCGTACTGGTGATGCGCCGGCGGGACGGGTTCTCCCTGGACGAGATCGGCGTACGCCTCGGCATTTCACGCAACACGGTGAAGAAGCATCTCGCGAAGGCGTTGTCGCATTGCCGGCAGCGGCTGGAGCGGTTCAGATGAGCGCGCGACGCCCTTCGCTCAACACGCAGATCGTCGACGAGGCGGCCGAGTGGTTCGTGACCTTGCGGCACGAGCGTAGTGAAGCCGCCGTGCACGACCGATTCATGGCGTGGCTGCGAACGTCTCCCGAGCACGTGCGCGCGTATCTCGGCATCGTCGGCCTCTGGTCGGACCTTCCGGGCGTCGACTCGCTGCGCGAATCGGATGTGCAGCAGCTCGCGGAGCGCGCGCGCGCCACGGAAAACGTCGCCTCCCTCGCGAATTCCAAAGAGCTCGACGATGCCGGGGGTCCAGTGGCGCAAGGCATCGCGTCGCCGCGGCCCGGCCAGTGGTGGTCTGTGCGCCGAGCCGTCGCGGCCGCTGCGCTCTTGAGCGTGCTGGCGCTGCTGGCAGTGGCGAGCCAGCTCCATGGCCGGGGCACGTACTCGACGGGCATCGGCGAGCAGCGCATCCTGCGGCTCGCGGATGGCTCGAAAGTGGAGCTGAATTCCCGATCCCGCATCCGGGTGCGCTATTCCGGCGGCGAGCGTGCAGTGGAGGTCATCGACGGCCAGGCGCTGTTCGAGGTGGCGAAGGATCCGCGCAGGCCCTTTCGTGTGCGCAGCGGCTCCGCGCAAATGCGTGCTCTCGGCACGAAGTTCGATGTCTATCGCCGGCGCAGCGGCACTACGGTCACCGTCGTGGAAGGAAAGGTTGCCAT